>CAZWRT010000048.1:0-21871 GCA_964636375.1 uncultured Lachnobacterium sp. | reverse complement strand
AAAACGACTGGTTAAGAGCAAAATTTTTTTCTCCCCTTGTTGGGCAAACGAAAAAGAGATACAGGCCTTTTTACAGCCTGTATCTCTTTTTTATTCTTTACGTCCAATTGCAATCCGGTCAAGATCGGGCGCATAGCCGCCGGCGCTGCTGAAAGTGACCGTGTTTTTGCCCTTATCCAAAGTCACCTCAATGGAAGTCTCGACAGGTATGTCAAAGCCCTGCCCGGTGAGATTCCTGAGCTCATAGCTCTCCTCGTTGACAGTGACCGTAAGGCCGCGCGCCTCTCCGGTGCAGTAGTAGAGCAAAAGCTCATAGGTTCCGGCCTCCTCTGCTTCCACTGTAAGCTTCGCCGCGTTCTCACTGCCGTTTCCGACATATCCAACCTTTCTGCCGCCGCTGCACATATTTGCCTCGGCAACTCTGGCCTCGCCGGAGAGCACACCGTCCTCGCACTCGTAATAGGTAAAGCCCTCTCTGTCCGTGTCCGAACTCTCGACCTCCGTGTTTATCTCATCCTTCGTGATCAGAACTGCCGCACCGCCGATGTTCATAAGCGAGAGCTCCAGCGTATCCTTCGAAGTCACCTGTTTTTTCTCGAGCACCAGCTTGCCGTCCTCATCGTCGGCATAGATGTATGCGTTATAGCTGCCCTCTCCGAGGAAATCCAGTGCAACACTCACATCGCGCTTCTGCAAGGTCATGGAACCGATATAGTAATCCCTGCCGTCGGTGCGCATGATCGTGATGTGCTCGCCGGGATAACCGTCAATAAACTTCGTGGAGTTCCACGCCGTTGGAATCCTCGACAGGAACGGCAGTCCCAAAAAGCTCGGGAAGCTGTAGGCAGAACTCGCAAAGTGCTGCAGCGCAGACTCGTAAACCACCGCTTTCGCAAGGGAAAATCCCGCCGTCTCTCCGGTTTTGGTAATGGCGATGCAGGCCGGAGTATAGTCCATGGAGCCCGTGATATTTCTCGTAAAAGGATACATCAGGCAGTTTCTCGGCTCCGGTGCGGTGGACCACTTGCGGAATTCCTCGCCCAGAACCGCCTCGCTGGACATGATGTTCGGATAGGTCCTCGTCTCACCGCAGGGATTGATGCAGCCGTGATAGTAGACCATCAGCCTGTACTTTGCGCCGATCTCTGCCACATTTTTCATCGACTCCAGCACCTCGATATCATCACTCTCGAAGTAGTCGGTCTTGACTCCTGCCACTCCCCACTTTGACCACTGGGAAAAGAGTTTCTCAATATCTTCGGGCGTCTTGAGCTTCAGGTAGTTAACCCATAAAATAATGCCTACCCCCTTGTCCCTCGCATATGTACAGAGCTCCTCAATCCGGTTCTCAAAGGTGGGCCAGCCCGCATCCAGACAGCAGTACTCCCAGCCGTATTTCGCGGAGAAATCCACATGCTGGACCTGAATATCATAGTTGTGCTGATCGCCGCCGGACCACCAGGACCAGGACACCTTGCCCGGCTTTATCCAGCTCGTGTCGGCGAACAGATCCTGATCCATTGCCGGACAAAGCGAATCGATAACCGAAGAATTTATCAATCCGTTCAGATCATCCGCGATAATGGCGACACGCCACGGCGTCGTGAAACCGTTTTCCGTCTCAATCTTTGTGATTCGGATGTGGCCCGGGCTGGAGAGATCATCGTTGACCTCATTCGCGGGATCGCGCTTGAAACCAAACTTCCAGTTGAGGGAAGCGCTGCCGCCCTTCGTCTCCAGAACGCTCTTGCAGTAGCTGACATCGTTCGCGTATACATCAGACTCGGAAAACAAGAGCCACCGCGCGCCGGTATCGGCGGTCAGCGGCGTGTTAAACACACCATTGTGATTTTTTAACTCAGAGTAAGAACGCTTGTTGTAATCAAATTCATAGGTGGCACTGTAACCGCCCGCAAAAGTCGTTGTATTCTCCGGCAGATTGACCTGGCTTTCCTCGCTGACCACAGTCACCGCGCCGCCGGTTCCACAGTCCACATCCTTGTAGCGGAAAGCAAAACCGTCATTATAGAGGCGCACGGCCAGCGTCAGCTTCGCGTCACCCTTTTCCAGATAAATATCCCTCTCGATACAGTCGTCCACGCATTCCACTTCATCGAGCGATACCGTGAGACAGGTTTCATATTTCTGCTCGATTCTCTCCGGGCTCTCCTGTGCGGTAATGTTCGTAACCCCGGTGGCGAAATTGCAGCCTGTGACCAACAGCCCCAGTTTCGACGGCGTTATCACCTCTTCCTTGTCCGAAAAAACGCTGTAGTAAAGAGTATCGTTGGAATCCTGCCAGAAGTGCGCGGTGATCCTTCCGTCGGGCGAGAAGGTATCGAGCTCCTTCAAAGCATAGAGCTCCATACCCCCGAAAGAATTTTCACTCTCTGACGATTTCGTCACTGTGATCAGCTCCTGCGTCTCTCCTTCAGCATTCACGCCTGCAGAATTTTCAGCATCCGGATTGGATGCCGGGTCGGCCTCACCGCAGGCAGACAGCAGAGTTGTCGCGGTCAACGCCAGAATCAAAAGAAATGCATTCAATTTTTTCATGGTTTTCTCCTCGATCATTGCATAACAATTTTCAGGTAATTAGCGTTTATATTTTCTCATAATTTGTTCAGGTTGTCAATGAATACTGAAAACCGCGGCTCATTATTTCAGCAAAATGCAACATATCGAGGAATGGCATTAAAAAATCAGCCTGCCCAAATTCCCGGACAGACCGATTTTTGATATCAGATTTTCATGTCAGCGGATGCATGTTTTTCAGCGAGAGATCCAGAATCGGTGCGGAGTGGGTCAGCGCTCCGCTGGAGATATAGTCCACCCCCAGATCCACAAGCCGGGAGATGTTCTCCCGCGTCACATTGCCGGACACCTCGATCTCAGCCCTGCCGTCAATCCATTGGATAGCCTCTTTGAGCTGCTCGGTGCCCATGTTGTCCAGCATGATAATATCCGCGCCTGCCTCCACGGCAGCCTTCACCATATCCAGATCCTCCACCTCCACCTCGATCTTTCGCACAAAGGGGGCGTAGGCTTTCGCTGCCGCCACAGCCTCTTTGATGCCGCCCGCAGCACCGATATGGTTATCTTTCAAAAGGACTCCGTCGGAGAGGTTGTAGCGGTGGTTGTTTCCGCCGCCCACACGAACCGCATATTTCTCGAAAATACGGTTGTTCGGAGTCGTCTTTCTCGTGTCGAGAAGCTTTGTCTTTGACCCTGCAAGAAGCGCCGCCACGCTGTGCGTGTAGGTCGCAATTCCGCTCATGCGCTGCAGATAATTGAGCGCCGTGCGCTCACCGCACAAAAGGGTGCGGATATCCCCGCGGAGCTTCGCCACAAGCTGGCCCTTTTTCACCTCATCGCCGTCCTGCGCCAAAAACTCAATCCTCGTGCCCTCGTCCAGCAAAGTAAACACCCGCTCAAATACCTGCAGTCCGCAGATAATCCCGTCCTCCTTGCACAAGAGGTCGGCCTCCCCCGCCTGCGGGCGGGGCATAACGCTGTTGGCAGACACATCCTCGCTGGTGATATCCTCCCGCAGCGCGCCAAGAATCAGCGGGTCCATATTTAATTTTAATGTTACCTGATCGTACATCTTCCGTCCTCCTACGCCTCTAAATGTCTCCGTCCCTGCAGGCCGACAAGCGCCCCTGAATAGCTGTCCTCGGATTTGTGCATTTCCAGCTCTGCCTCGGCGATGGCATCCCTCACACGGGTGTGGTTCTCCCGGCTGCACGCCGCATGGTCTCTGTAGCTTTCCCTGTCCACAGCGGCAAACAGCGCCGCCGCATCCGCATCATGGCACGAATCATCCTGCGAGATCTTTGCCGCCGCACGGCCCGAGAATACAAGGCTTTCCAGAAGAGAATTGCTGGCAAGCCGGTTCCTGCCGTGGACACCGTTGCACGCCGTCTCCCCGACCGCATAGAGATTCTCCATCGAGGTATTACTGTCGTGATCCACCCAGACGCCTCCCATAAAATAGTGCTGGGCCGGCACTACCGGGATACACTGTTTTGTCACATCGTAGCCCTGCTTGCTGCAATACTCTACAATGTTCGGAAAATGCATCTTAAGCTCTTCTTCCGGGATGGGCCGCAGATCCTCCCACACATGCTCCGTGTGATCCTTTTCCATCTGGGCAATAATCGCCGCCGTCACCTCGTCTCTGGGTTTCAGCTCATCCACGAAGCTCTCCATATTTTTGTCATAAAGCTTTGCCCCTTCGCCGCGGACAGACTCCGAAACCAGAAAACATCTCCCCTGGGCCTCTTCCGTGTAAAAGGTAGTGGGATGCACCTGCACATAATTGATATCCTTCAGGCGCACCTCGTGCTTTAAGGCGATGGCAAGCGCGTCCCCCGTCAGATGCTGAAAATTCGTGGACCGGCGGTAAAGTCCTCCAATGCCGCCGCACGCCCACACGGTGTTGCCGGCTTCAATCGTCTCAACACTCCCGTCCGGCATCCAGACAACCGCGCCGAAACAGCGGTTATCCCGGCAGACAATATCCGCCATCACGGTATATTCCAAAATCGTCACATTGGACAGCTCCTGCACTGCCGCAAGCAGCTTGCCCGTAATCTCTTTGCCCGTAATATCCTCGTGAAAGAGAATCCTCTTATCGGAGTGTGCGCCCTCTCTGGTGAACATCAATTCTCCGTTCTCGTCCCTGGCAAACTCCACCCCATAGCCAACCAGATCCTGTATCACCATCTGCGAGGAACGAATCATGATCTCCACAGACTCCCGGTCGTTCTCATAATGCCCGGCCTTTAACGTGTCCTCAAAATAGCTGTCATAGTCAGACTCATCCTTCAGCATACAGATTCCGCCCTGAGCCAGAAAAGAGTCGCTGCTTCTGACGTCCCTCTTGGTAATAATGGTAATTTGCTTATCTTTAGGAAGATGCAGCGCACAGTACAGTCCCGAGCAGCCGCTCCCCACGATCAATACATCCGTCTTCATAATTTCTCTCTTTCTGAATATGGAACATGATTCCTCTCGAAATTATAAAGAATATAACACAGATCTCAAAAACTGGCAAGTCTTCAAAATTCTGTTATGCCCCTTAGCCATTGGGGTTGTTCACCACCCCGAGAAACAGCGGCACATCGTTCTCGCTTAAGATGGCAAAGACAAAGGGCCGACAGAGACTCATCTCCACCAGATCCTCCGGGGGTATGGCTCCTCCTGCCAACGCCTCTATCTCTACATAGGAAGCCGCCTCGCAGCCCTTCTCATTGATAGAAATCGCGGTTCCCTGCTCCGCGTGGCCAATATAGGCAGGCACCTCGTCGGAGAGGCCAGGAAGCGGGTTTGTGAGGCTGTCAAACAGCTCACCCAGCCCCAGCGCGGTGAGACCGTCCTTAAGGTCAATGGTGTCCGACAGCGTGAACCTTGGGATTGACCAATCCACCAGTGCCTCCTTTTTGTCAAGCCCCTCCCAGTCCAACAGAGACGCCGTCAGCGCCGGGTTACCCAGCACATCGGCAGGACTCTTCCCATCGTCAGGGAGAATAAACAGCATTTTTCCGCCGTTCTTAAAATACTGAGCGGAGGCAGTAACCCCTTCCCCCCGATAGTACGCCCAATGCTCCTGCTTCCTGTGCATATAGTTGCAGTCCGCCCGCTCCTCATCGGTTATCCAAAACCAGCCTTCGGTGGTGGCGCGTTCCTCAAAATGCTCCGCCCAGTCGTCATAAAAATAAATCGCAGACAACAGTACCGCCATGGTGTTGTCCTCCGGTTTAATCTGGCAGTCCAGCAGATTGTTGGTCTGCTTGCGCACCCATTTCGACACCCTCTCCGGAATCGTATTCTTCATATCCCCGGTATAGCTGGCGACATAATAGTGATCCGCCAGATTCTGCAGGCTTTCCCCGTTGAACGAATAGTTCTGGTTGAGCCACATGGAGTTGGCGAGCGTCACTTTTCCCGGCGCTTTCGTATCCGGATTGGTACACAGATAGCGCCAGAGATTGCCGCTGTTCTCGCGCAGTTCTTCGGTCCCCTCCGCTCCGAGTGCATTCAAAAGTGCCTCCAGGCTGCTGCCGTCCGCCAGCTCCGACACCATGGAGAGCGCGGTGTAGAGTGTCGTGGGTGAATATGCCGTGGTAGCGGAGCTGTCCAGAACCTCATTGCCCGCCTGCGCCGCAAAGGTCCGGATACATGCCAGATATTTTTCATCCAGCGCCGCACCGTCATAGGCCTTCCTGTAATCCGGCTCATAGGATTTCGCCAGAACCGTCTCCTGCGGTCCCTGCTCTCCCCCGCCCGGCCAGAAAACGGCCGCACAGGTTACCGCAGCTATCAGTACTGCCGCAGCGGCTGCTGACCATAAGCCCCGGCGCGAACGGCGCCGCTTTCCTGCGGATGCCGTCTCCTCAATATATTCGTCCCTGATATCTGTAATGCTGTTGTACATCTTTTTGCTCTTGTCTTCCTTCATATGGAATAACCCTCCTTTTCCAGTGATTGTCTAAGGTTCTGCCTGAGCCGGTAAATCCGCTTGGCAATGGCCCCGGGAGCGGCGCCGCGCTCCCCGGCGAGATCCTTCACCGCCTCCCCGTTCCAGTAACGGCGCACAAAGAGTATGCGGTCATCTCTGTCCAGCGACGCCAGCCAGCTGTTCAGATAATCTGTCAGCTCCTGCCCCTCCAGCTCATTTTCCGGCGTTTTGGGGGACGGAATACAGTCCTCCAATTCACTCAGCAGCTGCTCCATGCCGGCGTACCGTTTCTGTGCGTGATCCCGATTCCACCGGTTGATAGCCAGATTCCGCACCACCCTGCCCAGCCACGCCCGCAGTGCCTGCGGCCTCTGCGGCGGAATGCTGCTCCACGCCAACTGCCAGACGTCGTTCACGCACTCCTCTGCATCTTCTCGGAGCGTCAGAATGTTTTGGGCAACTCTGTGACAAAACGTCCCGTATTTTTTCACAGTCTCCTCGACCGCCGCCTCACTCCGCTCCCAGTACAGCTCTATAATCTGTGAATCCTCCATTTTCCTCCCCCTCTCCGGTATATTCTTTGAAGGCCCTTCATATTATAAGACAGGTTTTTTAGGGAAATATTCCGACTTATTTCCACATTTGTCAACCACAAAAATGATCATTTACCTCTTGCATTTAGTCATAAATTACAGTATAATAAAAACACGTAAAGCACATATTGTCTATTTTGTCCGTATGTGCCCTGTAAATATTATTAGGAGGTGTTTGAAATGCACAAAAAAATTTCAAAGGGAATTGCAGCAGTTATGAGTGCGGCACTGGTTCTCGGCAGTGTTGTCACAGGTGTCGTTCCCGCAAATGCCGCTGTGACATCCGTCCAGGCGGAGAGCGGCCTGTACGAGACCACTTATGACATGAGCGACCTGAGCATTGTAGAAGGCAAGGGCTATAATGCCGAAGCTACGGTGGACGGGACCTCAGTTTCCATGAACTTCACGGGTCAGTGGGGTGTCAGATACTTCGACATTCCTAAAGCGGTCTTAGATGCCGGATTTAAGGGAGCAAAGGTTACATACGCTGAGGAGAACGCGAACGTTGGTCTGAAGTGTGCCGGAGATCACGAGTTTAACTGGGACATCCTGGTGGCAGAAGGCAAATCCGAAATTACAGCTGATCCCGACAAGGTTGGCGACGGTGAAAGCGGAACCAGATATGAGAATTATGAGGGAGACCGCACGGCCGCCCATATTCCCAGCATCACTGCAATCGGTCTTGTTCAGACCGGAGCAGACAGCTGCACCGTAGTTGCACAGACCATTACCTTCATCACTGACAATGCAGTGGAGGGTGCTGAGACGCCGGTAAAACCGGTAGAGAATAAGGTTACCTACGCTCTGACGGATTTGGAATATGCCGGTCAGCTTGGAGATGATGTCGTAGTTGAGGGAACCACTATAACCTTACCTGCGCAGTATAATCAGGTATTTTATACAATTCCTGAGAAAGTCCTGAATGCAGGTTTGATTGCCTGTGAAGCTGTTGTCACTGCCGACAATACCAAATATTCCCTGAAATTTACCGGAGATAAAGAGTCCGGATTCAAGGGAATCAGTGTAACCTACGAGTCAAATAAGGTTACTACCGCTAATTTTGAAGGAGAGGCAACGGAGGCCGATCTTGCAGACATCAGATCTCTCGGTATCATGAACCTCCTTGCTGACGAGGCAAATACGATCACGGTAGACAGCGTTACCTTCACTACCACGAATCCTGTAGAAGGCGCTGTTGTTGATCCCGGCAAGGAAGATCCCACTCCGGCAAAACTTGGCAAGGTTAAGATTAATAGCATAACATCCACAAATAACTCCGTTACCCTTAAGTGGAAAAAGGTGAAGAACAGCACCGCATATGAGGTTTACCGTGCTACCTCCAAAAACGGAGAGTACAAACTGATCAAGACCGTAAAGAAAGCTAACTTCACAAACAAGAAGCTAAAGGCTAACAAGAAATACTTCTATAAGGTAAAGGCAATTAATACGGAAACGGGCGCAGAGGGCGCTTTGTCTGCAGCAAAGAATATTAAGACAAAGAAATAATAATTAACAAACTGTTCAACTGGGGTATCCCGTCTAATGAGATACCCCTCTTTTTTTTAGGAGGTAAATAAAATGCGCAGTAAATTAGCAAAAGGAATCGCGTCTGTATTAGGCGTGGCACTGGTTCTCGGGAGTGTGATCATGAGCTCCGTTCCCGCAAATGCCGCCACATCAAAAAAGGGTGACAACGGCTATGAGACAACTTACACGATGAATGAGCTGACACTGGTTTCCAAGGATGACGTTGTCACAGCAGACGCAGACGGCACATCCGTTTCTCTTGCTTATGGAGTTGACTGGTCCAACGCGTACTATGCCATTCCGGCAGAGGTCTTAAGCGCAGGCTTAAAGGGCGGCACATGCAACATCGACAGCACAAACAACCTCGTAGTTAAGTTCGTCACCGACTCTTATTCGGATGTCGGAGATGTCGCAGTTTTCGGCAAAACCGTGGATCTTACCAATCAGGATGCGAGTGCGATTGCAACCGTCAAAAACATCGGTGTTGCCGGACAGCAGAACGCATCTTTCAAGCTGGACAGCATTACCTTTGTCACTGAGAATGAAGTGAGCACCGGCTCCGCCGGCGGCAATGACACCCCTTCCGGCGATGACGCAAACACAGGCAACGATGCCCCCGCGGCGTCTTCAGGCGACAGCGCTCCGAAGACCGGCGACTCTGTGAACGGAGTTCTGATCGTAAGTGTACTTGGCGGTCTTCTGCTGATCTCGGCAGCCGGCTTGTTCCTTACTAAACAGCGCAAGAGCAGATAATTGCCATTTTTTAATTTCTCTTGCATTCCGTCACATAGTTGAGTATAATGAAAGCGTACCAAGGTACGTGCCCGAAACAGACACAGGGGTACGCTCTATGTAAACAATAATATAGGAGGTATTTGAAATGCACAACAAATTTTTAAAAGGAATCGCATCCGTTCTTGGTGCAGCGCTTGTTCTCGGAAGTGTTGTCATGAGTGCCGTTCCCGCAAATGCCGCCACATCCACCAAGGGATCTGACGGTTACGAGACTACCTATACTCTGGCTGAATTGACATTAGTATCTAAATCAGACGATGCCTCGGCAGACGGTAGCAAACTCAGCTATACAGGACAGTACAATCAGATTTTCTACGCTATTCCGCAGGAAGTGATCGATGCGGGTCTGATCGGTTTCAAGCCGGCTTCCGGCACCAGCGGCTCGGATTTCGCAATTAAAATCGTAAACGATGGCGATCTTTATACTGACATCGGTGTAGATTACTCTGGTGCATATGTTACTATCACGGCTGACCAGAGAGCAACCGGCAATACGATTGACTTCATGAACATGCTTGACGGTGCAAATGAGCTTACCGTAGCTGGCGCAACCTTCATTACCGATAATGCGGTTGGCGGTTCTTCCGATGCAAATACCGGTTCTGACGATAAGAATACCGGTGATAACAAAACAGATGAGAAGCCGGCTAACAACAACGCTCCGAAGACCGGCGACTCTATGAACGGTGTTCTGGTCGTAAGCGTACTTGGCGGTCTTCTGCTGATTTCTGCAGCTGGCCTGTTCCTTACCAAACAGCGCAAGAGCAGATAATCCCCAAAAAAGGGTTCATTAAGAAACGGCGGTAAAAACCGCCGTTTCTTTTTTTATCCATTTTTCACATTTCTCTTGCATTCAATCACAAAGTTAAGTATAATAAAGCTATACAAAAATACATACTCAAAGCAATCTCAGAGTATGTATTATAAAAAAACAAAAAATTAGGAGGGATTTGAAATGCACAACAAATTTGTAAAAGGAATTGCATCCGTTCTTGGTGCAGCGCTTGTTCTCGGAAGTGTTGTCATGAGTGCCGTTCCTGCAAATGCCGTTACATCCAAACAGGGATCTGACGGCTACGAGACCACATGGACCGCTCAGGAGCTTGTACATGCAGAAGATCAGACATTCGAGGGCGTAACCATCGCCAACGCAGCTGACGGTGCTGTGACAGTTTCTTTTCCGGGTCAGTGGAAGCAGGTGTTCTTTAATATTCCGGACGGAGTCATGGCGGCTAACTGGAAGTCCGTTACCTTCGACATTGACGGCAGCTCCTACAATGTTAAGCTGACTGACCTGAAGGGCACTGACGGTGCGATGCGCGGTGTCGTAATCGACTACAACAGCGCCAATACGATCGTGAATGACATGTCTTATGTTGATCCTTATGGCGGAGATCCTGCTCCCGTCGAAGCTGATCTGAACCAAGTTTTGTATTTGGACATTATGAGCACCAGCGAGAGTGAAAACTCTGTAACCTTTAAGAGCGTTACGATCGTTACCGAGAAGGAAGTTGCCAGCGTTTCCAGCGGAAACACCAATACCGGTTCTGATGATGCGAACAAAGGCAATGACGCACCTGCAACACCTACGGGTCCGAAGACCGGTGAGTCTATGAACGGTGTTCTGGTTGTATGCGTACTTGGCGGCCTTCTGCTGATCTCTGTAGCTGGCCTGTTCCTTACCAAGCAGCGCAAGAACAGATAATTTCAAAGGTTCATTGAGAAACGGCGGTAAAAACCGCCGTTTCTTTTTTTTCCCATTTTACACATTTCTCTTGCATTTCATTACAAAGTTCAGTATAATAAAACCATACAAAGATATATACTCATAACAATCTCGAAGTATGTATCATAATAACCAAAAATTAGGAGGTATTTTGAAATGCACAACAAATTTTTAAAAGGAATTGCATCCGTTCTTGGTGCAGCGCTTGTTCTCGGAAGTGTTGTCATGAGTGCCGTTCCTGCAAATGCCGTTACATCCAAAAAGGGATCTGACGGTTACGAGACCACTTACACAGCTCAGGAGCTGAAGGTGGCTGAGGATAAGTTCGGAGATGATGTTACTATCGTTAACGCAGCAGACGGTGCCGTGACGATTACCCTTCCGTCTCAGTGGAATCAGGCTTTCTTCGAGATTCCGGACGGAATCGTAGCAGCAAACTGGAAGTCTGTGACAATCCAGACTGGTGACAGCGATACCGGATATACCATTAAGCTGAACGACAAGAATGGAAATGAAGGCGCAATTCGTGGAGTTATGGCAGACTATCCCAGCCAGAATTATATCTCAAGAGATGCTTCTTACATTGATCCCTGGGGTGGAGATCCTGCTGCAACAGATGCTGATTTTGACAAAATTATTTTGATTGACTTTATGAATGGCAGCGAGAGCTCTAATACCGTAACCTTCAAGAGCATTACGTTCGTTACCGAGAAGGAAGTTGCCGGCGTTTCCGGTGGAAACACAAATTCCGGTTCTGATGACACCAATACCGGTGATAACAAAACAGATGAGAAACCGGCTAACAACAACGCTCCGAAGACTGGTGAGTCTATGAACGGTGTCCTGGTTGTATGTGTACTTGGCGGCCTTCTGCTTATCTCTGTCGCTGGCTTGTTCCTTACCAAACAGCGCAGGAGCAGATAATTTCATTACAATATTCCACAGAGAAACGGCGGTTTATACCGCCGTTTTTCATTTGACTCTTTTTAATTGAAGCCTACCACTTTCTGGGAAATCCGGTACGCTGCCACAGAGATCTTTCTGCCGCCCTTACCGGGCAGATTCATGGTGCGCCCCATAATACCGCGGCGCAGCTTGTGAAACAGGCCGATATCCTTCTCCTTGATATAACGCCAGAGCTCGCGCTTTTTCTCCAGATTTTCCTCCGTGCCGGAGCGGATCAGCATGATAGTGGAAACTACCGTGATAATTTCCAGATAATTGAACATATACTTACGGCATTTCGGGTTCGCTACCTTCCGAAGGTTGACATCGTCAATCATGATTTTGTTCACACGGATCTGCTGGTCGATGCGGCTGATCATAACTTTTTCGTTGACCGACTGATCCTCCCGCCCGATGTAATACCGGTAAAAATCCACGTCCATATAGTAGATGGTCTGCACGCTGGGCAAGGGCTTGTATACATAAATATTGTCCACGTAAAAGGTGTGCTTCGGCAGCTCCAGCCCGCACGCGCGCAGCAGCTGAGTGCGGTAAATCACAGAGTGCATGAGAATGTAATGCCCTTTATGAAAACGCCGCACATCGTTCCACGTAAATATCAGGTCTTTCGGAAATCCAGTCTGACGCATCACTTTCTTATGCTTTGCCCCTTCCTTCTCGTAGACATAATTTGCCAGCAGCATGTCCAGCATGACCTTGCCGCCCGCTAATTCCCGCAGCTTTTCGAGAATCAGCTGATAGCTTTCTGCGTCCACCCAATCATCGCTGTCCACGACCTTGAAATACAGTCCCGTGGCGTTCCGTATTCCGGCGTTCACCGCTTCCCCATGGCCGCCGTTCTCCTGATGAATCGCACGCACAATCCCCGGATACTTTCTCTCGTATTCATCCGCGATTTCCGCTGTGCGATCCTTCGAGCCGTCGTCCACAATCAGAATCTCAATATCTTCTCCTCCCGGCAGAATAGACTCGATACAGCGTTCCATATAATCCTGTGAATTGTAACATGGTATTGCAAAAGTCAATAGTTTCATGATCTCCCCCTATAATTTCTCAGCTAAGTCCATTGCCCTGCGGCACATGGCGTCAATGTTGTAGTACTTGTACTCTGCCAGCCGTCCCAGCAGATAAAAATTAGGATACCCCTCTGTCAGCGCATGATACCTGTCATACAGTTTTTCATTCTCGGGGTCGAGAATTGCGTAGTAGGGAATCTCCCCCTCGCCGCCGGTGTATGCAAACGGATACTCCCGCACAATAGTGGTTCCTTTTGCATCCTCCTGCCCGGTCAGAAACTTAAATTCCGTGATACGGGTAAAGTCTTCACTCACCGTGTAATTAACCACGCTGTGAGCCTGAAAGCTGTTCTGATCCAGATGCTCAAACCGGAAGTCCAGCGACCGGTACGGAAGCCGCCCATAACGGCAGTCAAACAGCTCATCGAGAGCTCCGGTATATACCAGCTTGCCCGAAAATTCCTCATTCTGAAAATATATTTTTCCGTCACAAAATGTGAGCACATCCGTACAATCCGTATTCAGCCATACCTCGATATTCTCGTGATCCAGCATTTTTTCAAACATTGGCGTAAATCCGTGCAGCGGCACACTCTGGTATACATCCTTAAAATAGCGGTTGTCATAAGAAATCACAACGGGAACCCTCCCCGTCACCTCCGGGCTGATCTCTTCCGGTTTCTGTCCCCACTGTTTCATGGTGTAGTACAAAAACACGTTTTTGTACACATAATCCGCGATCTCCCGCACATCTGCATCCTCGCTTTCCCTCAGCTGCATAATCGGCACGCGGCTGCCCTCCCCGTAGGTCCCGATCAGCTTTTGCTCTAAGCGGTCGGCTTTCTCTTTGTCATAGACCATGTGCAGAGTGTTCAGGTTAAACGGCACCGGAATCAACTGATCCCCCACCTTCGCCACCACCTCATGTCCAAAGTCGTACCAGTCTGTAAAGCGGGACAAAAATTGCCTCACACCCTCGTCCCCAGTATGAAAAATATGGGGACCATACTCATGAATCAGGATTCCGTATTCGTCAGGCCGATCATAACAATTGCCTCCGATATGGTTTCGCCTCTCGATCACAAGGACCTTTTTCCCTTTTTCTGCCAGTATTCTGGCCGTTGCTGCGCCGGCGATTCCCGCGCCGGCCACGATACAATCATACATTTTCTTTTCTCCTGTTTTTATATTAGCATGATACCACGAATTGCTCCGCTGCAAGCAGGAACGATTTCTGGCTTTTGACCCTTGTATCATATCTGCATTATACCACATAAGCAGGGTATTTCACTTTAAGTTTTCGTGAATTTGTTCACATATTATTTACAAAATTCTAATAAACATATCATACCGGCGACATAATTGCCACGTATACTAAATCTTGTAAACGAGCAAAAAACTTTTTTCTTCATAACTCTCGCAAAGAAACACGCGAGTTCCTCCCTTTAATAGCAGAAAGATTTTCTTTCTCATACTAATCTTTTTCATAATGAAACCGGTGTGTAAGCACCGGTTTTCCTCTGTCATTTCCCGCCGCCGTAAATATACTTCACATACTGCAAAAAAGCATTGGGAATTGCGTATCGTTCTCTGACCTCTTCGGCCTCGACAAACAAAAAATTGTCCGAAGCGTGTAAGCCGTCAGCCTCCTTTATCAGCACTGCGTAGCCCTTCATGTGCCACTCCACATGAGAAAAAATGTGTTTTGCCTCCCCCAGCGGCCAAAGACGAACTGGCGAATAGCCCAGAGACTGCAGATATTCCAACGCCTCCTCCGGCTCCATGTGTCCGCTGTAGTTTGGCAGCTCATAGAGACCCGCGAGAAGACCGTCATCTTCCCGCTTGCGGATCGCATATCGTTCTCCGTCACGGATGACGAACACCGTCCTGTCCTCGATTCTCCGCCCTCTCGCTCTGGACTTTACCGGCAGCTCCCCGATCCGGTTCTGAAGCCTTGCCTCACAGAATACCTTCCACGGGCATTCCTCACAGTGGGGTGCGCCGTTGGGTACACACATCAGAGCTCCGAGCTCCATGAGCGCCTGATTGAAAATACGCGGCTGCAAAACGGCATCGGGACCTTCACTCCAGTTCCGCATCAGCTCTGCCAGCCCGCTTTCCACCGCATTTCGCACGGACTGCTTCATGATATCCGCATCATCCGCCCTGACTCTGGACATCACCCGCAGCACATTTCCGTCCACCGCAGGGACCGGCTTATTGTACGCGATGGAAGCGATTGCCCCCGCCGTGTAACGCCCGATTCCTTTCAATGTCAGCAGCGTCTCGTAATCCTCCGGGATCACACCTCCATGCTCCTCCACAATCTGCTTTGCCGCCGCGTTCAGATTGCGCACCCGGTTGTAATAGCCCAGCCCTTCCCAGAGCTTTAGATATCTCTCCTCCGGACACCCGGCAAGAGCGCGCACGTCCGGCAATTCACGGATGAAACGCTCAAAATACGGCTTTACCGCCTCCACCCGCGTCTGCTGCAGCATGATCTCCGAAATCCACACCCGGTATGCCGTGGGCTCCTCCCGCCACGGAAGCACTCTGGCGTGTCCCATAAACCACTGCTGCAGCGGCTCTATAATATGAACCAGATCAAGAATCTCCGGCATGTTCCTCACCTGTTATTTATCACTGATCTGAGCGTGCAGGCTCTGCAGGGAATGTCCCTCCCCGTTTCCGTGTTTCTGTACGTAGAGGATTCCTTCCGCCGTGGCCCGCGCAGCCGCGATCGTAGTCATGTAGGGGATTTTCCCCTTGATCGCCGCCTTCCGCAGGTAGCTGTCGTCATGCACACTGTCTGCTCCAACCGGAGAATTCACAATCAGATCGATCTGCCCGTTGGTAATCATATCCAGAATATTCGGGCGGCCTTCATAGAGCTTCTTCACCAGCTCGACCGGAATTTTCGCCTCCTGGATCAGTTTACAGGTATTCCCGGTGGCCAGAATGCGGAAACCGGCCTCATGAAAGGCCTGCGCCACCTCAACTACCTCCTCGCGGTCTTTGCGGTTGACACTGATCAGCACGGTACCGCTGAGAGGCAGCTTGGTCTGAGTTGCCTCCTGGGCTTTGAAAAACGCCTCGCCCACAGAGGATGCCAGCCCCAGCACCTCGCCAGTGGAGCGCATCTCCGGCCCGAGAATCGGGTCTACCTCCTGGAACATATTGAAGGGGAACACCGCTTCCTTGACCCCGTAGTAGGGAATATTCTGCTCTTTTAAGGCAGGAACCGGAGAGGGTCTTCCCGTGATGTCCGCCGTGATAATCTCCGTCGCCAGCGGCACCATGCGGATATTGCACACCTTGGATACAAGCGGCACGGTGCGGGACGCCCTGGGATTGGCCTCCAGCACATAAACCCTGTCATTTTCAATCGCATACTGCATATTCATCAATCCCTTGACGTGCATCTCCTCCGCGATCTTTCTGGTGTACTCCTTGATGATCGCCACATTTTCCTCAGAGATATGACGTGAGGGAATGATGCAGGCGGAGTCGCCGGAATGCACGCCCGCCAGCTCAATATGCTCCATGACCGCCGGTACAAATGCGTGCGTGCCGTCGCTGATCGCGTCTGCCTCGCACTCGGTGGCATGGTTTAAGAAACGGTCAATGAGGATCGGCCGATCCGGGGTCACGCCGACCGCAGCCTGCATATAGCCCTTGAGATTCTCGTCATCGTACACCACTTCCATGCCCCGTCCTCCGAGCACATAGGAAGGGCGCACCATCACCGGATATCCGATCCTGTGGGCTGCCTCCAGCGCCTCCTCAATCGTGGACGCCATGCCTGACTCCGGCATGGGGATGCCCAGCTTGTCCATCATGGCACGGAACTGATCCCGATCCTCCGCAAGGTCGATAACAGAAGGCGATGTGCCAAGGATACGCACGCCGTTCTTCTCCAGCTCCGCCGCCAGATTCAGCGGAGTCTGTCCTCCAAACTGCGCAATGACGCCCACCGGCTGCTCTTTCTTGTAGATACTCAACACATCCTCCAGAGTCAGCGGCTCAAAATAGAGCTTGTCGGAGGTATCGTAATCCGTTGACACGGTCTCCGGATTGCAATTGACAATAATGGTCTCAAAGTCCAGATTTTTCAGGGCAAGCGCCGCATGGACACAGCAGTAGTCAAACTCGATACCCTGACCGATACGGTTGGGACCGCCGCCCAAAATCATCACCTTCTGCTTATCGGTGCTCACCGGGTTTTTGTCCTCCGCATTGTAGGTGGAGTAATAGTAGGCGCTGTCCTCCGTACCGCTGACATGGACACCCTCCCAAGCCTCCTCGACGCCGAGCGCAATTCGATGCTCGCGAATCTTCATCTCAGGAATCTCCAGCAGCAGGCTCAGGTATTTGTCAGAAAATCCATCCTTTTTGGCAGAAATCAGCATTTCGTCCGAAGGCAGGCTTCCCCTGCATGCAAGCAGTTTTTCCTCCTCTTCCACCAGCTCCTTCATCTGCTCGATGAACCAGCTCTTCACATGGGTGATCTCGTGGAGTTCTTCCACGGTCACCCCTTTGCGCAGGGCCTCGTACATAATAAAATGTCTCTCGCTGGAAGGATTTGCCAAAAGCTGCAGAAGCTGTTCCTTCGTCTTCTCCTGATGCTTCGCAATCTGTCCCAGACCGTAACGGCCGGTCTCCAGACTGCGGATCGCCTTCTGGAACGCCTCCTTGTAGTTCTTGCCGATGCTCATGACCTCGCCGACGGCGCGCATCTGGGTTCCCAGCTTGTCCTCCACGCCCTTGAACTTCTCAAACGCCCAGCGCGCAAACTTGATTACCACATAATCTCCGTCCGGCACATATTTGTCCAGCGTGCCGTATTTGCCGCAGGGAATGTCCTTTAAGGTCAGCCCGCACGCCAGCATGGCGCTCACCAGCGCGATCGGGAAACCGGTCGCCTTTGAGGCAAGTGCAGAGGAGCGCGAGGTTCTCGGGTTGATCTCAATAACGATGATGCGGTCGCTTACCGGGTCATGAGCGAACTGCACGTTGGTTCCACCGATGACCTGCACTGACTCCACAATTCGGTAGGCCTGCTCCTGCAGCCGCATTTGCAGCTCTTTGGAGATGGTCAGCATGGGAGCAGCACAGAACGAATCTCCTGTATGTACACCCATAGGATCGATATTTTCGATAAAGCACACTGTGATCAGGTTGTTTTCCGCGTCGCGCACCACCTCCAGCTCCAGCTCTTCCCAGCCAAGGATGGACTCCTCCACGAGCACCTGTCCTACCAGACTGGCCTGCAGGCCTCTGGCACAGACTGTTTTTAATTCTTCTTTGTTGTACACGAGACCGCCGCCTGCGCCGCCCATCGTGTAGGCCGGACGCAGCACGACCGGATAGCCCAGCCGGTCCGCAATCTGCAGTGCCTCATCCACACTGTAGGCCACCTCACTGCGCGCCATCTCAATTCCCAGCTCATTCATCGCCTTCTTGAACTCGATCCGGTCCTCGCCCCGCTCGATGGCATCCACCTGCACACCGATAACCTTGACCTGATATTTGTCCAGGATTCCGGCGCTCGCCAGCTCCGCACAGAGGTTCAGCCCGGACTGCCCGCCCAGGTTCGGCAGCAGCGCGTCCGGACGCTCTTTCGCGATGATCTGTTCCAGGCGCTCTTTGTTCAGAGGTTCAATGTAGGTAACGTCTGCCATCTCCGGGTCCGTCATGATGGTTGCAGGGTTAGAGTTGACCAGCACAATCTCATAACCCAGCTTTCTTAATGCCTTGCACGCCTGTGTGCCGGAATAATCGAACTCGCATGCCTGTCCGATGATGATGGGGCCGGAGCCGATAATAAGTATTTTGTGGATATCAGTTCTCTTTGACATAAGACAATCTCCTTGGTTTGATATATTTATTGGATGCTCAGGAAATAACTGCTGTACGGAGGCAGATCTACTCCGCCGCCGATCGCCATGGTCTCCCCGGTGATCAGATCGACGGCCTTGTCTGCGCCGGCGTTGAAATTCGCACGGAACGCCTGATCCATGGCGTTAACCGCTACATAGACCCGCTCGCCCTCACACTCGCGGCAAAACACGCAGGCGCCGTTCGTGAGCACGGTGGAAGTAAAGTTTCCGTACTGCAACGCCTTGGAGGTCTTTTTCGCCTCCGCCAGCCTGCTGATCCACTCCGTCAGCTCATTGCAGACGGGCGCCTCGTAGCACAGCCTGAGGCTTGGATCGCCCTCCTGCTTTCTCCCTGGGGCGCCCCACTCGCTGCCGTAGTAGACACAGGGAATGCCCGGCATGCCGAAGGCAACCGCATAAATCAGCGGCAGGTGTTTCGCGTTCGTCAAAATCGACGCCACTCTGGTCACATCGTGGTTATCCACAAAGGAGAGCAGATGCTTGCCCCGGTATAAGGTCCACTGCTCCGGCCCGAACTGGCGCAGAAGCGAATGGTTGATCTCAAACATATTCATGGAGTTGAAGCTGGAAAACAGCCCCTTGTAGCACTCATAGTTCGTCACCGAGTGCAGCATCTCATCGTTCATAAACTGGTTGTAGTCCCCGTGCAGCGTCTCCCCCACAAGGAAAAATTCGGGTTTGAGCCCGTCGCAGAAGCTTCTGAGCCTCCGCAGGAAGTCGCGGTCCAGACAGTAGGCCACATCCAGCCTCAGCCCGTCGATGCCGAACTCCTCCACCCAGCCCTTAATGGCGGAGAAAATATGCTGGATTACATCCTCGTTGCGCAGGTTCAGTTTCACCAGATCATAGTTTCCCTCCCAGCCCTCGTACCACAAGCCGTCGTTGTAATTGGAATTTCCGTCAAAGGCGATGCGCGAGAACCAGCTCACATAGGGCGAGCGCTCGCGGTTTTTCAACACATCCTCAAACGCCCAGAATCCCCGGCCAACATGGTTAAACACGCCGTCCAGCACTACCCGGATTCCCTCATCGTGCAGGTTTTTGCAAACCTCGGCAAAATCCTCATTGGTTCCCAGCCTCGTATCGATCTTCGTGTAGTCCCTTGTATTGTAGCCGTGGGTGTCCGACTCAAACACCGGCGAAAAATAGATGGCGTTCGCCCCCATTCCCTTAATGTGCGGAATCCAGTCATTCACCTTTAAAATCCGATGTGCAGGTACCCCGTCATTCTCAAAGGGCGCGCCGCAGAATCCCAGCGGATAAATCTGATAAAACACACTCTCATAAGCCCACATATAATCAGTCCTCCCTATTTCGTAAAAGTCCGGTATCCCAGACCATTGAGGTATTCCGCAAGGAATATCTCCTACGCAGATCACTCCGCCCAGCGGTTTTTCATGTGATCTGCTCATTATTCCAGTATATCGGATTCCGGGTCATTTTTCAACAAAACAATGCAGAAAAAAGGATCACACCCTTTGCTTTGTTTCCAAAGGTGTGATCCTATGTAAAATCCCGATAACTAGAAGTCTGTCAGCTCCGCCGCCCTCTTCTCTAAGAAAGCGCCCATGCCTTCCTTCTTGTCATGCGTATCATTCACAACGCCGAACAGATTCGCCTCCATCTCAACTGCGTTCTTGATATCCATGTCGTAGCCATTGTTAATAGCCGCCTTGGCAACAGCCACTGCATAGCTGCCCTTGGAAATAATCTTTGCCGCCATAGCCTTGGCTGTGGACATCAGTTCCTCCTTGGCAACCACCTTGTTCACCAGACCGATGCGATAAGCCTCGTTGGCGTCAATGTTGTCGCAGGTGAAAATCATCTCCTTCGCGCGGCCCATGCCTACCAGACGTGCAAGTCTCTGCGTGCCGCCAAAGCCCGGGATAATTCCCAGTCCGCACTCCGGCTGGCCGAACACCGCGTTGTCGCTCGCGATACGGATGTCACAGCTCATCGCAATCTCACAGCCGCCGCCCAGCGCAAATCCGTTCACTGCAGCAATCGTCACCTGACGCATATTCATCAGCTTAAAGAACGGCTCGGAAGCCTTGATGCCGAATGCGCGTGCCTCCGGAGCGGTGAAGTTCACCATCTCAGCAATATCTGCGCCCGCCACAAAAGACTTGAACGCATTGTCCTTCTTGTCCGGGCCACCGGTCAGGATCACGACCTTGATGTCGTCATTCTTCTCGATCTCGCCGAGGCAGACATTCAGCTCGTCCAATGTCTCGCTGTTTAAAGCGTTTAACGCCGCAGGTCTTGAAATCGCCAGCACGGCAATGCCGTCAGCAACATCGAGTTTCAGATTTTTGAATTCACTCATTGTAAAATCCCTCCTAAAAATTAAAATTATATTTAACATAGAGTATCTCTATGCCAGCAGCAAGGCTTTCTCAGCGCTTTGGCTCCAGTTTTTCTTTGCCGCCCATATACGGTCTTAAGACCACCGGAATATTGACGGAGCCGTCCGCGTTCAGGTTGTTCTCCAGAAAAGCGATCAGCATCCGCGGCGGCGCCACCACCGTATTGTTTAGCGTGTGGGCATAATACTTGTTCTTATCCTTGTCCTTCACACGAATTTTCAGCCGCCTCGCCTGCGCGTCACCGAGGTTCGAGCAGCTCCCCACCTCAAAGTATTTCTTCTGGCGCGGGGACCACGCCTCCACATCGCAGGACTTGACCTTCAGATCCGCCAAATCTCCCGAGCAGCACTCCAGAGTCCTGACCGGAATATCCAGACTGCGGAACAGATCCACCGTGTTCTGCCACATCTTGTCGTACCACATCTTGGACTCCTCCGGCTTGCAGACCACGATCATCTCCTGCTTTTCAAACTGGTGAATCCGATATACGCCGCGCTCCTCAATGCCGTGGGCTCCCTT
>CAZWRT010000047.1:0-22120 GCA_964636375.1 uncultured Lachnobacterium sp. | reverse complement strand
CTGCCAAAATATCTTCAAAAAGCATTACATCCAGCAGCAGTATCGGCATAAATACTATTTTGTTAGCTGAAATATTGAATTTTCAAGGTGCAAAGCCCATTTCTTAGTTTTTAATATAACTATCACGTATTGTACATACCGAATGCATACCATATAATGAGATCAATCACATAAAAAAGAATCAACTTTTTTGAATTTGTTCTGCGATGCTGCCGGTATACGCAAGATGAACATGATGGAGAAGGATACAAATGATTAATATTGCAATTTGTGACGATGACAAGGCAACCACCTTTCTCATCGAAGAGATGATATATAACTTAGCAAGTCAGCAGCATATAAAGGTAGGCTGTGCCGTCTTTTTCGACGGTTCGACGCTTGTGAAGAATATTCGGCAGGGAGCATACTATGATCTGATTTACCTCGGCATTGAGATGAAAAAAACTGACGGTATTCGTGCCGCAGAGATGATAAGATATATGGATATCCCCGCGCTAATCGTCTTTATTTCCGCTTATGAAAAAAATTTGAAGGAGCTGTTTCATACAGAACCGTTTCATTTTTTATCAAAGCCTCTTGATGCCCAAGCATTTCGTTTTGTTTTTCTGGCTGCATATAAGCATATTGCACGAATAACAAAGTATTTTTCCTGTAATTATAATAAAAAATGTCTAAAAGTCCCATTGGCTAAAATCCGTTACTTTTCAAGCCGTAACAGAGTAATATATATTCATGTGGCGGGAAGTATCACGCCTGAAAATGCAGCGTACGACGAGACAGAAACTAAATTTTATGGAAAAATGAATGATCTGGAAGAACAGCTTGCAAAATGCAATACACGTTTTATTAAGAATACACCAATCGTATCTTGTAAATTTTGATTACATGAAAAGCATGAGTAATAAAAGTGTACTCCTGTTAGACGGAACCTTACTTCAAATCAGCGAGGACAGACACAAAGGCGTGCGCACCCAATTTCGTATCATGGCAGGATCAGAAATTTCGCGCAACGGACTCTAAAGAAACGCTGATTAAATCATCGCTTCCTTAGAACTTCCAATGCGGGAAACGCTTTAATCAGCGTTTCCCACATCTGCGCCATCCGGCAAATTATGATTCCGTTTCCGTCGCCTTTTGCAGCGCCGCAAAATTTATGGAATCCGCAAACAGCTTCAGATCTTCCTCCGTAATGCTGTCCACCTGCCACAGCAGCAGATTGACGGAGATGAAATAGTTTTCCGAATCCACAAAGATCAGGGATTTGACATCCGGGCGGTATGCCAGCGTGACCTCATCACCCCGCGCCGTCCGATAGGGTTTCTCCTGATAGTCCTCTGCGTTTCCGATGCTCAGCATAACCTCATCAAACACACCCTTCGCACACCGCCTGAGCTGATAGTCGATCACCCTGCCGTCCTTCGTCTGAAAGCAGCCATCAAACTGAAGCGTCCCGTCCGCATAGGCGTAACCGCCCTTGAACGTATGTCCCTCTCCTGCAAAGGCTTTTGTCATCATCTCCCTTGCCTCGGCAGAATTCCATGAATCCATATATTCTGTGTGGAGCTTCAGATCATACTTTCGCGTAATCTCCTCCAATTTGTCCGCCATCTCCTGTGTGTAAACTATATAAGGCAAATATTTTTCATCCAAACCGGTTGGACCGTTGCTGACCTGCTTCAAAATCGCCCCATCCTTGTCATACTCTCCCAGAAAAAGCAGCCACTCCCGAAACGCCTGTGCCTCCGCACTTTCTGCATAACCCGACAGACCGATAAAATCCCGCATCGGCAGCGTGGGCACCGAGTCCGGCATCGGTGACAGCACCCCCGACGGCTCCGGTATCAGCAAATCCCGCAGCCCGAGCCAGTTCGACGCAATCGCCGCCGCAGGTGCTGCAAGCATCAAAATGAGCGCCACACTGGCGGCGGCCACCCCCCAATACATCCGTACATGCCTGCGCTTTCGCGTTACCCGCTCCTGATCCGCAATGCCCATGTACTTGGCGTCCACATATTGAAACGCCTTCACCAACTCATAATCTTTCTCAGGATCTCTCATATCACCACATCCTCCTGTTCCAGATAATCACGCAAGCGGCTTCTCGTTTTCGCAAGCGTGTACTTGACCTGACGCTTTGTGAGCGCATACTGTTCCGCCAGTTCCTCCAGGGAATAAAAATAATAGTAGCGTCCCATAAAAACCGCGCAGCTTTTTCGGTCCAATGTCCCCAGAAAGCGGTTGAGCAGCTCGCCAATCTCCTTTGCCTCCCAGATCCTCTCCACACTCTGCCGTGTGTCTGGGATGCACTCGTCGAGTTCCACGAGCTGTGCGTGCCGTTTTCCCGCTTTCTGATACTCAAGGCGGTTTAAGGAAAGGTTCCTCGCAATCCGGGACAGAAAATATTTAAGGTTCTCCGGGATGGTGGGCGGAATGGAGTTCCACGCCCCCATATAGGTGTCATCCACGATTTCCTCCGTGTCACATCTGTCATATAAGATATTGAAAACCAAATGATACAGAAAGCCATGATATTTGCTGTCAGTCTCCCGGATCGCTGTCTCCGAACGGCTTAAATACAACTCAACAATTTTGGCATCCTCCATACTGCCGCCTCCCTGATATTTTTCTACCTGTGCGGTTGCAATCCAATGACCTGTCTGCATGCCATTTATGGCAATGCAGACGGGACGTTGGATTAGCAACCCACTCCCAAATGAGCAAAATGCGGATGCGTAAGCAGACGCAGGAGCGCGTAAGCGCGGATTTTGCGAATGTGGGAGTCAGGTTGGATGTTCCTTGGAGCATCCAACCGCACAGGTGGGTATGTTTTTCGAGCGCACCCGGCTCCTTGGCGCCCCTCTACCTATATAGACAGGAAAAATCCTCCATGGGACAAAAAAGGTGGCAGAATTCTGCCACCGGTATATAATCCTATTCTCCGAACCAATGCTTGAAGTTGGAAATCTTTTTCGCGCCCTCAATGATATCCTTCTTGTAGCGGTCCATGTAATCCTCCAGCTCCCCCACCTCATCGTCCGTAAAACCGCTGTTGCGCAAGATAATACAGTCAGGAACTGTCCCCTCCGCGCAGTCCTCGCCGCGCTGGAAGCTCACCGCCACAAAAGGCTTTCCGTCCTTGGAAAGCACGGTGGAATGTGTGATTTCTATTTTGCTCTCATCTCTCATAAAATTCCCTCTTTCTCCATCATCGGTCAGCCGCGCAAAGCCAGTCCAATCGTCCGTTCAAACATGATCTACTTTGACCATGATATCATTATATTCTCCAGAACACAATTTTTCAACTGGAATCAATGCCAAAATAAAAAAGAATGTGCCTGCGGCACATTCTAGGAATTTCCTATTATACGAAAAATAAGCCACACATCGCTCGATGCATGGCTTATTTTTCTCTTAATACGTGTACTCACGTTGCAGCTCCTGACTGAAATATGCCTGTGCCTGTTTTGTGTATCCGAGTGTGGCTCCCTCTAAGTTCTCTCTGAAGTCACCCTGGATCGGCCTGGCCATTCCACGGTATGCCTCTGACCGTTTTGCGGAAAACTTAACTGCCTCATCCTGCGAATGAAAACCCTGCAAACGGGCAGAAATTCCCACAGATGTCACCTTAAAAATATCCCTCATTTCCATATGTGGCTCGTCCTTCCTTGGATCATATTTTTATGGGTTACATCTTATATATCGGCGATCCACACAGAATTTCAAGCATTTTTTGGAAAAAATTTTAAATCCGGGCTATTTTGCAAATTTGATGATAATGTAGCTCACATTGATCGCCAGTCCGGAACTCGTCGCGTTCCTGAAATTCAACGTAAGCTCCCCGTCCGTTACGTTCACCTTTGTCTTCAACGGCGAATTTCCAACCCCAAAGCTCTCCGCCAGCGTCTGCCGGTCTGCTTTGTCATAATTCGCGTAGACATTCGGAAGGTTCGAGCAGCCCCACGGGTTTGCAAAACCGATCTCCACATCATAGGTACCGTTCGGAAGCTCAAAGGCATAGTCCAGATAACGGTCAGCAATCCCGTTTTCATACTGGTTCTTGGTGTAGCGGTTGGTCGCCTCCTTCGGCTGGTCATCTCTGGGGTTGGCCTCATAGGCCCATGTATTGGCGGTGTAGATCGCGTTGCTGATGGACGATCCGTTATACCGATCCTCGGGGTCGTCGATGAGCCCCCACTTTTTGCCCGTGGCCCGGTCATACCCGTAAAGCTGTTCCGTAACGCTGTTGTAGACGCCAAATTTATCGTTGCCCGTCACCGTCGTCACGTCGTGGTCGCCGCAGTTGACAAAGTAGGCTGTGCCCTCATCCATTGTATAGAGAAACTTCACATCCTTCGTGTAGATGAAGTCGCAGACCTTCGCAGATTCTGCACCGTCTGCACCGGAGAAGGTCACCGGAATCACCTGATACGTTTCCCCGTCAACGCTTACGGATTCCGCCGTCTGCATGAGAGCCTTCGGGATCTGTACCCGCACCTCGTAAAGGGTTTCTGTGCCCTGATAATCCAAAACATCCTCAAAAAGAACCGTCTGCCCGCTCTTTACCAGAATGGATTTCCCATTATCCTCGGCCCTGAAATACATGATCAGATACGTATCGCCCTCCGGATTCACCGCCATCCGGTAAGTGAAGGAGCCGCCTGCCTTCGCATAGCGGTAGGTGCTGTCATCAGTTACGCTGACGGTGTTGCTTTCATTCATCTGATGCAGATCGTCATTCTCATACTGTCCGTAACCCGGCTGTACCGTGTCGATGACAGTTTCCTCCGTGCGGATATTCCCGGCATCCTTTATCGCCTTTTCTTCCGGCGTCAGGAAATACCAGTAGATCCCGTAGCGCTCTTTGTATTTCAGATAATGTGGGTCGAAGGTGTAGTCGCAGCCGGCCAGGGTAAAGGCCAATTCCTCGCCGTTTCGTTTCATGTAATCGTTAACGTTGGCAATGAAAGCTTCTCTGGAAACCCCTTCCGGCAAAACGATCGTCTCGTCCTTAACAACCTTATTCTTCGGGATGGTAACAAACATTCCGGTGGACGACATCTGTTTGTCCTCAGTTCCCAGATCCGCGCTCAGCACGATCGGGCCGTACTTGAAGCCCATGGCGGTCTCATTGTCTGCAAGGGCGTAAGCTCTGACATCCATCGGAATCGTGAGCTCAATCTTGTCGCCGTCCTCAAAGGCTCCGTTCACGCAGGCATAACCATCCAGAATGTGAGCCTCATAAGCCTCCCCGTTCAGACGGACAGACACATCGCCCGCAGCCCAGTCCGGAATGCGGAAGCAGAGGTTGACATCCGCCTGCTTGCCATCGATGGCATTCACGATAAAGGAAGCCGTATTGCCCTCCGGAATGTCAGAGGTCTGGGTCAGCGTGACATTCTTCTCCTCCCAGATCAGTTTGGAGTCAAAATAGAGATTGACCACGATGTTATTGTCCTTATAAAAATAGATACTGTCATTCAGCTTGGTAAAATTCTCCATCCCGGAACCGGTGCAGCACCAGAATTTGCTGTACTTTTCACCGTACACCTTAAAATATCCCGTAGCCATGGGCTGGAAATACATCGTCATACCGGTCTGGGGATTCTGTGACGAGAGAATTGCATTGTAAAATGCATTTTCGTAGTAATCCGCGTATTTCTGCTCCCCGGTAATCTCAAACAGCGTTCTGGAAAGCTTCAGCATGTTGTAGACATTGCAGGTCTCGTTGTTGCAGTTGGTGCGCTCCGCGTCCAGAACATTGTCCTGTCCGAAATGCTCCCACTCGCTGTTTCCGCCGGTAATGTATGTATGCCGTTCCACGACCATGTCCCAAAAGATCTTGGCGTATTCCAGATAATCGGAAGCGTCCACAATCTTCCCATCGATCTCTTTGCCGTCCATGACCACATAGCGGTTTAACGCGCCCAAAAATTTGGGGATTGTGGTGTTGGCATGGAGGTTGTTGAGAGCATCCACCCTTCCGGATTTGACTCTGAAAAACAAGTCAATCTGGTCAAACTTGTGTGCCGCGGCGGCATGCTTTTCATCGCCGGTAATAGCATAGAGCTCATACATACAGTCATTCATCCCGCCGTACTCGATGGACAGCACCCGATTCTGTTTATCCATGCTCCACTTTCTACTCCGCTCGTATGTCCAGTCGCCAAGACCGCTCCCGAGGGTACGGGCATTTTCATAGCCGGTTATTTTATAGACATCCACCACACCGGCGATGATCTTATGCATGGTATACCAGGGCACCCATGCCTCAGTTATGATATTGGCAAGCCCCTTCTCCACATTGTCAAACTGAAGCTCCACATTGTTTTTGTCCAAGATAGTCGCCCCGAACACAAACCCCGGCTGCCCTTTGGAATTCTGCTGGCACTCCAAAAGTCCGTCGATCAGCTCGGTCATAACCGCATAGAGCTTATCCTTATCCTCCTTGGAAACTCCCGGATTGGCATACGCCTGAGCGCATGCAGTCAGGTAATGGCCCATCGTGTGCCCTCCGATCAGGGTATTCTCCCAGCCGTCGTAGCGTTTCTTTCCCTTCATGTCCAGCCCTGCCGTCTCGCGGAACCCTGCCAGCAGCCGGTCCACATCAAAGGAAAGAAGATAATCCACCTCCAATTGAAGTGCATTGGTACAGTATTCGTCACACTGCTCCACCTGTCCTAAGTTGAAATGATTGAGATTTGTCAATGTTGTCAATGTCGTCAATTCCTCCTTTTCACTCAAATTGCCTGACACGTCCTCGCTTTTGGCGCAGCCCGAAAAAACCGAGACCGCCAGCAATGCTCCTGCCGCCAGAAGCGCAGCCGCGCGCCTGAAACATTCCTTTTTCACCTCACTACCTCCCACATACAAATTCAAGAACCATGTTTTTACATTATATAGAAAAGCATACCATAAACCGGTCAAAATGTATAGTAAATACTCCTCCATTCTTCTATCCATTCTTGCACAATCATCCTCCATCATGTACAATAATAAAAAATGCAAAAGGAGAAGATCTATGGGAATGATCACGATTGAAAATGACAGAATTGTCTTTCAGAGAAGGGACGAGCTCACGGTGGTGGAGCCTTACGGGAAAGACTGCATCCGCTGCCGCTCTACGAAGAACAGCCGGATTCTGGAGGAAAACTGGACACTGCTGCCCCCAAAGGATCAGCCTGAAATCAGCATTGAGGGCGACGAAAAAACGGCGACGCTGACCAACGGCAGGATCTCCGTGAAGGTTGAGGCCGGATATCCCTGGTACGGCGGCCTGCTCACTTACTACCGGGACGGCGCGCAGATCCTGCACACCAAGTTCGAGGGGGAATACACCGGCAGGAATGTCCACACCGAAGGGGACCACTATCAGATTAAGATGATTTTTGACGCAAACCCGGGAGAGCATTTCTACGGTCTGGGGCAGGAGCAGGAGGATGTATTCGACCGCAAGGGCAGCACCTGCAATCTGCAGCACTACAACACGAAATCCGCGATTCCGGTGGTGTACTCCTCCCTTGGCTATGGATTCTTCTGGAACAATCCGGCACCGGGGCGGTGCGAAACCACCAAAAATCATACGATGTGGGTGGCGGACAGCGCCTATCAGGCAGACTATCTGGTGTATGTTGGGGAAAATCCGGCGGAGGTCCTGCGAAAATACTGCGACCTGACCGGTTATGCCCCGCATTTTCCGGAGTGGGCCGCAGGCTTCTGGCAGAGCCGTCTCCGCTACGAGAGCCAGGAGGATGTGCTGGAGATCGCCAGAGAGTACAAAAAGCGTGGAATTCCACTGGCAGCGATCGTCATCGACTATTTCCACTGGACCGAGCAGGGCGAGTGGAAATTTGACCCCAGGTACTGGCCCGATCCGGAGGCGATGTGCCGCGAGTTAAAGGAGATGGGCATACAGCCGGTGGTTTCCATCTGGCCCACCATCAATCCCGCCAGCGAGAATTACCGCAAGATGGATGATTCCCACATGCTGGTACGGACAGAGAACGGGCAGTATGGAATCTTCGATTTCTACGGACAGCAGACCTTTATCGACGCGACCAACCCCGCCACCGGCCCCTTTGTATGGGACAAGGTCAAGCACAATTACTACGACAAGGGCATCCACAATTTCTGGCTGGATGAGGCGGAGCCGGAGGTGCACCCGCAGCAGTTTGCCAACCTGAAATTCTATGCAGGAAACGGGGCACAGACCGCAATGCTCTACCCCTACTACTACAGCAAAATGTTCTACGACGGACTGCAGCAGGAGGGCGAAAAGGATATTATTTTACTGACCCGCGCCGCCTACCCCGGCAGCCAGAAGTTTGGTTCCCTGGTGTGGAACGGCGATATCAACTCCACCTTTGAGGCTCTGCGCATGAGTGTGAAGACCGGCCTGTCCATGGCAATGTGCGGAATCCCGTGGTGGAACAGCGACATCGGCGGCTTTCTCTCCGGAAATATCGAGAGCGACTACTTCCGCGAGCTGGTGGTGCGCTGGGCGCAGTTCGGACTTTTCTGCCCCGTCATGCGGCTCCACGGGTCGAGACAGAGAACACCCGGACAGGAGGAGAAGCACCCCGGCGTTAAGGAGCGCAGCGGCGGCGCCAACGAGATCTGGAGCTTCGGCGACCGGGATTACGAAATCTTAAAGGGACTGGTCGAGCTCCGCGAAAGGTTAAAGCCTTATATCTGCCATTACATGGAGATCGCCTCGAAGGAGGGCAAGCCCATCATGCGCCCAATGTTTTTCGACTACTACAAGGACGAAGTCTGCTACGAGCTGGAGGATCAGTATCTCTTCGGAGAAGATATCCTCTTCGCTCCGATCACCGAGCAAGGCTGCACACGCCGGAAGGTCTATTTGCCCGAAGGTCGCTGGCAGGATGTGAACACAGGAGAAGTACACGACGGCAAAACATGGTTAGAGTGCGAAGCTCCTCTGGAGAAGTTCATCGCCTTTATAAAGGAAGGCAGCGCGGTCGCGGAGGTGTTCGAAATCAAATAAAACAAAGCCCGTTTCCGTGTAAACGCAAAGCGGAAACGGGCATCTTCTCTAATCCCCTGACTCAGGTTGCTCATAACTTATCTTTGGCACGTACAAATTTTTTACATCAGACACATCTGGCAGCGGCTTGTTCCCTTCCCTTTCACCAGCTACTACTAATGTACCGTCTGACTTTAATCCCACATGAAAATCCTGACCGGCAGATACAGCTACAATATCTGTCCACTCTGCAACTCCCTTTTGCCCTTCATTTACAAGTCCTGCTGTGACTACGGTTCCATCACTTTTTAATCCAAGAATGTTTCGCGAGGACTTGGAGATCGCGATAATATCTGTCCACTTGGATACCTCCATATAGTATTCTCCAGGAGTTTCTCCTAACATCCGGTGGGAAACCAGTACCGTTCCATCTGCCCTTAAACCGGCTATACTACCTGCATCATCACCAGAGATATCCACAATATCAGTCCACTCCTTCATATCATCGTAATTAGCTGAATCCTTATTAAAAATTTGATTGGGTGATTTGTTTGAATACACAAAGCTTACCGTTCCATCTTTGTGTAATACTGCCACTCGAAGATCACCCGTTACGATATCCACAATATCAGACCAGCGTTCTATTTCTTTTTGAGCCCATTCAGTCTCCAGATAGTCAGAATATGCATTATAGAGGTACAGTTTACCGCTCTGGTCTGTAACTGCATAGGTTGAGCTGCTTGTTGCAAATAGGTTTATCCCGGAAATCCCCTCAAGCTGTTCCGTGCGCCGAAACTCCTCGCCGGGCGGTTGATGCTGAAACTCCTCATCATCAAACGTAGTGAAAAACACACCCTCGCTGCTCAGTGCATCTAATCCGAAACAATCATATGCCAACCTTTTTATATCGGTCCATTCCTGAACCCTTTCATATCCATTCGGCTCATAAATATCACGAATAATTACCTTTCCCTCTTTGTCAATTGCTGCAACCCCACTAAGCATATTCTGAATATAATCTCCCGAAATGATATAGCGGAGCTGCTGCAGCAGGTCATCAGCCCTGTCACCTTCCTCCATTCTTGATAAAACAGAAATAGCCTGAGGATATTTTCTTTTCTCGATTAGCGATGTCGCTTCTTTCCATAGTTCATCATCTGAGACAGTTTCTTTTATACCATCACCACTATGTTCCGAATATGGTTCTGTAGCATCATGAACGGTAGTCTCAGAGCTTTCTGAATTAGGTTTTAAGCCACCACAACCAACTAACATTAATAGACTCATGATTATGTAAAGTGGTCTCGTTTTTTTGTTGCAGGCCATGTTATTCCCCCTCATAATATTTCTTTATTATATATAAATTAGCTGTTTCTGATTCATAATGAAAAAACACATTAAACCATGAAATATTGCTATAGTAAGGAAATGCAGAATAATTATTAGCACCTGAATAATCAGTGCTCCAACCCGGAAATACTACGTGCGACCATGATGATTGCGGCTTTGAACCAGATGACAATCCTCCTCTGAAATTGCATTGGTACGTAACACCTGCAGGCCTTGCAACAACTGCATTATATTCTTCAAAAGTATTGCATACATACATACAAGAGGCAATCCAAAATGCTTCTTGATATGCCACCTCATCTGGATTCATTGGATCTTTTGCATGTGCGTTTATAGACGTAAATGCCTGACTTTTTGTCAGAACCGAATAGATAGATGGTTTTGTAGTTCCTGAAGCTGAGTAATACAAAGGTCTGCCTTTTTCATATCTATAATCATCTTCCAAAAAATGATTTAAAATCACCCAACCTACCCCTTCTCTATTATATCTTAAATATTTTTTCATATTTTTGTCATCACTTGTTTTTCCATTTTCCGCAAATATTATTCTTGCCGCTAAATAATACATCTTTATTCCTGTGTTGTAGCTCGTATACCAGTCATCACCTTCACCAGCAGACTTATAATAATTGATTCCATTCCGATAGAAATCAGTTGCTGCATAAAATAAATTAGATACCTCAAAGCTTGTTAATCTTGCTGAATTTCGTGATACGCCACTGTCATAAACGGCCTTCAATTTATCATATTGGTCACCAAACAGTTTATTCATATCAACATCACAATCCGCACCCAATACTTCATTGTTTTCCGGATCATAGTAACTTCCGGTTTTCCTGCAATAAATATTTGTCTCTACATCAAAGCAATCTCCATTATAACGCAATGAATTCAGACATCCTATAAATTCATCGCCTGTATTATCCTGATGTTCTATATATTGGTTTCCTTTCACCTCATATACAGCTAATGGTAATCCATATTCATTATAATCATATGAACAAATTAATTGGCCAGAAGAATCTTTCAAACCAATAATCCTATCCCCCTCATCCAATACATAGTGATATGTATCTCCCTTATAGCTCAAACCGGTAAGAAATGGCACTCCATCGATAACAGTATAGAGGTAATCCAATGTCTCGCCACCAGGTAATATTTCCATCTGCATATTACCATAATCATCCCAGACATAGGTGGTCACCCCATCTTCCGTTACTTTTTTTACACGTTGTCTGTTGTTATTATATTCAAATGTTATTGTATCGCCATTATCATCAAGCATACTTCCAAGTGGAGCAGACTCATTCGTACAAGAAATTACTCTTTCCATAAATTCTTCAGCATTATAACCCACATTATTAATTGTTATAATGTCTTGTTCTGAAGAAACATTTCCTTCATTCATACTGCCTAACTCAGATGCCTGAACAAAAACAGAACTCATACATATCAATGTAGACATTGCAATTGCTGTTAATCGTTTAATCTTTTTTCTCATCTTATTTTCCTCCTGATTTTGAACATCAGCTCATGCAAAATTTGCCTCCGGCAAATGAGCTGACACAACCTTTGATCTTTTGTTGTTCGTAATTCCACAAAACAGCCAGCGTGCTGTATCGTTGATATTTACTATATCCGCCGCCCGTATTATAGAGCGGCAGATATAAGTGTTGGATAGAGTGATATCAGCTTTTCACTTGCATTCCCGTTTTGAAAATGCCATTGTATTTTTGTCTCATTTTGGTTTGTATTTACCCCAATGGACTCACCCCTCTCCCAAAAATTTATAGCCAGCTATTGTCCCCCAAGCTATTTACAAATGCCTTCAACAGAACATGAGATCCTCTTTCAGGCACGAAACCAATTTCTTCTTAAATAGATGAACTTTTTAACATTATACTATTAATATCTTTTTTCGTCAACTAAAAAAATAGTAATCCCCTTCATCACTGCCTTGTGCTACACCCACAACGCCTCACTCAAAATCTTCTGCGCCTGACATCTTCCACGCACACCATTTTTTAAAGGCCGGGCTACGATGAGCCCGGCCTTTAACCTTCTCTGTCAATTGATTTTTTTCGTTTCTCCCGGCTTGATGCTGTACACCTCACCGTTCAAGAAAAACCACAATTCATAAGCGGTCGGATTCTGCACCAAGTGGCCATCCATACTGAAGATCAGGCGCTTAAACGCATCCTGATAGTCATAAATCTCGATGTTGGTCGCATACCAGATATCCTCGCGCCCTGCCATAAAGTCGGTAAATTCTTCGATTACCTCCCAATTATTGTGCTCCTCGAACTCATAGCTGTGTCCCCACAGATAGAACATCCACGGTCTGCCCCATGAGCCCTCCCCGAGGAATCGGTGCGCCAGATTCATGAGCTCCGGGTCATCGTGATGACAGGTCGCCGGAAGGCGCATCCAGTCGGACGGCATATTGAAATCATGAGTAGAGCATACGGTTCTGGAATAGACGATCCCCACACTCCTCATGCAGGCCACCACATCATCCGAATAGGTTCCGAACGGATATGCCATCCCCCTCACAATTGTTCCAAACTGCTGCTCCAGCTTACAACGGTCGTCAAACAGATCCTTCGTACACATATTGACCGGCATATGGTCCAGCCACGGATGGGTCGATCCGTGGACAGCAACCTCAATGCCATCCTGCGCGTACAGCTTGCTTACCCGTGACTCGCTGAGTCTCCTGTGAACCTGTCCCGCCGGAAAAACCGTCCCCTCCGGCGAATAAACCCCGCTGTTCAGGTTAAAGGTGGCGCGCAGCCCATGCTTTTGAAATATTCCGATCAGCCGCTCATCCTGCTCTACTCCGTCATCATAGCTGAACGTCAGCGCCCTCGCTCTCCCCCCCGGAAATCGCATAAATACCTGTGCCATTTTCTTTTTATTCCTCCTGTAGCGATTCTTCGTATTTATCCAAAATCAGCTTCTGGATATGATCCCTCGTGGCAGAGTTGATCGGATGGGCAATATCCCGATACTCGCCGTCGCTGGCCTTTCGGCTGGGCATCGCAATGAACAGGCCTTTTTCCCCCTCAATCACCTTGATGTCATGCACGACAAACTCTTCGTCAATCGTGATTGACACTACGGCTTTCATCTTGCCGTCTCTGTCCACTTTGCGAATTCTCACATCTGTAATCTGCATACTCACACCCCCTTTTCTTTTGAAATCATATTTTTTATTGGCTTCCTGTTACGATCATGACCCCATCCTCGCCACAGTAGTACGTATTCGGTTTCAACGTCTCACGGCTCTCGACAATACAGTTCTCCACATGCGTATTGTCTCCGATATAGACATCATTGAGAATGACAGAATTTCGAATCACACAATTGTTTCCGACAAACACCTTCTTGAAAAGCACAGAATCCTCCACGCGGCCGTTGATGATACATCCGCTGGACACCAGGCTGTTGCTGACATCCGACCCCTGATTGTACTTGGCCGGCGGAAGGTCGTCCACCTTGGAGTAGACCTTCGGCTCCTGGCGGAAAAAGTATTCGCGCACCTCCGGATTCAGGAAATCCATATTGGTGAGAAAATAATCTTCCACACTCGCGATGTTGCGCCAATAGTTGTTCATTTTATAACCATAAATCCGCCGCACGTTCTTATAACGAATAATCACGTCCGCCACGAAATCAAAACGCCCCTCCTCGGCGGATTTCTCCAGAATCTCAATCAGCTGCCGCCTGCGGATCACATAAATGCCGGTAGAGATCGTGTTACTGGTCGCCATCAGCGGCTTTTCCTCAAAATACACGATGCGGGAATCCTCGTTCATACGCACGACACCGTAGCGTCCCACATCCACCTCCGGCGGCATTTCCATGCACGCGACCGTGATGTCCGCTTTCTTGGCAATATGATACTCCAGAAGATCATTGTAGTCCATCTTGTAAACGCAGTCGCCGTTTGCGATGACGACATAGGGCTCATGGCGCTTTCTCAAATAATCTATATTCTGGTAAATAGCGTCCGCGGTACCCCTGTACCAGTCGCTGTTGTCTGCCGTCACCGTGGGAGTAAACAGGAACAAGCCTCCCTGCTTTCTTCCGAAATCCCACCATTTCGAAGAGCTTAAGTGCTCATTTAAAGAGCGGGCATTGTATTGCGTCAGCACCGCCACTGTCTGTATATGGGAATTGGTCATATTGCTCAGCGTGAAATCGATGCATCGGAAACTGCCTCCGACCGGCATTGCCGGAATCGCACGCTTTTTGGACAACTGTTTCATCCGGTTATTGTGGCCGCCCGCCAGAATAATTCCTACAGCCTTCATCCTCTGTCACCTGCCTTAATAATTGTTTCGCCTCCTGCCAGCACCCCGTCAGGATAATCCGACGCCTCCGTCACTCCGGAGATGGCTGTATTTTTGCCCACTCTCACATTATCCGGGAGCACGGAATCCTCACCGATCGTCACCAGCCCGAAAGAATAGATGCCTGCATTGAGTTTATTCTCGACCTCCTCGCCGACGCCGAGAACCACCCCGTCCCCGATCCTGCAGTTCTCCGCGACAATGGATTTGTCGATCGTCACATTATCCCCGATATATGTGTCCTTCATAATGATGGAATCCCGCACGATGGAACCCCGGCCGATATGCACATTCGAGCCGACCACGGAACCGGTCACTCTCCCGTATATCTCCGATGCCTCGCCGACAATGCAGCGCTCTATGTGTCCCTCCGGCGCAACGTACTGCGGCTCGATCGTGTCACTCTTCGTGTAAATCTTCCAGTATTCCTCATAAAGATTGAACTCCGGAATCAGGTCGATAAGCTCCATATTCGCCTGCCAGTACGAAGCGAGCGTCCCCACATCCTTCCAGTAGCCGTTGAACTCATACGCAAACAGCCGCATATCATTTTCAAAGCAGTACGGAATGATATGCTTGCCGAAATCACATCCGTTCTGGTCTTTCATCGTAATCAGTGCATCCTTCAGCACCTTCCACGAGAAAATATAGATTCCCATGGATGCCAGATTGCTCCTCGGACGCTCCGGTTTCTCCTCGAATTCCATGATCCGCTTGCTCTCATCCGCGATCACAATGCCGAACCGGCTGGCCTCCTCGATGGGCACGGGCATCGTGGCAATCGTCACGTCCGCCTTGTTTGCCTTATGAAAATCCAGCATGACCTCGTAATCCATCTTATAGATATGGTCTCCGGACAAAATCAACACATACTCCGGGTTGTAATTTTCCATGTATCTCATGTTCTGGTAGATCGCGTTCGCAGTGCCGGTGTACCACTCACTGCTCGTGCTGCGCTCGTAGGGCGGAAGCACCGTTACACCGCCGTTATTGCGGTCTAAATCCCACGGAATTCCAATACCGATATGTGTATTCAGCCGCAGCGGCTGGTACTGGGTCAGCACGCCCACCGTATCGATCCCCGAATTGATACAGTTACTCAGAGGAAAATCGATAATCCGGTACTTTCCCCCGAACGCGACCGCCGGCTTCGCAACATTCGCCGTCAGTACTCCGAGCCTGCTTCCCTGACCACCTGCCAAAAGCATGGCTATCATCTCTTTTTTAATCACGACTTTTCTCCTTCTATAGTATATAGCTTTTCCTATTCTGTATTATACCACAAGGCAGGCATTCATACAACAGATTTCACAAATATTCTTTTTGAGTTCCGCTTTTTTTGTCAAATTGCACAACATTTTCCCAGTGCACCATTTTATGGATCGTGGTATACTTTATGTTAGAGAATATTTTCTTAAAATAGAAAGGTACATACTATGTATAAAGTAGATTTGAAAAAGCCAATTCATACCCATTTCATCGGAATCGGCGGCATCAGCATGAGTGCTCTCGCCGAGCTCCTTCTCTCGGCCGGGTTCACGGTTTCCGGCTCCGACTCACAGGAATCCGATCTCACACGGGCACTTACCGCCAAAGGCGCCTGCATCTTTTACGGACAGAAGTCCGGCAACATCATTCCCGGCATTGATCTGGTGGTGTACACCGCCGCCATCCACGAGGACAACGACGAATTTGCCCGCGCCAAGGAATGCGGTCTCCCCATGATGTCCCGCGCAGAGCTCTGGGGACAGATCATGGACAATTACGCGGAATCTGTCGCTGTGTCCGGCTCGCACGGCAAGACCACCACAACCTCCATGCTCAGCCAGATTCTGATCGAGGCCAAGACCGACCCCACGATCAACGTTGGCGGAATTCTCCCGCTGATCGGCGGCAACCTGCGGATCGGTTCCTCCGATACCTTTCTTTTGGAGGCTTGCGAGTACACCAACAGCTTTCTGCATTTCCGCCCGAAATACAGCGTCATCCTGAATGCCGAGGCGGAACATTTGGACTTTTTCGAAAATCTGGACAACGTCCGCAGCTCCTTCCGAAAATTCGCAGCAGGCACACGCCCGGACGGAGCCACCATCATCAACGGCGAAATTCCGGAGTGGGAGGCTCTGGTGGAGGGCCAGCCCCAGCGGATCATCACCTATGGCTTTGATCCCGCCTTCGACTTCTACGCCGAAAATCTTTCCTATGATAATATGTCATGCGCGCACTTCACCGCCATGCATCATGGAAATGCACTCTTCGATGTCCAGCTGAAGGTTCCGGGCCGGCACATGGTGAGCAATGCCCTTGCCGCCATCGCCACCAGCCATGCCATGAAGCTTGACACAGACGCGGTAGTCCGCGGACTTTCCGCTTACAGCGGCGTGGATCGCCGGTTCCAGTACAAAGGCTGTGTGGACGGCGTAACCATCGTGGACGACTATGCCCACCATCCCACGGAGATCCGTGCGACCCTGACTGCTGCCGCTAATTATCCGCACCAGCGCCTGGTTCTGGTATTCCAGCCCCACACCTACTCCCGGACACATGCCTTTCTGCAGGATTTCGCAGATGTGCTCGCCGCCGCGGACATCATTGTACTCGCCGACATCTATGCCGCCAGAGAGCAGAACACCTACGGGGTGAGCTCAAAGGACATCACCGCCCTGCTTCAGGCGAAAGGGAAAGAAGCCTATTATTTCCCCTCGTTTGAGGAGATTGAAAAATTTTTATTAAAAAAATGTATGAACGGCGATCTGTTGATAACCATGGGGGCGGGAAACGTGGTAGAGATTGGAGACGCCCTCCTTGGAAAGTAAGTTATCCACATTATCCACATAGAGACGTTGATTGTTATCATGTGCTCTATGTGGAATTTTATTTTTTCGGCGGTGCCATAAGCCTGTCTCACATTCTTCTGTTTTAGGGCTCTGCCGCTCTTTCTTAAATTGTGTATTTATTTTTCCCAGGGCTTATCCACTTTATCCACAATTCTCCAATAAACGCAAAGCCTTGGTATTACTGGATTTTATCGCATTTTTTCTTCTTCCATTTCACAAATTGTTGTGCTATAATCACAGTGCATTAAAAATAATGCGGCTGTGTCAGAAAGAAAAACCAGCCGCAAGTGAGGTATCTTTATGATCGAGATTCAGCTGCACAGTGACTGCCAGAGTACAGACACCGTTGTTCCGAACAAGTTTATCGACACTTACATGCCGGAGGCGAACGGAGAATTTGTCAAGGTCTATTTATACCTATTACAATGTGTCCAGTCCCACTCCTATATCTGTACCGTCTCTGCAATTGCGGACCACTTCAACCACACGGAGAAGGACGTCGTCCGCGCGCTGAACTACTGGCAGAAACAGGGTCTTCTTGCACTGGAGCTGAACTCCGAGGGAAATATTTCGATCTGTATGACGGATCTGGGCCGCGCCGCTTCGGCGCCCGCGGAGCCCCGGCCCGACACAGGCTCTCCGAGGCTGACCGTCTCAGCCGTCGCTCCGGCAAAGGAACCCGTGAGCGAGCAGGTTCCACCGGCAGCTCTCAAAAAAGCCCCAGGCAAACATTCCTACTCCGCGGATGCACTCTTAGAATTCCAAAAAAATCCGGAAATCTCCGAACTGTTTTATGTTGTGGAGACTTACATACGGCACCCGCTCTCGGAAAACGATATGAACACGGTACTTTTCTGGCACGAGGATCTTCATTTTTCCACGGAGCTGATCGTGTACCTCTTAGAATACTGCATCACGAAAGGCCACACCTCCATGCGCTATCTGGACAAGGTCGCACAGGGCTGGCATGCGGACAACATCACGACAGTCGAGCAGGCCAAGGAGGATGCCGCCATACACAGCCAGGCCTACTACGGCGTGATGAAAGCTCTCGGCATCACCGGACGCAGCCTGATCAAATCCGAGACTGCGTGCATCAAAAAATGGACAAACGAGTACGGTTTCGACCTTCCGCTGATTCAGGAGGCCTGCAGACGTACCATCACCGCAACACACCAGCCGAGCTTCGAATATACGGACTCCATCCTGACCCGCTGGCACGAGAATCAGGTACACACGCTCGCCGATGTTCAGGCGCTGGACAACGTGCGCAGCAAGACCCGGCGGACAAACCTCGAGCCTGCGGAAACACCGGCGCGAAAGAATGCATTCAACAATTTCACCCAGCGAACCTACGATTACGACAAGCTGGAGGAACTGTTGCTCACCACTCCCATGAGAGGATAATCAATGCCATTACTCACAAACGCACAATATGATGAAATTATGCGAACTTACAGCGAGCGGCAGCTGAAAAACCGTCATACGGCGGAAAGCCGCCGCCGGGCAGTTTACGCACAGTTCCCCGAGATCGAGGAGATCGACCATTCGGTTGCCACACTCTCCGTAGCAAAAGCTAAGCTTATGCTGAACGGGGATGCGGGGGCACTCGCCTCTCTGCGTCAGGAGCTGGCCGCACTCCGCGACCGGCGGCAACTGCTTTTGTCCCAGGGCGGCTATACGGCTGATTACCTTAGTCCGATCTACACCTGCCCGGACTGCAGGGATACCGGCTACATTGACGGACAGAAATGCCACTGTTTTAAACAGGCCGCCATCGACATCATCTACGTGCAGTCCAATATCCAGTCGATTCTGGAAAAAGAGAATTTCAACGCGTTTTCCTACGACTATTATTCTGATACGGATATCAATCCGACCACGAAGCTCTCCTCTCTCGCGACTGCAAAAAACGCAGTCACGGAGTGCCGGAATTTTATTGACAGCTTCGACCAGAAGCCCAGGAATCTGCTTTTTTACGGAGACACCGGAGTTGGGAAAACCTTTCTCTCCAACTGCGTCGCGAAAGAGATTTTAGACCGCGGCAGATCCGTAATCTATTTTACAGCTTTTCAATTATTTGATATACTTGGCAAGGGCATGTTCGAGAAGGATGCCGACGCACTGGCCGCCCACGACAGCATTTTCGACTGCGACCTCTTAGTCATTGACGATCTGGGAACGGAACTATCCAACAGTTTCACGGTATCCCAGCTCTTTTTGTGCGTCAATGAGCGCATTCTGCGCGGGAGGTCTACCATCATCTCCACAAACCTCGGACTCAGCCAGTTTGCGGACCGCTACTCGGAGCGGATTTTTTCAAGAATCATGGACAATTATGTCCTGATCAAACTTTTTACCACAGATATAAGGCTACAGAAACGAAAACAAGAACGCTACTAGATGGAGGAAAAATCATGCCTAACGACGAACGAATCTTAGAAACCATGCCATACGGCAAGCTCGGTCTTATCCCGACTGCAAGCTGCGCTGACCTCGGTCAAAAGATCAACGACTATCTGGTCGGCTGGCGGGAGCACCGGGAACACGAGCACCAGAATGAGAGCGCTTTCAACGGCTATTACCGGGAGAGCTACATCATCGAGCCCGTCATCCCGCGGTTCGGCACCGGAGAGGCAAAGTGCGTCATCAACCAGTCCGTGCGCGGCTACGATCTGTATATTATGGTGGATGTCACGAATTACAGCATGACCTACTCCCTGTGCGGCCAGATCAACCACATGTCCCCAGACGATCACTTTGCGGACTTAAAGCGCGTCATCGCGGCCGTGGGCGGCAAAGCCCGCAGGATCACAGTGATTCTTCCTTACCTCTATGAGGGCCGCCAGCACCGCCGTACTGCCCGCGAGTCTCTGGACTGCCCGCTTGCCCTGCAGGAGCTCTTCAACATGGGGGTGGACAACATCATCACCTTTGATGCACACGATCCTCGGGTCGTTAACTCGATCCCGTTAAGCGGTTTTGAAAATGTCATGCCCTACTACCAGTTCATTAAAGGGATTTTGAAAAACGTGAAAGACCTGACCATCGACGCTGAACACATGATGGTTATCAGCCCGGACGAGGGTGCAACAGACCGCGCCATTTATATGGCTAATGTTTTGGGAGTAGAAATGGGAATGTTCTACAAGAGGCGCGATTACAGCAAAATCGTGGACGGCCGCAACCCCATCGTCGCGCATGAGTTCCTGGGCTCCAATGTGGATGGGAAGGACGTGATGATTATCGACGACATGATCTCTTCGGGAGAGAGCGTGATTGACACAGCCCGCGAGCTGAAAAACCGCAACGCTAACCGGATCTTTGTCGTGTCCACTTTCGGCCTGTTCACCAACGGCCTGAAGGCATTCGACCAGGCATACGAGGACGGCCTGATTTACCGCCTCGTCACCACAAACCTGATCTACCAGACGCCGGAGCTCTTGGCCAGGGAATACTATATCAGCTGCGACATGAGCAAGTACATTGCATACATCATTGACACCTTAAACCACGACTCCTCCATCAGCGACCTGCTCAATCCGTATGACCGGATCAAGCGGTATGTGAAGAAGTATAATGAGGCGAAAAAGGGGAAGAAGAAATAATCCAACCGGGCGCCTATTAAATTTATCTGCTTAAATGTCGATAAATTGTAATAAGGAGGCGCAGATACTTATGGAAATACAAAGTACCGATTATTGGAATCTTTTGGAACAGCCAAAAACAGGACAGAGCAATAATCCAAAAACGGTAAAGGAAGCGATTCCGAAATTAAAAGACCGACAGATAAGAACCGACAGCGTAGAATTTTCTAAAGAAGGCATGGCTGCGATGCGTCAACATGTGCAGAATCTTCCGGGTCAAATCGATGTGGAAGAAATCATGCAGATGAGAGAAGTCTTACCGAAACTGAAAATGAATCCGGAGGATGATTTTCTGTGGGCGATGCGGAATGATATGCAGAATTCCTTAAATGCCATTAAAGGGTCAGCCGGCACGTACACATTGGATGATCTCATCACGATTCGCATGGAGGCATATACGAAACAGTATGATGCCTTGCAAAAATCATTTGCGGACGGAACCCGCGATATTTATGTGTCGGATGGAGTGGATGAAAATGGTAAACTGCAGTTTCATAAAGTGTCAAAGGAAGAGGATTTCGAATATTTAAACCAAGCCTTTAACCGCATTGCTGACAGCCTGACATTTTCTGCCCGCTCTCAGGAAATACAGTGGCAGATCAATGAGAAATTTGGGAAACAGGAACCACTGTCTGTATCGCTGCCGGATGGATATGGCGAGAAATTATCAGGCATATTAAAGCGTGCCGCAAATACATATGCAGAAGAAAAAGAAAAGGGTAATTCTTTAAATGCAGCAGCTCTGGCACTGAAATACCTGCATGCGGATGCAGCATTTTCAAATTCTATGCATATGCTGTTTTCAAATATTAAGCCAATGTAATAATGGAAATAGAGACTAAATAAGCCGGCCCGAATTAACGGACCGGCTTATTTTACGATCCACAATATTTTATTTTTTCAAACATTCCAAAATCGGCTCAATATATTTCTTGTCTGAAATATCAT
>CAZWRT010000046.1:0-22175 GCA_964636375.1 uncultured Lachnobacterium sp. | reverse complement strand
GTATTTATGCCGATACTGCTGCTGGATGTAATGCTTTTTGAAGATATTTTGGCAGACACTTCTCAAAATCGGCAGTAAAGGCAGCTATTTGCTCATTGCTCAGTTTCAGGATTTCCTGAAGACTTGCCATCATTGCATCCATCAGGATACAAAGGGAATGTGAGAATGTGATATCTGCCATTTCATCCACAAGAAAGAAGAACAGTTCTCCAAGAGTTCTCTGATCTTCATTCCTGCGCTGCTCCAGAGCAAGCAGCATATATCTGGTAAACACGATCGCTGTATGGGCAGTCAGTGCATCATAGGAAAGACTGTGGCATTCACCAATCAGATTCAATACTGATTTGCAGGTTTTGAAGAATACTTCAATCTGCCAGCGTTTGCCATAAATACGGATGATCTCTTCCTCGGAAAGCTCCGGGTCAGTGCATACAAATGCAAGCCAGTCTTTACGGTTGGCCTTATTGCGTACGCACACGATCTTTGCCGGAACAGGATCCTCTTTTCCAAGCATGACATCAACAGACAATAGATACTTTGATCTGCCACGCCGCTTCCTGTTACGGGAGTAGATCTCTTTGATATTAAGCTGTTCGCCCCTGTATCCATACTTGATGCGGCTGCTTTTCTTTATCATGGCAATCACATCCATGTTTCTGGATCTAATGGCTGTGATCTGTGCGGGTTCGCAAACCAGCAGTCAAACAGGACATAGTCTGCTGATAACCCGGAAGAGACAGCCGTATCAACAAGTGTGAGCATGGCTTCCGGCGCTTTGGTCTGTGCAAGGGTCTTCCTCTTTTCGGCAATGGTCCTTTTGTCAAAGTTCCGGACCGGCCCGATCACGTTGGATTCTTTGGCAGAGGTAAGCAGGCAGCTGTTGACCGGAATAAGAGTATTACCGTCGCTCCAGCTGAGCGTGAGCATACGGTAGCCTTTTTTGTGGGTCATATCCGTATGGTCAAAGACCCGGGAAGCCAGTTCCGTTTTCTTACAGATGGAGCGGCTGAACAGACTGTCATCCACGATAAAGACATTTGTGCGCTTTTCATCGGTAAGATCCTTCAAATCCCTGTTTACGATGTCAGCTGCAAGGAGCGATGTAAAACGGAGCCAGTTTGTTTTTATGGAATTCAGGAAACGGTAGAAAGTATTCTTGGAGAAGTTCTCTTTGAATGTCCCGGTCTTCTGCTGCATATACATGCTCCGATCCTGAAAAACAATGCCGAGCTTATATCGGAGAAGAGAAATGGACGGTATTCCCTTTCCCTTTGTACCGTTACACCTGGACAGAAGTTTCCCAACATGATGTTTGGAAAAAAATCTCTGAATACAATCAAGTAAAGCTACCTCATTCGTGTTATTCTGTGATATAATAGGCATGGCATAAATCCTCCCTTTGTTAGAATGGTTTCTCGACAATTCCATTATAACAGATGGAGCGTATTTATGCCTTTTTATTGGCTGAAATATTGAATTTTCAAGGTTCAGCACACCTTATCGGTGTGGGAAGTTTAAGTTATGGATTAATTTGGGGACTCGCGGCTTTTTTCAAATTAATCAAACTAATTTTTATTTTCAGCATTATAGCAAATACAATGAGCTATAATATGATATCTTTAAAAATATTACTATAATTCCAAAGAATCTTCCGCATCTATCCACATTTATAACCGTTAAACAGCGAACAAACCTGCGTATTACAGCAAAAAACAATAGACAAAACCTGCGCATTACAGAAAGAGAGCGAAATGATGCATGCTGGAGAAAAGGCAGGGAAGAAGGGCAAGGATCTTGCGCAGGATGTGGAATGGCTCACAGGGCTGATGGAAAAGCCAAGGCTTTCCCCTGAAGAGAAGGTGCTGTATAAGGAGCGGCTTTCCCTGAAAAAAGACGCGGCAAAGATCACGAGAAAGGACATGGAAGCAAAGCTGGCCAGACTTCGTGCGGATGCGGAAAACAGCGTGTACGGGGAGGAGGAAAGCTTAAAGAACATTGAAAAGGAAATGAAAATGTTAAGGCTCTTCAGCCGGCATACCGGCGAGAGCACCCTTGCCAACCGGAAGAATGAGCGCTCGCTGCTCGGGTACGTGTTTGACATCGAAAGCAGCTTATCCGCGCTGGAAGGGACGGAAACGCTCCCACAGCATACAGGCATCTTAGAGCATGACGTCCCGGGCGTGGGGCTTGTGGTACTGGACCCGAAGGCGGGGGTGACGCCCGGAGGCTGGATAAGGGTGCTCTGCTGCGACAGAAGAAGGACCGTAAAAACATTGTACTTCAAGGATGCGTTTCCGGAGGATATCACCGAGTTTGAAATCACCATAAAGGCGGACCAGACCGAAACCGTATTAAAGGATGGGAAGTAAAACGTAAAGGTCCGTCCGCAGGCATATTCCGTAAGTGAGATCGGGCATACCCCCAGAAGGCATGTGTTCATCCTGTATCAGATAGACTTCGAGCGGATCGCAAGGCGAATGAACTTGGGGCGGGAAAGCTTCCATGCGACAGCAGTGCTTCACTGTATGGAGTGTAACATCCTAAACGTGCCGTGCAGATGGGATGTGCTTTTCCCGGTTCTCGTGAAGACGGGTACGCTTTACGCGGTGTTTGACGAATAGGCACAATTATCCACAATTTTACAGAAAACCGATGTTTTTGGCTGAAAAACCGATGTTTTTTGGCAGAACTAATCTATTGACATTACGCATAAACTATGCTAATATTACATTGCTAATATTTCATTGGGGGATTACATACCTGAATTTGAACAGAAAGGTGTGATTGCGATGTTTTAATATAATGCATCTGTAATAAAATTCTTGAAGCCCTCTATGAACAGCTTAGCTCACATATTTTTATTGGTCTGAAAGGAGTATCATCATGAAAAAGTTTATTTCCCTTTTTGTTACTATCTTGATGTCAATGCTTTGCTTCACAGCCCCTGTTCATGCATCGTCCTCAGACGATGCGAAGTCAGCAGATTATACAGCAATTAAGCAATATTACGATCGGATCGTCCAATCAGAAGAATGGAAATCGGAAACGAGTCGTCAATCACGAGGCGAAATGCTCCAATTACCTGATAATATGCTAAAAAGCATGCCGACTGATACACTTATAGAAGCCGTTCTTGATTACCCATTTTTTTTCGACATCTATGCTTTTGATAATATCCAGGATGGCTTTGATATTATGTATGAAACTTTCAATGGTGTACGAGAATTATCTACCCGAAATGATGTCGCTTCTGTACTATTAAAAAAATACAGTAACGAAGAAGTACTTAAAAATGAAAACACTGATGCATTTAGACTTACAAACATGGAGGTCTTACTGTCTCAAAATTTTGTATTATCACAATTTACTGAAAAAGAAAAAAATATTGTTGTTGACAGTATTTCAGATAAATATGAACAAAAAAACAATTCGGATGTATATGGAGATTTTACTCGCAAAATAATATTTGGTTTAATAGAAAAAAACTCTACTGACACAAATTTTATTTCACAGGTACAATCTGCATTTAACTCATCTTCGCTTATGGGAGATCCCTATATACCCGGTGGAGCTTACACCCCTAACGGAACATTGGTATACTCTATTTATAATGGTTCAGAGCCATATTCACAAACTGAATTAAATGCAATCGACTATGATACAGCTACTAATTACCCTAATGCAACAAGAATCAGAAACGCAACTGGAAAATACAACTGTCATTCATATGCGTGGTTTGATCAGCATGCGTATAATAGTAGATGGATGCCAGATCCAAGTGTATATTGGACAGATGGCAGTTATACCTCCTCAACCAATCATTTTACCAATTACAAAGCTGTATTTTGGTATAATTCAGCACTTAAGCATTCGGCAATTATTTACAATGGATCAACAAATACTTTAATATCAAAATGGGGATCTGCAGGATTATTTATCCATACTTTATCGGATTCGCCATATTATTATTGCAATTCTGTCAGTTACTATCATTATCCATAAAAAAACCGCCGCTATGTATTTGATCGTAGCGGCGGTTTCATGATATCTATTTAAATATACAAAATGGATGCATTATTGAGTACAATAAAATTTATCAAGTAAAGCTTACGGTTAGAGGTTAAGTTATGATAGCTGAAATCAAGTGGCTTGATGTCCAGAGATTCATACCAGATATTGGAGTGAAATATTGTCCGATTATTATGTTTTCACATGAAGTAATGTGTTCCTGGAGCGCAGAAGTCATTATTATAAAAATTGATGTGGACAATCGTAAAAGTATAGCCGATGTAAATTATCTATTTTCTAATGCTCCAAAAAATAATATTTGTAAAGGAAAAAATTTTTATTACTTGAAGGCAATCGAGAAGTGGCATCTGGTAAATTTATAGATGATAATTCAACAGCTTCAACTTATTCTGAGCTGTAGTGTATTGGCGCACCGCAATTCCGTTTCGCACAGGTCGGATATCGAATTATGGCGCATACCACAATCAGCAGATACCCTAACGAAATACAAGTAATATGCAGGCTTTCGGAAACGGCTCTAAAACCGTTTCTGAGAGCCTGATAATTTTAGCGGTTAAGTTTTCGCTCCGCAATGGCTAACGGTGCTGACGGCTGTTTCCGTTCGCTTGGGAGGACATCAGGCAGATGTCTGCTCGGTGATGCCATGGCTGACTTCATATTCGTGAACACGACGGTAGAATGTATTAGCGGTAATACTCATTTTCCGCGTAAAATCCCTGCCTGTGATGTGTTTGGTTTTCCATTCCCCATACAAGCCCTCAAACTTCGCCCAGTCGATAGGAATAGGCTTTCGCCCTGTATACTTGCCCTGCGCCTTTGCGATCTCAATGCCCTCACGCTGACGGAGTTTGAGCTGTTCACGCTTCAACTGCTACAAGGCAGCAAACACGGTAAGCATTAATTTGCCCGTAGGACTGTCTGTGTCGATGCACTCCTTGTTGCTGATAAGGGTAACGCCCTTTGCGGTGAGCTGATCGTTGATGTTCAGCAAGTCCCGTGTGGAACGTCCGAGACGGCTGATGCTCTCAACATAGAGCGTATCGCCTTCACGCACATAGTCAAGCATAGCCTTGAGCTGGGGACGGTCGGTGTTCGCTCCTGACAGCTTTTCGGAGAAGATGCGGTCAACGTGATAGGTCTTGTCCATGAGCTCCTGCTGACGCGCGGTTTTCTGATGTTCCGTAGAAACACGGATATATCCAATCTTACTCATAAAAATACTTCCTTTCACTATTTCAGATAATTTTTCCTTTTTTGCTGAGAGTGTGTCCTCTCATAGCTACGCTGACGTTCAGTTTTCATACGCTGTTCCTCAACGTACTTTCTGACCTGTTTGATATATTTTCCTGTCGTATCACGCTTGGTGACGAACGCCTGATGCTCCACAGCAAGGGTGTTGTACTGCGTTTTCAGCGCGTTGGACTTGTCCATAAGGTCAAGCATTGTCGGGGGGTTCCGTCAACAAGATATGCCTCGCGATGCTCCTTGATGTAAGCAACGGTCTGCTCATAATCTTCGATAGCTGCGGCATTTTTCTTCTTGAAACGGCTCTGCGACCAGCCCGATTTGCCCTGATACTCCTTGTAGGTCGGTGCAAGCTCATCACGGTGCTTCATCTTGGCAATTGATACGCTTTGTGCTGTATGTTCCAGAAAAGTCCCGTCAATTCGGAATATGATGTGATGCCTGCCGCTTCAAGTTAATAAAAAAATAGACCTCGAAACCGACAGCGATGGGGACGGCATTCCGGATTATTTTGAAGAGCACATGGTTATGTTTAATGGTAAAACAATTGTGCTGGACAAAAATAATCCCGACAGTGACGGGGATGGAGTGCCTGACGGGGAGGAAGTTACAGATTTCAATTACCGGTATAACAGCGATCAAACGCTTGTACTCGTATCAGCAAACATGGCGTCAAATCCCTTAGATGAAGATACGGACCACGACGGGCTTCCGGATGAAGAAGAAAACATAATTGGGACGGATCCGAAGGTGGCGGATACTGACGGAGACGGATTGACCGATGGTTTCGAGTATATGCACGGCTATGATCCGTTGGAGGCAGACATTGACAAGGACGGCCGCACGGACAAGCAGGAATACGAGGACGGCACTAATCCCTACCTGTATAACAAGAAATGGCACGACTATGCATTGGAGTTCATATGCGGTTTTGTGGCGGGAGATTTCATCAGAAAAACGGACAGCCTTGCCATCGTTATGGGGCAGATTGTTGGCAGCTTGATCCCCGGAATCGACATAAGGGACGTAGTCGCAAACCTTATGTATGAGGACTACCTGATGGCAGGATTGAGCGCAGTAGGGCTGATTCCCGCTGCGGGCGACCTGACAAAGGCGGCAGGAAAAGCCGGGAAGTTTGTCATTAAGAACATAGATAATGTTCCGAAAATAGCCGGACTTATGGAGTTTCTCAGCAAAAATTTCCCGGATGTCTTAAAAGCTCTGGGCAAAAATCAGGATTTTATTAAGGGAGCTCAGACGCTGTCAGACGCAAAGGGTATTCGGCTTACCCGGCATGATATGAAGAGAATCTCAGCGGCCTTTGAGAGTGCAGGACAGACCTCTCTTCTGCTGAAAACAAGCAACATCCCGAATGCGAAGAGTGCGTTAAATGTCAGCGCAGACGTATGGGAAAAAGGGTTTAGCCCGAGAGGATACGAATTACATGACCATGTCGTCAAAACCTTCCACCGAAAGGATCTGGGAAGGACGTTTCCTGTGGCAGATTCCTTGGAAAACAGAGTATTAATCAGTACGAAAACCTTGGATATCGCCGCCCCGAGTTACCAAAACCCCAGCAGATTGAAATCCAGGCTGAACAGCTATATGAGGCCATTGGAGAACGCAGAGAGGACACTCTTTGCTCAAGGAGATACCTATAGGTTGGGTTCTACAATTTTAAGTAAAAGTGATTATGACAAGAAAGCGCTTGAAATAATTCTGCCGGATGTTATAATCACAGAGGATAATCTAAAGGTATTAAACGAGTTTCAGAATGCTTGTAAGGAGAAGGGCATCGAAGTATGGTATCGCACGACAAAGTGAGGAGGGAAAATTCCTGTGATAATAACAATATTTAAGGGGGAGGGCCGTATATTAGTAATTCCGGCCATAGACTGTAAAGATGCGGACTGGTTTGTCCGCATGCCGGACACGGCTGGCAGTCTCGAGGTCGGTCAGGCGGTGCTTGATGCTCATGGTATTATAAAAAAAGCGGCATCCGAAGGATACCAGTGGGATCAGAACGCGGTTCCGGCTTGGCAAAAGAATTCAAGCTATAAGTCTTGGACTTCCTTTTGGAAACATAACCATTTTTCTTTTGCAGAGATTTTGAAGGATGGGCAGTATTATATTTATTCGCAAAAAAAATCTGAGCGTCGGCCGACATTCTTTGATGATATCTTCAAAAAGATTTATTTGCCTGCGGATGCAAATGCGGAGGAAATCGGGAAAGCCGTGATCGATGTACTGGAGGCATCCGAGGCCTATTCATGGGAATTTAAGGACACAGAGGAATGGCGCAAACAGCAGGTGGAACTGCTGAACGGCACCACCTTAAATCTTATCTACCCAAAGGATTCTCATTTTGAGGACTATCAGGACTGTGGCGTGGCTGAAATTCACCAGTGCTATGCCTACTTGTCCGAGGAGGGCGCGGAGCCGTCGGCGGAATTTTTTGTGGGCATAGCGCCGGAGCTGGACTGTAATCTTGACGAGGAAAATGTACACGCCTCGTGGGAGAGAGTGTACGGGAAAGCGGATTCCTTCCAAATGGAGGAGGTAGACTACGGTATTTTCAAATTTCGTGCGGAGATGCGCAACCGCAGTATTCATAAAACCTCCTATTTCCTGCAGGTGGATGAGCTGGAGCTGCTGGAATGCGGGATGAATGTCTACCAGCCGAACAGGCGGAAGAAAACGGATGAGAAGCTCGCGGTAAAGTTTGAGAAATTTGCATCGGACTGCAGCTTCTGAGAAAATGGGGCTTTGAGAAGTGGAGTTTTATTTATTCCATTTTCTCACAGCCCCTTTTTTGCGGTATAGGAAATACAGAATATAGAAATTTCACATGAATTCTATGGAAAATGGGGAGAGCTTTTGATATAATAAGAATATTTGATGAGGAGAAGAGAATCATGTTTTTGATCGTAGGCTTAGGGAATCCGGAGAGGAAATATGAGGGGACGCGCCACAACATCGGTTTCGATGTCATTGATGCGCTGGCGGAGCGCTATCGTATTGCTGTGCGCGAGAAAAGTCACAGAGCTCTGTGCGGCAGCGGCGTGATCGAGGGCGTGAAGGTAATGCTTGCCAAGCCCCAGACTTATATGAACGCCAGCGGGGAGAGCGTGGCGGAGCTTGTGAACTATTACCATCTAAATCCCGGGGAGGAGATGCTGGTCATCTTTGACGACATCAGTCTCGCTCCCGGGAATATTCGTGTGCGCAAAAAGGGGAGCGCGGGCGGCCACAACGGGGTCAAGAGTATCATTCGTGAACTCGGCACGCAGGATTTTATGCGGATCAAGGTGGGGGTCGGAGAGAAACCGGAGAACTGGGATCTGGCGGCTCATGTGCTGAGCCGCATGAACAGGGAGGACAGGGAAAAGACGGAGGACGCCATTGGAGAGGCAGTGTCGGCAGCGGTGCTTATGATTCAGGGGCAGGTCGACAAGGCGATGAATGATTTTAATGCGAAGAAACGGGAGAGCGATCAGTGAGGGCATTTGCGGAGCCGCTGCGCGAGATGGGCGGCTATGAGGATATACTGAGGGCGCAGAAAAAACCGGGGCTGGTGACAGTCACCGGCTGTATTGATGCGCAAAAACCACATATGATTTACGGCCTTGGCCTGAGCAGGAAGAACCGGATTATCGTCACCTTCCACGAACAGCGGGCGAGGGAGCTTTACGAGGATTACCGCTTTTTTGACCCGTCGGCGCTGTATTATCCGGCAAAGGACGTTCTGTTTTACCAGTCTGATATCCGCGGAAACCTGCTGACGGCGGAACGGATTTCCGCGCTCAAGGCGATCTGTGAGCAGGATGGAGTCACGCTGATCACGACCTTTGATGCCCTGATGAATACGATGGCGTCGGCGCAGCGCATGCAGTCCTGTATCCGCCATTTTGTGCCGGGGGATACCGTGAAGCTGGATGCGCTTGCGGCAGATCTGGTGCGCATGGGCTATGAGAAGGAGTATCAGGTGGAGAGCATCGGGCAATTTGCCGTGCGGGGCGGAATTTTGGACATTTTTCCGCTGACGGAGGAGAATCCGGTCCGTATCGAGCTGTGGGGGGACGAGATCGACACGATCCGCTCGTTTGACACTGAGAGCCAGAAATCGATCGAACAGCTTGATGCGCTGGCCATCTATCCCGCCTGCGAGCTGGTGCTTTCCGATGAGGAGCGTGAGGCGGGGATTCAGGCACTTCTTGCGGAGGCAGAGGAATTTTCCGGCAAGCTGAGAAAGGCGATGAAAACAGAGGAGGCACATCGGGCGCTCACGCAGGCACGCGAGATTGCGGAGGAGTGGAGCGAGCGTTCGGTCACGACGACGGATGCCTGTCTGTCCTATTTCTGCAGTGAACGGGTGGGGCTTTTGGACTATTTTGCGCCGGAGGATACCTTCGTGTTCTTTGACGAGCTCTCGCGCAGCGCCGAGAGGGGGCGCCAGACGGAGCTGGAGTATGCGGAGAGCATGAAGCAGAGACTGGAAAAGGGCTATATTCTGCCGGGGCAGATGCGGGAGCTCTTTAGTTATAAGGAAATAATGGCAAGGATTGAGCGATATTCCTGTATGTCGCTGGCGGTGCTGGACAATAAAACCTGCGGGATGGTCTCCACAGGAGCTTTTGGCGTGCAGGTCAAGAGTGTCAGCTCCTACAACAACAGCTTTGAACTTCTGATCCGTGATCTGACGCGTTACAAAAAGAACGGTTATCGGATTATCCTGCTCTCCGGCTCCCGGACACGGGCGCGCCGTCTGGCGGATGACATATTAAACGAAGGGCTGAACAGCTTCTATTCGGAGGATTATGACCACGAGCTGCTGCCGGGACAGATTATGGTGTGCTATGGCAAGGTGCATAGAGGATATGAGTATCCGGTTCTGCAGTTTGCAGTGATCACGGAGACGGACATTTTCGGGGGAGAGAAGAAGAAAAAGAAGCGCACCCGCACCTACGAGGGAAGTAAAATACAGAGCTTTACCGACCTTGCGGTGGGGGACTATGTGGTGCACGAGAACCACGGGCTCGGCGTGTACAAGGGGATTGAAAAGATTGAAGTGGACCGCATGGTCAAGGACTATATTAAGATCGAGTATGCGGGCGGCTCCAACCTTTACATTCTTGCCACGCAGCTCGAACTGATCCAGAAATATGCGGGGAAGGACGCGAAAAAGCCCAGGCTGAACAAGCTGGGCACGCAGGAATGGACAAAGACAAAGACGCGGGTACGCACGAATGTCAGACAGATCGCGCAGGAGCTTGTGGAGCTTTATGCGCTTCGGGAGAAGCAGAACGGTTATGTCTACGGGCCGGATACCGTGTGGCAGAGGGAGTTTGAGGAACTGTTTCCGTTTGAGGAGACGGAAGATCAGGTGCTTGCGATCGAGGATACAAAGCGGGACATGGAGAGTCCGAAGATTATGGATCGCCTGATCTGCGGAGATGTGGGCTACGGAAAGACCGAGATTGCGATCCGGGCGGCGTTCAAGGCGGTACAGGAAAACAAGCAGGTGGCCTATCTCGCCCCGACCACGATTTTGGCGCAGCAGATTTACGATACCTTTACTCAGCGGATGAAGGATTTTCCGGTGCGGGTGGATCTTCTGTGCCGTTTTCGCTCGGCGGCGGAGCAGAAACATACCATCGCGGATCTCAAAAAAGGGCAGGTTGATATCGTCGTGGGGACACATCGGATTCTGTCAAAAGATGTGGGATTCAAGGATCTGGGGCTTCTGGTCATCGACGAGGAGCAGCGGTTCGGCGTGGAGCACAAGGAGAAAATCAAGCAGCTCAAGACGAATGTGGATGTGCTGACGCTGACCGCCACGCCGATCCCGAGGACGCTCCACATGAGCCTGATCGGAATCCGGGATATGAGTGTACTGGAGGAACCGCCGATGGACAGGGTGCCGATCCAGACCTATGTGATGGAATATAATGAGGAGCTCGTCCGCGAGGCGATTTCCAGAGAAATTGCGAGGGATGGGCAGGTATATTATGTCTATAACCGGGTCATAGATATTGATGAGGTGGCTGGAAAAATTCAGGCGCTTGTACCGGAGGCGAACGTGGCGTTCGCACACGGGCAGATGAGAGAGAGCCAGCTCGAGGACATTATGTACCGCTTTATCAATGGTGAGATTGACGTGCTGGTTTCGACCACGATCATAGAAACGGGGCTTGATATTTCGAACGTGAATACCATGATTATCAGCGATGCGGACAATATGGGACTATCCCAGCTCTACCAGCTCAGAGGACGGGTGGGGCGGAGCAACCGGACGGCCTATGCGTTTCTCATGTACCGGCGCAACAAGCTTTTAAAAGAGGTGGCGGAAAAGCGGCTCGCCGCGATCCGCGAGTATTCGGAGCTGGGGAGCGGGTTTAAGATTGCGATGCGGGACATGGAGATCCGGGGCGCAGGCAATCTTCTCGGCGCCGAGCAGAGCGGACACATGGAGGCAGTCGGCTACGATCTGTACTGTAAGATGCTCCACGAGGCGGTGCGCGAGGCGAAGGGCGGCGTGGTCGAGGAGAAATTTGACACCTCCGTGGATGTACAGACGGACGCTTACATTCCTGTGACCTACATCGCCAACGAATTTCAGAAACTGGATATTTATAAGCGGATTGCCGGCATCGAATCGCAGGAGGAGGCGGATGAGATGATCGATGAGCTGATTGACCGTTTCGGTGAGATACCCAAATCTGTCCTGAATCTGATCAGAATTGCAAGGCTTAAGGGTCTGGCGCACCGCACTTATATCCGTGAGGTTGTACAGAAGGACGAGACGCTGAAGCTCACCATGTATGAGAAAGCCCGCGTGAACCCGGCAAAGATCCCGGAGCTGGTCGCGGCGTGCGCTGCTTTGAAATTCGTGGCCGATGCCCAGAATCCTTATTTTACCTATACATTAAAGGGTGGCTTTCGGGACAAAAAACGGGAAATTTTAGATATACTTGAGGAACTTTTAGGGCGGATGTACTTGTTATTGTGCGGAGAAAAGGGGGTTATGAGCGGAGAAAATACGGAAGAAATGCACGAAAATCGTGGAATTACAAGTTAATCCTTGCCAGTTATAAGAAAAAGTCTTATAATATATGAACAAATTGCAACTATTAGGAGGAAACATGAAAAAGAGAGTAATTGCCTTATTGTTGGCTGGAATGATGTGCACATCCGCATTGACCGGGTGTGGGGGAATTGATAAAAGTGCTGTGATTGCGAGTATGGATGGCGTAGATGTGTCCATGGGAGTTGCCAATTTCTACTGCCGTTTTCAGCAGGCGAGCACAGAAGATGCTTATAAAATTTATTTTGGCGACAATGTGTGGAGCCAGGATCTGTATGGTATTGGAGTAACCATGGAGGATTTGTTAAAGGACTCCGTGATGGACACGCTCCATGATATGTATACGCTTAAGCTGCACATGGACGAGTATGGCATTGAGCTTACAGCGGACGAGAAGGCGGCGATCAAAGAGGCTGCAGCTGCCTTTATGAGTGATAATTCCAAAAAGGCGTGCCGTGATATGGGGGCCACAGAGAGTATTGTCGAGGAGTTCCTGACGCTCTGCACGATCCAGAGTAAGACGAGGACGGCGATTGAGGAGAAGGCTGACGTAAAGGTGTCGGATGAAGAAGCGAATATGCGCGGTTATACCCGCCTTATGATTCGGACGGACTCTCATACCGATGAGAATGGAAGCACGGTTGCATACACGGAGGACGAGAAGGCGGCGTTAAAGTCAACGGCAGAGGATATCGTGGAGGGACTGGCCGAGGAGGGGGCTACGCTGGAGAGCCTTGCCGCCGCGCACAGCCTGGAAACCACAAAGCAGACTTATGCGACTTACGAATCCAAAACCGAGAGTAACGAAGGCGATGGAGATACCGAAGGAGACGGAGATACCGAGGGTACTGAGGATACTGAGAATACCGAAGGCGATGGAGATACCGAGGGTACTGAGGACAACGGAGATACCGAGAGTACCGAGGGCAATGGAGATACCGGGAGCAACGGGGATGGCGAGAAGGAAGATCCGGTTTTGGCGGCCTTAAAGAATCTGAAAGTGGGCGAGACCTCCGGACTGATTGAGACCGATACTGCGCTGTATATTGTGCGGGTAGACAGTGATACCGACACAGAGGCGACGGAGAAGAACCGCCAATCCATCATCGGCCAGCGCAAGCAGGATTACTACAGTGAAGTGCTGGAGGGCTGGCAGAAAGAAGATAACTGGAATGTTGACCAGGACGAGCTTGCCAAGATTCGTCTGGATCAGCCGCTGACGACCAAAAATCCGAATGCAGACACACAGGAACAGTAGAATCATATCGAAACTTTGTTTTTTGAATAACAATCAGGTGTTTTACGAATAGTATAGATAGTAGGGCTATTTGAAAATGCCTAGATCGATATGAGGTGAGAAATGGAGCAGTACGTTATCAAAGGCGGGAATCCGCTGAACGGGGAAGTCGAGATCGGCGGAGCAAAAAATGCCGCGCTTGCGATTCTGGCGGCAGCTATTATGACAGATGAGACCGTTACCGTAGGAAATATACCGAATGTCAGGGATATCAACGTTTTGTTGCAGGCCATCGAGGAGATCGGGGCCAAGGTAGACCGGGTGGATGCACATACCGTGCGCATCAATGGCTCATTTATCCAGAATGTCAGCGTGGACAACGAGTTCATCCGCCGGATCAGAGCCTCCTATTATCTTTTGGGAGCTCTTCTGGGAAAGTACAAAAAGGCGGAGGTCGCTCTGCCGGGAGGCTGTGATATCGGGAGCCGCCCGATCGACCTTCATATCAAAGGCTTCCGCGCTCTGGGAGCCAGCGTGGATATTGCCCATGGGCTTGTAGTGGCAGAGGCAAAAAACCTTGTCGGGACGCATATTTATCTGGATAAGGTGTCTGTCGGCGCTACAATCAATATTATGATGGCGGCGGCCATGGCAACCGGAAAGACCGTAATTGAAAATGCCGCGAAAGAGCCTCATGTGGTAGACGTGGCGAACTTTTTGAACAGCATGGGGGCAAATATCCGCGGCGCAGGTACGGACGTGATCCGTATTGTCGGCGTGGAGAGGCTCCACAAGACAGAGTACTCCGTGATACCGGATCAGATCGAAGCGGGAACCTTTATGTTTGCTGCTGCGGTGGCGGGCGGGGATGTACTGGTTAAGAACGTAATTCCCAAGCATTTGGAGGCGACAACAGCCAAACTCCTGGAGGTGGGCTGCCGCGTTCGTGAGTTTGACGATGCGGTGCGGGTGATTTCCGACGGAAGGCTGCTGCACACGCAGGTCACAACGCTTCCATACCCCGGTTTCCCCACGGATATGCAGCCGCAGATGGCAGTGCTGCTCGGCATCGCAGAGGGAACCAGCACCGTGACGGAGAGCATTTTTGAGAACCGTTTCAAATATGTGGATGAATTGACACGCATGGGCGCGAGCATTAAGGTGGAGAGCAACATCGCGATCATCTGCGGCGTTGACCGCTACACAGGCGCGAGAGTCAATGCTCCGGATCTGCGTGCGGGGGCTGCACTGGTGATTGCAGGACTCGCGGCGGAGGGCGTTACGATCGTTGATGACATCTATTATATTGAGCGCGGTTACGAGGCGTTTGAAGAAAAGCTGAAGGCGATCGGCGCGCAGATAGAGAAGGCGGCGGATGAGAAGGAGCTTCAGAAGTTTATCCTTAAAGTTTCTTAAACAGAAAAAGCGTTCTTTCGGGTTATGGCTCGAAAGAACGCTTTTTTAAACGACTGCTTTAATAAAGAGATCTTTGCTGGCTGTGGACAGATCCAGACAGCTGTTGTCGTCGAACTGTACGATTGGCCGGGAAAGGGCATTCTGGTTCAGCATGACGATTTTGCATCCTCTGCCGTCGCTGAGCATCACGCGGTTGCTCTGGTAAGCGGTCGCGATCTGCTTTAAAAAAGTAAGGATATAGCCCGTATCGTATTTCTGAAAGCCTTCCTGCTCAAAGATACTGATTACCTGGAAGGGACAGAGAGGCGCACGGTAGGAGCGCGATGCAGTCATGGCGTCGTAGACATCCGCGATTGCTACAATCATGGCGAAACTGTCAATGTCGTTCTGTGTCAGATGGGTCGGATAGCCGCTGCCGTCACTGCGCTCATGGTGCATGAGCGCCGCTTTCTTGATACGGAAATCCAGTACCTGATCCTTGAGAATATCATAGCCGAACTGGGGATGCTGCCGGATCATGGCGAATTCCTCGTCTGTCAGCGCGTCCGGCTTTTCCAGAACATCCTTCGGAATCCTGAGCTTGCCGATGTCGTGCATCAGGCCTGCAAGCGTAAGTATATCCAGATCACGCTTTTCGAATTTCAGCCAGCGGCCGATCATCCTGGAGATCAGCCCCACATTCAGGCAGTGGGAATACACGGCGTCCTTCATGGTCCGCATATTGTAGATCATATCAAACAGCTCTACGATTGTGGATCGTGAGAGAAATAATTCTGACACAGTGGATAACAGAGCGGCGGTATTAATCGATTCATGCCGTTCAATCAGTCCGGTGTAGGAAGCTTTCATCTTGTCAATTGCGCGGAAATAGGCGACCTGAAAGTCGCGGAATTCGTCCGATGCGGCCACCTTCTGTGAGTGGGTTTTGATCTCTTGCGCGCGTGTCTTTGAAACCTTTTGGATTTCCGGTTCCGCGGCAGGTATTGATGCGGATGCCGGCTCTTCCCCTTCCACAACTGCATATTCTACGCGATAGAGTTTCATGTGGTTGATTAGCTGACGGGTCAGCTCTGTGCCTGCAGGAGCCAGCTCCTGTCCCTGCGGTGTTATGATCGGCTCCGCTGTAATCATGCCAATTTCCAATTCTTTTGTTGTTAATTTTCGCATACTAAGCCTCGCTCATCCTTTGGGTCTTTTTTGAATGCAATGCACTATTATCTATAGTATAAGTAATTTCGAGCAGAATGTCAACAAATTAGGGCTTGACACAGTGAATAAATAGCGTTATTCTTAGTTATAAGTTAATATTGTTGTTTTTCCCTTATTCAGAGTGGTGGAGATACATAGGATCTGTGAAGCCACGGCAACCTCCGTACAGAAAGGTGCCAACCTGAGCGAAAAAGAATGTCAGCTGCCAGCAATTCCCTTGGTGACAATTGGCATTTGTCCATGAGATATCATGGACATCTCGAACAATAAGAGGATTTAACGAATACGATCCGTTTATCCGCTTATTTGTTAAGCGGTTTTTTTATTAGTTTTCACATGAAGGAGGAAAATTTATTTATGGAAAAAAGACTATTTACTTCAGAGTCCGTGACAGAGGGACATCCGGACAAAATGTGTGATGCGGTTTCGGACGCGATTCTGGACGCCTGCCTGGCACAGGACCCGATGAGCCGTGTCGCCTGCGAAACAGCGAGCTGCACGGGCTTTGTGCTTGTGACCGGCGAGCTTACCACCAAGGCACAGCTCGACATTCCCGCCATCGTTCGTCAGACGGTCAACGAGATCGGCTACGACGATGCGAAGACTGGCTTTGACGGACATACCTGCGCGGTTATGGTCGCGCTGGATCAGCAGTCTGCGGATATCGCAATGGGAGTGGACAAGGCTCTCGAGGCAAGGGATGGATCTATGACTGACGATCTGGACACAGGCGCGGGCGATCAGGGAATGATGTTCGGCTATGCGACGGACGAGACCCCTGAGCTTATGCCGTATCCGATTGCGCTGGCGCACAAGCTGGCACTTCAGCTCACCAAAGTCCGCAAGGACGGCACGCTCACCTATCTGCGCCCGGACGGAAAGACGCAGGTGTCCGTCGAGTACGACGAGGACGGAAAGCCGAAGCGCCTGGAGGCAGTGGTGTTGTCCACCCAGCATGACGAGGAAGTGACGCAGGAAAAGATTCATGCCGACATCAAAAAATATGTGTTTGATCCGATTCTGCCGAAGGAGCTGGTGGATGCCGATACAAAGTTTTTCATCAATCCGACCGGCCGCTTTGTGATCGGCGGACCGCACGGGGATGCAGGCCTCACAGGCCGCAAGATCATTGTGGATACATACGGCGGATACGCGCGCCATGGCGGCGGTGCATTTTCCGGAAAGGACTGCACCAAGGTGGACCGCTCTGCGGCATATGCGGCTCGTTATGTTGCAAAAAATATCGTGGCGGCAGGGCTCGCCAAAAAGTGTGAGATCCAGATCTCTTACGCGATCGGCGTGGCTCAGCCGACTTCTGTGATGGTGGATACGTTCGGAACCGGAGCGCTCCCGGACGAGAAGCTGGTGGAGATCATTCGCCAGAACTTTGACCTTCGTCCGGCAGGTATTATCAAGATGCTGGATCTTCGGAGACCGATTTACCGTCCGACCGCGGCCTACGGCCATTTTGGACGGACGGATCTGGATCTTCCGTGGGAGAAGACGGACAGGGCCCAGACGCTTAAGAAATATCTGTAAATTTGAATAGAACCGGAGGGCGGCATGAAGATTAAGACAAAACTGATTATTTCTTTCTGTATCATTATCTTTGTGCCGCTTTTGCTTGCGGCTATGGTGATTACCCTCTTTTACAATTTTCAGGTGCAGGCCGTGGAACACGCATATGGAATCCGTAATGTGGACGCATACGGTATTGTGAACTCTGTCCAGATTTTGAATCACTATACCGTGATGGATTTTGAGAATTTGAAGAGGGTGGCGGACAAGACGCCGGAAAAACTGATTAATCAGACCTTTCTGGAAAATGAGAATGAGGGTCTGAAAGAAAAATATTCTTATCTGCTCGTCCGGGAGGGCGGGCGGATTATTTATAATGGTTCGGAGAATAATAATCATGTGATAAATTCTTTGCCGGAGTACGGAACCACCGACTCTGAGTCGGGTACCGGCATTTACATCGACAGTAACGCGGGAATTCTGGTCAAGCAGGTTGATTTTTGCACGGAGGGTGATGCGGCGGCCAGCGCCTTCATTATCACCGAGATCGGCGATGCGGTGCCGCAGATGCGGACGCTGTTTTTGCAGGTGGTGATATCTGTCGTTCTGATTCTGATTCTGACAGCGGTTCTGATGATTTTGTGGATTCATGGCAGTATGATCACGCCGATCAAGAAGCTGCGAACCGCGGCGGAGAATATCAAGGAAGGCAATCTGGACTTTAAGATCGAGGCGAGCGGCGGGGACGAAATCGGGGAGCTCTGCGTCACCTTTGAGGAGATGCGGCAGCGCCTGAAGGACAATGCGGAGGAGAAGCTGAACACCGAGCGGGAGAATAAGGCGCTGATCAGCAATATCGCGCACGATCTCAAGACCCCGATTACCGCTGTAAAAGGTTATTCCGAGGGCATTATCGACGGTGTGGCAAATACGCCGGAAAAACTGGACAAGTACATCCGGACGATATACAATAAGGCAAATGAAATGGATGCGCTGATCAACGAGCTGACGCTGTACTCCCATATTGATACAAACCGAATTCCCTTCAACTTTGCAAAACTGAATGTGGCCGAGTATTTTAAGGACTGCGTGGATGAGATTGGCCTGGAGCTCGAGGCAAAAGGAATCAGTCTGTCTTACGCGAACGAGGTTGCGGAATCTGTGATGATTATCGGTGATCCGGAGCAGCTTCGCCGGGTGGTGAACAATATCATCGGAAATTCCGTGAAGTACAGAAACAAAACGCAGACCCTTATTCAGGTGCGCATCAGGGATGTCGGGGACTTTATACAGGTGGAGCTGGAGGACAATGGACGGGGGATCGCGCAGAAGGATCTCGCCTATATTTTTGACCGATTTTACCGGGCGGATTCTTCGCGCAGTTCCGCGACCGGCGGCAGCGGAATCGGCCTCTCGATCGTCAAGAAAATCGTGGAGGATCACGGCGGAAAAATCTGGGCGACAAGCAAAGAGGGTGAGGGCACAGTCATGTACTTTGTGATACGCAAATACGAGGAGGTTGTCAATGAGTAGGATTTTGATTGTTGAAGATGAGGTGGCGATTGCGGATCTGGAGAAGGATTATCTGGAGCTCTCCGGATTTGAGGTGGAGATCGCGAATGACGGCGCAACCGGACTGGAGCGTGCCTTAAATGAGGATTATGACCTGTTTATTCTGGACCTGATGCTGCCGGAAGTGGATGGGTTTGAACTGTGTAAACGAATTCGGGAAAAGAAGAACACGCCGATCCTTTTTGTGTCCGCAAAAAAGGATGATATTGACAAGATCCGGGGACTTGGCCTCGGCGCGGACGACTATGTGACGAAACCTTTTTCGCCGAGCGAGCTGGTAGCGCGTGTCAAAGCGCACCTGGCGCGTTATGAACGCCTGATCGGCAGCAATATTGTTGAAAATGACATTGTGGAAATTCGCGGCATCAAGATTGACAAAACTGCCCGCCGCGTGTGGGTGAACGGGGAAGAAAAGCAGCTCACTACGAAGGAATTCGATCTGCTCACGTTTCTCGCCGAGAACTCCAACCGGGTATTCTCGAAGGAAGAGCTCTTTCGCGAAATCTGGGATATGGAGTCCATCGGGGATATTGCGACCGTCACCGTCCATATCAAGAAAATTCGTGAAAAGATCGAGATGAACACCAATAAGCCCCAGTATATTGAGACAATCTGGGGAGTGGGATATCGGTTTAAGGTATAAAGCCTGTCGCATAATAAAACACATGAAAGTTGCGGGAAATAGGCAATTGCAACCGGAAAGTTGCGGGAAATTGGTGGTGCGCAACTGCAGTTGCGGGCTATAATCAGGCTGTGCCCGGCGATGAGAAGACGGTCGCCGACGGCTTAGCGCGCTACAGTCTAAATTATGCACAGGAAAGAAGGATAGAGTATGACACTTGGTGAACAGTTAAAGCAGGCGAGGGAGAAGAAGAATTTTTCTCAAGAGGAACTTGCCGACTATTTGGGAGTCAGCCGTCAGGCAGTCTCCAAATGGGAAAACAATCTGGCATCACCGCAGGGACATAATATGGATGTGCTGCAGAAGGTGTTGGAGCTTGAACTTTCACCGAAACAGGAAATTACATCTGAGAAGATCGAACCGAAGAAGAAATGGCGCGGCCTTGTCGCAGGCGGCTGGATTGCCTCGATTCTTGCGGCGGCATTGCTGGGACGGGTGCTTTCGGATCAGCTCCGCGCACAGCCCGTGTATGACTCGGAGGAAACACAGAAGCTCCCGGGCGACACTACAGCCACAGAGGAGGATTCACTGGAATTGTGCAGTGTCCGATTCTACGATGAAGAGCAGATCGAGGTACTTGCGGAGAAGGACTGGTATAACACGGCAGTTATCGACAGTATCCTCCTTCAGTGGACGGGGACGGCGGAGAGCATACAGATCTATTATCTTTCATCCCCCGAAGACACCGAGGGAGATCTGTTTCTGACGAAAAAGCCGGCAGAGGGAGAACACGCGGCTCTGCTCAATGCGTCCGTGCTGGCCAGCCGGCTTGAGGGACAAATCTATTTTGAACTGACCTGCGGTGAGGAGCGCGTCACATCGGAATGCTATGCGATCTATTATCAGCCTCCCACAGTGCTTGCCTACATTCATGGCATCAACGGAGAGACGCTTGCCTTTGACGAGGTGGAGTGGGTGGATTCGCCGAGCGCCCGTGCGACGGAGCTTGGAATTGTCGATTTGGGCTCGGGCTTTTTCATTCACAATGAAGAGGAGTCTGTTGAGGAGCTTGCGTTGGCAAAGAACTGCGCGTATACCGTGTGCGACTGGGAAGACAACTTTGTGCAAAAGAAGGTTTCTCTCACCAGGTTTCGCGAGCTCCTGGAGGAACGGAAGGATGTTCAGACCCCTTATAATCTGCAGATCTCAGATGGAAAAATTATTACAATTACGGAGCATTATGTTCCATAGGTTTGCGATTCAGAACCCCTTTAAATTAAGATTTCGTATAGGAGAATAAATTATGAAAAAATTTGCGTATGTATGTTGTATAATCGGAACTGTTTTGTTTGTCAATGGCTGTGCCAATCAGAATGCAGCAGTTAAGAAGAAGGAAATAACCCCGCCGATCTATATGGATGCAGATGCATCTTCGGATCAGAACAGGCAGGAGGTGCCGGGGGAGGAACAGAAGGTGGAGAAGGCGGAGAATGCCGAGTTCCTGGCGTATATCAAATCGTTTGCCGACGGGCAGATCGGCGTGGATGAGGTCGAGTGGGTTGAGGTGCCGGGCAGCAGGGCCGACGAGTTGAATATTACTGAGGATGACGCACCGAGCGGATTCAGTGTCTACAATCCGGAGGTTCTCGTGGAGAATTATCCGCTTGCCGAAGCCTGCAAAATCAAGGTGCTGGACTGGAAGGATTCTTATGCGCCTCTGGAAATTTCCGCAGATAATCTCGCAGCGCTGTTAACCGAGCGCGGAGAACAGAACGAGGGCATTCCCTATGAATTTGTGGTGAAAAACGGGGAAGTGACCGGGATCACGGAGCATTACGTACCGTAGTGGGTCCGGAAATTGAAAAGCGTCGAAAAGTGGCAGGGGTTCTGTTTCCCTGCCACTTTTGTGCTGGTAAAAAGGTATAATTTTTTAAAAGATGTAATATTTGGAAAAATATCGGTAGTTTAAATATAAAGGAGGTCTTGAAGAGTATTTTATAGAGAATTACATATTGAAAGGTGGCCTGTTGATTACATTCATTGAAGAAGCAGTCAGCCTCAGTTGGAATGAGTGCTGGTTTTGATAAGGTGCAATTAGTTTTAAAAAATGTCATAAATTCTGACATTTTGTGTTGCATATTTCTTTCAATAGGAGTATAGTATATAGAAACTAATGAAAGGAGAGAGGTTAATATGAATGAAAGATTGAAGCAAGTGCGTAAGAGTTTGAAACTTTCTCAGGA
>CAZWRT010000045.1:0-23338 GCA_964636375.1 uncultured Lachnobacterium sp. | reverse complement strand
AGCCCATGTCTGATCTGCTGGCATTCCGATTATTGGATTTTGTATGCGACCATTTTCATCATGGCAATGTGGCGCTTGGTCCGAATCGCAGAATGGTCGATATCATAGCATCATGCGAGGAAAACGGCGGGAAAACAAATTGCCGCGGGTTATCGATCATCCTGGCCGCCTTACTCAGAATGAATGGGATAAAGGCAAGACATGTGACCTGTAAACCATATGAGGAGCCCTTTGACGACTGTCATGTCGTTGTCGATTGCTTACTTCCCTCCGGAAAAAGAGTGATGTTTGACCCATCAACAAGATTGTATTTGAGAGATGAAAAGGGGGAGCTGGTGTCGCTGGAACGCTTTAGGGAGGGCCTGATCAAGGGCGAAGCTTTTTTTGAAAATCAGGACGCAACTTATTTTGGCTCAGAATTTAACAAAGAATCCTATTTTCAATATATGAGCAAGAATTTATTTCGTTTTCACACCGTTTTGGATTTTGAGGATGTGAAAGACGAAGGGAGACTCGGAGAGGTTGAGCTGATTCCGAAGAATTATCCGATTCAGGATTTCCCTCATAAAAGAATATTTGTTTATCATCCCACCAGCTTTTGGGACATAGGGGAAAAAGCTGGTTGAAATCATATAGTGCAAAAAAGGCTATGCGTTTCCGCATAGCCTTCAACATCTAGAACCCCTGATGCTGTCCGTCCGAATCGACGTAGGAGATTGCCTCAGCCATCTGGCACAGATCCTCTTTCGCAAGGTCAAAGCAGTCTAACAGTTTTGGTGAGAACACACCGCATTCTTCGTCGTGGATCATGCGCACAGCCTCTTCGGTCGGGTAAGCCGATTTGTATACGCGTTTGCTGATTAGGGCGTCAAAAACATCAACGATGGACACAATCTGCGCCCAGATCGGGATATCCTCGCCCACAAGGCCGTCCGGATAACCGTTGCCGTCATAGCGCTCGTGATGGTGTCTGCAGATATCGTAGCAGTACCGATAGAATTCGCTTTCCTCCTGCTTAAACTTCTCCAGAATTTTGCATCCCTCGGTCGTGTGGGTTTTCATCTGTTCATACTCCGACGGCGAGAGCCGGCTCGGTTTTAACAGAATACGGTCGGGAACCGTGATCTTTCCGATATCATGCAGGGCGGAGGCGTTGACGATCAGATTGATCTGCTCCTTTGTGAGCTTGTATTCAGGATAGTATTTCTGCATGTAGTTTAAGAGAATCCGTGTAAAATATTTCACCCGCTTAATGTGCTCGCCGGATTCCTGACTGCGAAATTCCACAACGGAGCTCAATGCGTTGATCAGGAATTCATTGTTTTTTTCCAGTTTGTCATGTGCGTCGAGCAAAGCCTGTGTCTGTTCTTTCAGCTTGTTTTCCATATTCAGCCGGGTCTCGAACAATTCCAGAATATTGATGGTCCGGCGCATGATAACGGCGGTCTCAAACGGCTTGTAAATAATATCGGAGGCCCCGAACTCATACGCCTTTACATCTGATTCCACCGTCGCCTCGCCGGTGATCATAATAATCGGAATCCGGGTCATATAACCCATTTTGCGCATGTGCTCCATCACCTCAAGGCCGGATTTTTTGGGCATCATCAGGTCGAGGAAAAGCATCACGATCTCGTCATGCCTTGCATCCAGTATGTCGATTGCGTCCTGCCCGTCGACGGCTTCAAGGACATAAAACTGCTCTTCAAAAATCTGAGCTAATATAATGCGGTTTACTTCTTCATCGTCCGCAATCAATATTGTTTTTTTCTTCAATATTTCATCCATGGCGTGTACCTCTTTTTATAAATTTATGAAAGATTATATCACATAATTTCGGAGTTGCCAAGGTGATTTGCACGTTTCCCTGATCCGGTGATCTAAATCTGCCGGAACGCCTCGTACACGTCCAGCTTGCCGTAGCCCCACTGGGTGTTCGGATAATTTCGGAAATTATCCCTCTGGCAGCCACGGATCAGGATATTGCCGATTTCCACGGAATTTAAAGAGATATCCGAACGGCGTACAACGCCCCACTCCATGATCTGCGCGCAGGCGCCCGCGGTGACGGCGGCAGCGACACTGGTTCCGGTGGCTGTGATGTAGCGGCCTCTTAGGTCCTGGGCCTGCACGTTCACGGCAGGAGCCGTAAAATCCGGTTTCACGACATTCGTCACGGTATATCCCCGCCCGGAGCCGATGTACAGGCTGCCGCCTAAGGTGTTGTAGCCGCCTACCGTGATGGGAATGTTGGCGGTGCTGGGGATTGTCAGTGTCACATCCGGGTCCGGCTTCAGGAAAAATACGTCGTGGTCCAGCATGCCGGTCATCGGCAGCCACACGTGAAAGCCGCCGGTGATGGAGGTGTCCGGGTAGACGAGTAGCGTCCATATGCCCCGGGTAGCCTCCGTCAGGCGTACCAGTATCAGCTGGTCGCCCCGTGTACGACCGACCGAGCGGTAGTCGATGGTGGCGAATGTGTTTTCCAGACGGAAACGAAATTCCTGATGTCCGTTAGCGCGGGTGGCGGTGGTTGGGAGGAGTGCGCCGCCGGGAGACCGGAGAGATACGGCAAAAAGCATCGGCGCGGAGGCCCACAGCTCCAGATAAAAGCCCCGCATATTTTCTTCTACATTGATTTCAACGGCCACGGGCTCTGCTGCCTCCGGCTGGCTTATACCGCTAAAATGATGTCTTGCGGCGGCTTCGTTGCCGGAGGCAGTGACAATGCATCGGCGCCAGCGCCCGCCGATCAGGTTTAAGGTCTCCGAAAGGACGCTCCCGCCGGAATGGCTGCCGTTGTTGGTGCCGAGGGCAAGGCATACGACGAGGGGCTGGCCGGATTTTTGGGCTATTGTCTCGAGATAGGCAAGCCCCGCCATAATGTCGTTTTCCTGATAGCAAGCGATGTCCCCCGGGATAAAGAAGTAGTCCTTTAAATACTGCTTGGCGGGTTTTAGTTTTACGACGACGATGTCGGAGAGCGGTGCCGCGCCGGTAAAATTGACGGTTTCGTTTTCGCTTCCGCAGGCGATGCTGGCCATCAGAGTGCCGTGACCGTCGGTGTCGGTGGATGGGACGATGCTGCGGGGATCGTCTGAGGCGAGCGCCGCGTCCAATTGTGCTTTTGTGTACTCCACGCCGTAGTAAAAGCCCTCCGGCGGTTGGTTATCGCCTTCCGGAACGGCGGTCTGGTCCCAGATGCTGTAGATGCGGGAGCTGCCGTCGGAATTGCGAAAACCGGAATTTTCGTAGACGATTCCGGTGTCGATGATGCCAACCAGAACGCCCTGTCCCTTGAGGACAACCGCGGGCTGTGTCTGGAGCTGTAGGATTCCGCTCGCCTCAAGGGCTGTGGAGTCCAGCAGCCCGAGGCATTTGGGGATCGAAGAGTATGAGTACGCACCGATCATAAGGGGCGGCAGGCGGTTTTTGTCATAGTAGAAGATCGTGTAATTGGCGTCGATGGGCTGACGGCAGTCGGGGATTTCAGTGATCTGCCCGGCAAGCTCATTTGGTACAATCAGATCGATGGTGTCGTTGGATTGGATAATTTGGTCACAGGTCATAAAAGCCTTTTCTTTTATCCTATGCGCCGCATTTTCATTTCTTTCGGAAAATTTTTCAAATTGAGGGTTAAGTATTTGATGGGGGTTGCCGATACTAATCACAGAGAAATAAAGTGTTAAAAGGATTTAACCAAATCAATTTATTCCAAGGAGGGGAAATTATGAGCACAGTAGGGCAGACAGGCGGTATCGCCAACAATTACGATTCGATGTATACTTCGTCGGCTCAGAAGGCGGCGGAGACCAACAAGACATCGGGAGCATCCAGAAATTACGGCAACACCATCGGTGATGTCGAGCTCTCGGATAAGGCCGCGAAGTATTACGAGGGATTAAAGAACAAGTTCTCGAACATGGATTTTGTCTTAGTCAGCAATGACCAGGTGGATGGCGCGGAGCAGAAGGCAGCGCAGTACGCGAAGAGCGGCCGCACGCTCGTGCTGATCGATGCGGACAAGATCGAGAAGATGGCAGAGGATGAGAACTACCGGAAAAAATATGAGGGCATCATCGGCAACGCAAACAACCAGCTGCAGTCGATGCAGGAGCAGCTTGCTTCCGGAACCATGCAGAATGTGAAGACCTTTGGCATCAAGGTGGATGATAAGGGAAATGCGTCCTATTTCGCAGTGATTGACAAGTCACTCGCCCAGCAGAGAGAGCGTATTGAAAAGAAGGCAGCAGAGAAGGCTGAGGACAAGAAGGCGGCGGAGAAGGCAGCTGCTAAGGAAAAGACGGAGGAGAAGAAGGGGACAAATAAGTCCGGGAAGACGAACGGGGAGGATCTTGAGACGATCAGTGCTTCCTCTGTGGAGGAGCTCATCCGGCGTCTGAATAACAGCTATTTCTCGTCGATGAGCGACAAAGTGCGCACGGAGCAGGAGATGCAGGTGGGACAGCAGTTTGATTTCCGTCTGTAGGAGCTTGCGCCGAAGGGCGCGATGAGTTATAATGCATAATGGAAGGGAGACATCGGGCTTTCTGGTGTCTCCCGTTTTTTATCCAATGATGTCAGAGTTACTGGACAGTGAAAGGAGCGTGAACAATGACAAAGAAAGAACACTTGTATAGGTATGCAAACGACAAGACGGAGATGTGCATTGCCAACGATTCGATCCCGGACAGGCTTTTTGAAGAGTACGGTGTGAACCGTGGGCTGAGAGATCTGAACGGAAAGGGGGTTCTCACCGGACTAACGAATATTTCCGAGATCATTTCCTTTCGGGAAGACGAAAGCGGCAGCAGGGTGCCCTGCGATGGGGAACTATGGTATCGGGGGTACAATGTCAGGACACTGATCAATGAGCTCGGGGAGCAGGAATTCGGTTACGAGCGGACGGCTTATCTTTTAATGTTCGGGGAGAAACCGACGAAGGAGGCGCTGGCGGAATTTATGAGTATTCTTGCTGACGTGAGGACGCTCCCTACGAACTTTACCAGAGATGTTATTATGAAAGCCCCGTCTAAGGACATCATGAATTCTATGACAAGAAGTATTCTGACGCTGGCTGCATACGATGCCAAGACCTCTGAATCTACGCTGGAGAACAATATCCGGCAGTGCATTCAGCTTGTGGCGGAGTTCCCCATGATTGCGGTGTACGGCTATCATGCCTACAACCATTACGAGAATGATTCCAGCATGTATATTCACCGGCCGAAGCCGGAGCTGTCAACCGCGGAGAATTTTCTTCGCATGCTGCGTCCGGACAACAAGTATACGCATCTGGAGGCGAAGGTTCTGGACGTGGCGCTCATGCTCCACATGGAGCACGGCGGCGGCAACAACAGTACCTTTACTACCCGCGTCGTGACATCTGCGGGCACGGATACATACTCCGCCATCGCGGCGGCAATGTCTTCCTTAAAGGGCCCGAAGCACGGCGGCGCGAACATCAAGGTGATGGAGATGATGCAGGACATCCGGCACAATGTGAGGGACTGGAGGGATCGCGACGAGGTGCGAGCGTATCTGGCGCGGATGCTGGACGGGGAAGTATTCGACCGCAAGGGTCTGATCTATGGGATGGGACATGCGGTGTATTCTCTGTCTGACCCGAGAGAGCGCATTTTCAAGCATTATGTGGACGAACTGGCGGAGGCGAAGGGCCGCGGGAAGGAAATGAAACTCTACAATCTGATCGAGGAGCTTGCGCCGGAGCTGATCGCCGAGAAACGCCATATTTTTAAGGGCGTTTCTCCGAATGTGGACTTTTACAGCGGTTTTGTATATGAAATGCTCGGTATTCCGATGGAGCTGTACACGCCGCTCTTTGCGGTAGCGAGGATTGCGGGGTGGAGCGCCCACCGGCTGGAGGAGTTCGTAGGCATGAATAAGATCATCCGTCCCTCGTACAAGAGCGTGATGGAAAAGAGAGAGTAGGGAGGCGTTGTCCGTATGAAGATCGGTTTTATTGGCTGCGGCAATATGGGGACAGCCATGATACGGGGCATGATCGATTCAGGAAAATGTGCGCCGTCGGAGATGATGATTTCCTGCCGCACAGCCGCTGTGCTGGAAGAAAAAAACAGAGAGTACGGGGTGGGGACGACACTGGACAAGCGGGAGGTAGCAAGGTTTGCGGACATTCTATTTCTCGCGGTGAAACCGCAGTTTTATGCGGAGGTGATTGCCGAGATCCGGGAAGAAGTCGGGGAACAGGCGATCGTGGTGTCCATCGCTCCGGGAAAGACGCTCGCGTGGCTTGCGGAGCAGTTCGGGCGAAAGCTGAAAATTATCCGTATGATGCCAAACACCCCTGCGCTGGTGAAGGCTGGGATGACCGGTATGTGCGCGGATGCTGCGGTGAGCAGTGAGGAGCTTGCGATTGTGCGGGAGCTCATGAGCGGATTTTCGGAGACGGAGGTTGTCCCGGAGAATCTGATGGATGTGGTGACAGCGGTGAGTGGAAGCTCGCCCGCCTATGTGTTTTTGTTTATTGAGGCGATGGCGGATGCTGCGGTAGCGGGAGGCATGCCGAGAGCACAGGCTTACAGGTTTGCGGCGAACACGGTTCTGGGCAGTGCGAAGATGGTATTAGATACCGGCATGCATCCGGGAGTGCTTAAGGATATGGTTTGTTCCCCGGCGGGCACGACGATTCAGGCGGTGCGCGTTCTGGAAGAGAAGGGAATGAGGAGCAGTGTGATTGAGGCGATGATGAAGTGTCTGGATATCTCGAGGGGGATGTAACATGAATCTGGCACAGCTGAAGGACGGACAGAAGGCAGTGATCGCAGGAGTCGGGGGCGAGGGAGATCTCCGGCAGCATTTTCTCGATATGGGACTGATTCCGGGGACGGAGATTACATATATTAAGGCGGCTCCCATGGGAGATCCGGTGGAGTACCGGGTGTGGGGGTATGAACTGACCCTGCGGCTGGAGGAAGCCGGGCGGGTCGAGATCCGCGATGTGGCATCTGCCGTGGAGGCAGAGGATGTCGGCGGGAGTAAAAAGAACCAGAGGACGGAGCGGGAGCAGAAGAACCGCTCGACACATCCGGGGCTGGGCGAGATGGGCATCTTCCATGTGAAACAGCGCGGGGAGGTCATCTCGAAGGATGATCTGTTGACGTTCGGGCTGGCGGGAAATCAGAACTGCGGCAAGTCCACACTGTTCAACCAGCTCACCGGGGCAAATCAGCATGTCGGCAATTTCCCAGGAGTGACGGTGGACCGCAAGGACGGGCCGATCCGCAAGCAGGATCACACTCTGGTGACGGATCTGCCGGGCGTTTATTCTCTCTCTCCCTACACGAGTGAGGAGATTGTGACGCGGGAATTCTTTTTGCGCGACAGGCCACGCGGGATTATTAATATTGTGGATGCCACGAACGTGGAGCGCAACCTCTACCTGACGTTACAGCTCATTGAGCTGGATATCCCGATGGTTCTCGCACTCAACATGATGGACGAGGTGCGCCAGAACGGCGGTACGATCGATGTAAATCTTTTAGAGCAGACTCTGGGTATTCCGGTGGTGCCGATCTCGGCGGTGAAGAGCGAGGGTATCGAGGAGCTGGTGAACCATGCATTGCATGTGGCGCGCTACCGCGAGCGGCCGGGACGCATGGATTTCTGTGATGCGGACGGACCCGACGGAGGCGCGATGCACCGCTGTATCCACTCGATCATGCACTTGATCGAGGATCATGCCCACAAGTATAAGATTCCCATCCGGTTTGCGGCGAGCAAGCTGGTGGAGGGGGATGAGCAGATATGGGAGGAACTGCATCTGGATCAGAATGAGTGTGAGATGATCGAGCACATCATCACCCAGATGGAGACGGAGAGCGGCATGGACCGGCAGGCGGCGCTGGCGCTCATGCGTTTTACTTTTATCGACCGGGTGTGCTCCGAGGCAGTGGTGCGCCCGCGGGAGAGCAGGGAGCATTTGAGGAGCCGCAGGATCGACAAGGTTCTAACGGGAAAGTATACGGCCCTCCCGGTGTTTGCGATTATCATGGTTTTGATTTTTTACATGACATTCGGTCTGATCGGAGCGTGGCTCTCGGATTGGCTGGCCCTGGGAATCGACGCATTCACGGGCTGGATAGACAATGTGCTTGACGCGGCGCACGTGAACTCCGTGATCCACTCGCTGGTGATCGATGGCATTTTTGCGGGGGTGGGAAGTGTGCTGAGCTTCCTGCCGGTGATCGTGACGCTGTTTTTTTTTCTGTCACTTCTGGAGGACAGCGGCTACATCGCACGCGTGGCTTTTGTCATGGATAAGCTGCTGCGCAAGATCGGCCTCTCCGGGCGGAGCTTTGTGCCGATGCTGTTGGGATTTGGGTGCTCGGTGCCTGCGATCATGGCAACCCGGACTCTGCCCTCGGAGCGAGACCGGAAGATGACCATTCTGCTCACGCCATTTATGAGCTGCTCTGCGAAAATGCCGATCTACGGATTTTTTGCGGCGGCATTTTTCCCCGGAAAGAGTGCATTGGTCATGACGCTTATGTACTTTATCGGGATAGCGGTTGGGGTGGTTGTGGCGCTCATTATGAACAACACTGCCTTTCGCGGAGTGCCTGTGCCTTTTGTAATGGAACTGCCGAATTACCGGGTGCCGGGACTTTCCAGTGTGGCGCATCTGATCTGGGAGAAAGCGAAGGACTTTCTGCACAAGGCATTTACCATTATTTTTCTCGCCACTATGGTGATCTGGTTTTTACAGAGCTTTGACCTGCGGCTGAATCTGGTAACGGACTCCGGGGACAGTATTCTCGCGGCAATTGGCGGACTGCTCGCACCGCTGTTTTCGCCGCTGGGGTTTGGGGACTGGCGGCTTTCCACTGCGCTGATTACCGGATTTATGGCGAAGGAGAGCGTGGTGAGTACGCTGACGGTATTGGATGCGGTGGATTTATTTACGCCCTTCACCGCGGCTGTGTTTCTGGTGTTTACGCTCCTCTACACGCCCTGCGTGGCGGCCATCGCCTCGGTGAAACGGGAATTGGGCGGAAGATGGGCGGTGCTCGTAATGGCACTCCAGTGCGGGATCGCGTGGATCGTGGCTTTTTTTGTGCGTCTGGCAGGATTTTTGCTTGGAATCGGATAAAATATAAAGCGATGGCTTGCTTTTTTGCGGAAATGTGTGTAGAATAGCAGAGTAGTAATTTTGAATAATATGAGAAATGTGAGGATATATTATGAGTCAGGCAAAGGTGGAACAGTATAAGAAGGATAAGGCGAACCGCAGAAAAATCATGCGGAAGGAGAAAATGCAGCGCGTGGCGGGCAAGGTCTGCGTGTGGGTGGTTCTGCTCGCAATCATCGGATGGGCGGGATATTCCGGGATCTCCTACTATCTGTCAAAACAGCCGGTAAAACCAATCTATGCGAATCTGTCGGCGGTGACGGATTATATTGACGGGCTGAGCCCCGAGGACTCTGCGGATACGGACACCGAAACAGGAAACGGGGAGGGAACCGAGAGCACTCAGTAGGACGAAGGCAGGCGGTGCCGGATTATTCCGACGCCGCCTTTTCTAATGCATCCCTGATTGCATTCAACAGTACAATGGAAGTGTATTGATTGTTTTGAGAATAGGTGAGATCGCTCAGGGACTGTTCGGAGACAATCTGCGATTCCAGATCGTCCAGCGCCGGCCGCAGGAGCGGATACATGGTCTCCATGCTCGCGTCCAGATTAACGAGTGAAATGGAGTTGATGTTATTTTCGTCCACTACCACCTGTACATCCAGTGCTGCGTCGCTGATTTTGACGGATGAGGTGTAGACGCCCGGCACATACATGGTCGGAACGGTCTCATTCGAATTTTTGTCCTTCGGCTTGAGCAGCACCGCAATAAGCACGGCGAGGATTAAGATCAGCGCGATGCAGACCGCGGTAAATATGATTCGTTTCATATGAAGGACGATGATTTTTGTTTTTGCGCTCATGTTCTTCCTCCATCTCTGTTTACTGTTCCCTATATCTTATGACAGAGATGGAAAATCATTCCATGAGATTTAATTTTTCAGAATTGTATGATCAATTAAGAAAATATAAAGACTTTAAGAAATCGGTTGACAGATCAGAATACTTCTGTTATTATTTCAATTGGATTTGAGAGACACGGGTAACAACTGTGTATGCGATAGTGGCGTAGTTGGTAACGCGCGACCTTGCCAAGGTCGAGACCGCGGGTTCGAGCCCCGTCTATCGCTCTCATCAGAAAAAGGATATCCGATTGGATATCCTTTTTTTACGAGGCATGGCCCATGCAGGGCATGCCTTTAACGAGAATAGCTGGAGGGACGATATGGCAAATAAAACCGTGTGCTACTGGCATTTGCCGGGGCTTTGTTATTTTCGGGCGCTCAATCATGTGCTGCTCAGTGTGATGCTGAATTATCCGGATAAGTTTCGGGACGGTTATAAGATCGGATCTGTGTACGGGACGATTCCCGGTGCAATCTGGAACGGCGGCCGAGCGGTCTTTGGCAGCAGCACGAAATCAGATATTGAGAAGGTGGTCCATCTCTACAACAGCCAGGGAGTTCCGGTGCGTTTCACCTGGACGAATTCCCTGCTGACCGAGCAGCATGTAAATGACACCTTCTGTAATATGATTATGAAGGTGGCGGACAACGGAATGAATCAGGTGTTGGTGAACCGCCCGGCGCTGGAGGAGTATATCCGCAGGGAATATCCGGGTTACAAGATCATTTCCTCGACGACCAAGCGGATTGTGGACACTGACCAGCTGATGGAAGAGATTTCCAAGGACTATTTTCTGGTAGTGCTGGATTATGATATGAACCGCAACGAGGACGTCATCAGGCGGCTTACGCCGGTGGCGGACAAGGTGGAGATTCTCGTGAACGAGATCTGCTACCCGAACTGTGAGAAAAGGGAAGCTCACTATGCGGAGGAGTCCCGCTCCCAGCTGGAATTTGACAACCGCACCGATTTCAAATGCCCGCACAGGTCGAGGGAGGACCGAAACTTTGAGGAGTGCATGAAACGCCCGGCCTTTATGTCGAATGAGGAGGTGGGGGGGTATATCGAGCGCGGATTCGTCAATTTCAAGATTGCGGGAAGGGGACTGCCGCTGCAGTTCGTTCTGGATTCTTATCTATACTTTCTGGTGAAGGACAAGGACAGGGACTTTATCCGGGAAAAGATCACAAAGTCATTGGAGGAGCTCACGGGGCAGCGGCGGCAGCCGCCCCGTCCGGCAGGACGCGTGTAGGCAGTTTGATACTGCGAAGCTAATAAAAGGGAAAATAACGAGAAGGAGAACGAAAGATGGATATGCTGATAATACCTTTTTTAATCTGTTTCCCGCTCTTGGTGTCAGTGTTGATGTTCACCATCCGCGTGAATAAAATTCGCAATGCAGTGGCGTACATCAGTGCTGTTGCAATCATTGCAGGGACTATTGTTTTAGTGGTGCAGTGGGCGCTAGGAGGATGTAAGCCCATAGAGCTCTATGTGGAGGTCGAGTTGATTGACCGTATTATTTTAGGTGTAGAGCTCTTTTTAATGTGTCTGCTTACCTATCTCTGTTTTAAGTACAAAAAATACTGGATCAGTCTTTTGTCGATCGGTCCGACACTGCTGATTGCGTGGCTGGAGCTCTTTGGACCCGAGAGGGAAGAGATCTGCCATATTTACGTGGACCATCTGGCAATTTTGATGTGCCTGATTATCGGCGTCATCGGATGTCTGATTGTGATCTATGCGGTGGGCTACATGCACGGCTATCACCACCTGCACACAGAGATTGAGGACCGCAGGTATTATTTCTTCATGCTGCTGTTTATCTTCCTCGGGGCAATGTTCGGCTTTGTTTTGTCGGGCAGTACGCTCTGGGTGGATGCGTTCTGGGAGATTACGAGTATCTGTTCCTTCCTGCTCATCGGCTACACGAAAACGCCGGAGGCGATTGTCAATTCGTTCCGCGCGCTCTGGATGAATCTGCTGGGCGGAACCGCGCTTGCGGTCGGAGTCGCCTGCCAGGTGATTTATACAGGCAATGACTCGCTGCAGCAGCTGGTCAGCGGTGCAGTGATGCGCGACGCGGGCTGTGTGATCCCGGTTGCACTGATCGCATTCGCAGCGCTCACCAAGTCTGCGCAGATGCCGTTCTCGAAATGGCTGATGGGAGCGATGGTTGCGCCGACCCCGTCATCCGCGCTTTTGCACAGCGCGACGATGGTCAAGGCGGGAATTTATATTTTATTCCGTCTCTCGCCCGCGATGGACGGGCAGGAGATCGGCGGTATGATCGCGTTCATCGGCGGATTTACCTTCCTCGCGGCATCGATCATGGCCATCGCGCAGAGCGACGGAAAAAAGGTGCTTGCCTTTTCCACGATCTCCAATCTGGGACTGATGGTGGCATGCGCCGGAGTTGGCCGGCAGGAGACCATCTGGGCCGGACTCTTCCTCATGATGTTCCACGCTGTGAGTAAATCGCTCCTGTTCCAGGATATCGGTGCGGTGGAAAATGCCACGCACTCGAGAGATCTGGAGGATATGCACGGACTGATTCACCGCCTGCCGCGTCTTGGCGTGTTCATGTTCATCGGCATTGCCGGAATGTTCCTGGCGCCGTTTGGCATGCTGATATCCAAGTGGGCGGCATTAAAGGCTGCCGTGGACGCACACAACATTATGCTTGTCATTTTTATCGCATATGGAAGTGCGACGACGATGTTCTACTGGACGAAGTGGATGGGCAAACTGATCTCGGCGACAAACGACCCGCCGGTTAAGGATATCACGAAGCGGAATGAGGTCATCTCGCTGACAATACATGCGGTCCTGATGATCGCGCTCTGTGTGCTGTTCCCGATACTCTCCAAGGTTTATGTGGAGCCGCTGATGCTGGAAATGTTCGGGGTGGCGCGCGCGGTGCTGCCGATGAGTGTGCTCTACATGCTCGTCATTCTGATCTGCTTTATTTTCTTTGTGCCGCTGCTGGCATATGTGTTCTCAAAGCGGATCAAGGACGTTGACAAGATTGCCTACATGAGCGGTATCAACGAGGGCGACGACGACTCGTTTACCGACTCCTTCGGAGAGCCGAAAAAGCTTGTGATTTCCAACTGGTATTTCAAGGATTTCTTTGGGCAGAGAAAGCTCATGGCTCCGTGTATCGCAATCACGACAGCGGTGATCGTGGTGGAATTAGTGATTATTATAGGAGGTACATTGTTATGATTTATCGAGTGATTTCAGTCATCCTGTTCCTTCTTCTGGCACCGCTCGTCGGAGGTCTTCTGGACGGTCTGGACCGCAAGATTTCCGCGCGTATGCAGGGGCGTATAGGGCCGCCGCTTTTGCAGCCCTTCTATGATTTGAAAAAACTGTTTGCCAAGCAGGCAATCGTAGTAGAGAAGGCGCAGACGTTTCTGCTTCTTTCCTACTGTGCGACGCAGATTTTCACCGGCTGCATGTTTTTTGCAGGAGAGGACATCCTGATGTGCTTTTTTGTACTGTCCACCGGAGCGACATTTTTAGTGTTTGCGGGATATATCACGTATTCGCCCTACAGCTCGCTCGGAGCATCCAGAGAGCTCATTCAGATGATGGCTTACGAACCGGCGATTCTCCTGTCCTGCGTGGGCCTGTATCTGGCGACCGGAACATTCAATGTGAGCAGTATCATCCAGACACCGATCAGCCTGATTCTGGTGCTGCCGGGCTTTTTCTTCGGATATGTGTTTATGCTGAGCATCAAAATGCGCAAGTCGCCGTTTGACATCAGTACATCGCACCACCCGCATCAGGAGCTGGTAAAGGGTATCACGACCGAGATGGGCGCTAAGAATCTCGCCTTCTACACAATCACAGAGTGGTATGAGAATGTGTTTCTCCTCGGAATGGTGACGCTGTTTATTGTCAACAAAAATCCGTGGAGCTATCTTGCGGCTCTTGTCGTGGTGCTTATGATCTGTTTTCTTGAGACCCTGATTGACAATGTGTCAGCCCGCGTGAAGTGGCATGTCATGTTGAAGGTCAGCTGGATTGTGACTATACTGGCGTGCGGTATCAATCTGATGATTCTGATGTTGATTAATAGGGGGTAGAAAATGGCAAAAGTGAAGAGATCTCCGTGGCTGCTCCACTATGATGGTTCCAGCTGTAACGGATGCGATATTGAGGTTCTGGCTTGTCTGACTCCGGTTTACGATGTGGAGCGTTTCGGTGTGGTCAACACCGGTGATCCGCTGCAGGCAGACATCCTTTTGATCACGGGCGGAATCAACACGCAGAACCAGTCCGTGGTGCGGCAGCTCTATGAGCAGATGCCGACGCCGAAGGTGGTGGTGGCGGTGGGTGTGTGCGCCTGTACCGGAGGTGTGTTTAAGGACTGCTACAATATTCTCGGAGGAGCGGATACTACAATTCCGGTGGATATCTATGTTCCGGGATGTGCGGCCCGCCCGCAGGCGATTATCGACGGAGTTGTCAAAGCAGTTGCCCTGTTTCAGGAGCGCGCCGACGAGTATAGCACAAAGAAAGAGAGGAAAAACTAATGGCAGAAGTGATTTGTCCGGACAATGTGCTGGAAGAAATTGATGTGGACGAGCTCCTCACGCGGGTGATGGAGAAGAAGAATGCCGGGCTTCGCCTTTCTCAGGCGTGCGCAGTCTGCGTGAACGGCAAGTACGAGCTGAGTTATTCCTTTGCAAACGATGACACCTACGAGTACACGACATTGCGGGCTGTGATTGATCTCGACACGAAGGTGCCGAGTGTTACGGCTTTTTATCCCTTTGCGTTTTTGTATGAGAACGAGATGAAGGAGCTGTTTGGGGTGAAGATCGACATGATTAACCTGGATTACCAGGATAAGCTCTACCGCATTTCCGCAGAGACTCCGTTTTTGAAAAAGGAAGGGGAGGAGAAATAGATGGGAAAGAGAAGTGTGATTCCGTTTGGACCGCAGCATCCGGTGCTTCCGGAGCCGATCCATCTGGATTTGGTGATAGAAGACGAGAAAGTAATTGAGGCGGTGCCGTCCATCGGTTTTGTTCACCGCGGACTGGAAAGCCTGGTACAGAAGAAAGACTTCAATGAAATGACCTATATCGTGGAGCGCACCTGCGGGATCTGCAGCTTTATGCACGGCATGGGCTACTGTGAGTGCGTCGAGCACATTATGAATGTGGAGGTTCCGGATCGCGGAAAGTTTCTTCGCACAATCTGGTGCGAGATGAGCCGTATGCACTCCCATCTGCTCTGGCTGGGTCTTCTTGCGGACGCTTTTGGGTTCGAGAGCCTGTTCTATCAGTGCTGGCGGATGCGCGAGAAGATTCTTGACCTGTTTGAGATGACGACGGGAGGCAGATGCATTTTCTCGGTCAACAAGGTCGGCGGCGTCTTAAAGGATATCGACGAGGATATGATGAAGACGATTCTTTCTGTTCTTGACGGAATGGAGAAGGAGGTCAAGGATATCCGCAAGGTGTTCCTGTTCGATTACACAGTCGAGTCGCGCCTTAGGGATGTAGGCGTGCTCACAAAACAGCAGGCGCATGATCTGGGCTGTGCAGGTCCTTTTGCCCGGGCGTCGGGAGTAAAGATGGACATGCGCAAGCGGGGCTACGCCGCTTATCCGCAGATCGATTTCGAGCCGATTACAAGCGACATCGGAGACAGCTATGCGCGCTGTGACGTCCGTATCAACGAGATTTTACAGTCCATTGATATCATCCGTCAGGCAGCGGCAAAGATGCCGCAGGGCGAGATTTCGGTCAAGGTGACGGGCAACCCGAACGGCGAGTATTTCATGCGCGTGGAACAGCCGAGAGGAGAGGCGGTCTACTATGTGAAGGCGAACGGCACAAAGTTTTTGGATCGTATGCGTGTGCGCACGCCTACCTTCGCGAATCTTCCGGGTATGCTGGAAACGTTAAAGGGCGCGGATCTCGCGGATGTGCCGATTCTGGTGATCACGATCGACCCGTGCATCAGCTGTACAGAACGCTAGAGGGGAGGGGAATCTTATGTCGAACATAATGAATTTTACCGGCACAATGTTAAAGAATCTGTTCTCCAAGCCGGTGACCGTCAATTATCCGGCGAAGCCTGCGGTGTATCCGGAGCGCAGCCGCGGGCATATAGAGATCGATATCGAGAGCTGTGTTCTCTGCGGTCTGTGTGCCATGAACTGCCCCTCCGGCGCGATCAAGGTGGATCGTCAGGGCGGGACCTGGAGCATCAACCGTTTTGACTGCGTGCAGTGCGGATACTGCACGGAAAAGTGTAACAAAAAAAGTCTGTCCATTGTGCCGGGATATCAGGAGCCTATGGACCAAAAGAGCGTCTATACATTGGAAAAGCCGAAACCTGAGGCGCCGAAGGCTGAAGAGCCGAAATCCGAGGCGGCGAAAGCCGAGCAGCCGAAGGCCGGGCAGAAAGAGGGTTAGAGCATATGCATGAATATCACGGTGCTGTGGAGATTATCGAGCATGCAGAGGAGCATGCCAGAGAGCGTGGGCACAGCAAGGTTACAAAAATCAATCTGGTGATCGGCGAGGGCTCCGGATATTCCTTCGAGGCGGTGAAGGGATATTTCGACGAGGTATCGCCGGGAACGATGTGCGAGGGTGCGGAGATCACCGTGCGCACCACCAAGGTCATGCTGCGCTGCCCGAAATGCCATGAGCTGTTTCCCAAGAAACCGCTGCAGTATGACTGTCCGCACTGCGGCACGCCGGGCGAGCCGACGGACGCCGGGCGCGAGATGGCGATCGACAGCGTTGAGACAGCGTGAAATGACAAAACGGATTACTGTGACCGGTCTGGTGCAGGGAATCGGCTACCGCCCGTTTGTGGCGGAGCTTGCCGAGGAGCTGAACCTGTCCGGAGAAGTGAAGAATGCCGGAGGCATCGTGACCATCCTTGCCGACGGAGAAGAGGGGGCGTTGGAGTTTTTTATCCAGCGCCTAAGTTCGTCTGCTCCCCAGGGCGCTGTAGTGGAGGATGTGCAGAGCGAGTCGGTCCAGATTCCGGTGCCTGCCGGGTTTCGAATCGCAGAGAGCGCGGACGAAAAGGAGGAGCAGCGCATACTTCCCCCGGATCTTCCGGTGTGTGGGAACTGTGTGCAGGAGATGGCGGACCCGGCTAACCGCAGATACCGCTATCCCTTTATCAGCTGTGTGAGCTGTGGGCCGCGGTTCAGCATCATGCGGAGGGTCCCCTACGACAGGGAAACCATCACGATGGATGCTTTTCCAATGTGTGCGGACTGTGAGAGAGAGTACCGCAGAAAGGGCGATCGCCGAAGGCACGCCCAGACGATCGCCTGCAAGGGCTGTGGGCCGCACCTTAGAGCGGTTATGCCGGAGAACGTGCACACCGGGGGGGAAGACGAAGCGCGGGATGAAGATGCATGGAATCTTGCAATAAAAATTTTGCGTGAAGGAGGCATCGTTGCCGTCAAGGATATCGGGGGTTTTCATCTTGCATTTCTCCCCGACTGCTCAGGGGCCGCGCAGCGCCTGAGGGAATTTAAGGAGCGTGAGAAAAAGCCGTTTGCCGTCATGTTCCCCGGGGTGGATGAGATCCGGCGGTACTGCCGGGTGAGTGAGGCGGAGGAGAGCCTTCTTCTCAGCAGTGCGCGTCCGATTGTTTTGCTGGAGAAAGAGAAGGATTTTGCGCCGGAGGTGTGCGCGGGCAGTGACCGGATGGGGGCATTTCTCCCCTGCAATCCCCTGCAGATTCTGCTTTTGCAGGAGCTGGGACCGCTGGTGATGACCAGTGGAAACCGCGGAGGGGAGCCGATCATCACGGAGGATTCGGACATGCTTGCACTGATGCAGTCGGGATGTCCCGACCTGATCCTCACGCACGACAGGGAGATACTGACCCCGCTCGAGGACTCGGTCTGTCAGGTCACGAAGGCCGGTCCTTCCATTCTTCGCAGAGGGCGGGGGCATGTGCCGGAACCCATTCGGATGTCACGCAGACTGTGTGGGGACAGCTTTGCTGCAGGCGGTGACCTGAAGGCGGTGTTTGCCCATGGAAAAGGCAGTATGGCGTATCTGAGCAGCCCGTTTGGGGATCTGGATGATGAGCGCTGTCTGCGGGCGCGCCGTGACTCTGCGGCACATATGGCGGAATTGTTGAATATACGCCCGGAGCGCAGGGCGATTGATCTGCACCCTGGCTATCATTCCGGAAACGAAAAGCTGTTCCAAGATCTGCCGACTGTCAGAATCCAGCATCATCACGCCCATATCCTGTCGGTCATGGCGGAGCACGGGCTTAAGGGACCCGTCCTCGGAGCGGCGTTTGACGGCACCGGATACGGGAGAGACGGTCAGATCTGGGGCGGAGAATTTATGCTTTGCAGGGGCAGCAGGATGGAGCGCGTCGGGCATTTTGCGCCCGTGACCATGGTCGGTGGCGATGCCGCGGCAAAGGACGCGGCGCTTTCTCTGTGGTGCTATCTGCTGGAAGCGTGTGATCGCGGATATCTGACCGCTGAGGAAATTGCTAAGGCAGGGAATCTGCCTGTTTTTTCGGGAAAGAGCGTCATGTGTGACACGGCAGCGGCGGCAAGGCGGGAAAACATCCAAACCTGTGTGTGTACCTCTTTGGGGCGTCTGTTTGACGCAGTGTCTGCGCTGCTTGGCATCTGTGATTACAACAGCTATGAGGGCGAATGTGCTATTTGTCTGGAGCAAAGTGCGCTCCGGGCAAAGATTGGTGACGGAGCAGACGGGAAGGGGACAGAGAGGGCTGAGTGCGCGGGAAATGTGCTGAGTGCGCCGGCCGTTTCGCAGCAGGACGGAATCCGTGTGATTGACAGTGTGCGGCTTGTTGCGGAGCTGTATGCCGCAAGAGACCGGGGGTGTGACCCGGCAGGGCTTGCGCTGGCATTTCACCGTTGGATTGTGGCGGCGACGCTTGAGATGTTCGCACAGCTTCGTGCGGATTATCAGGTGTCGGACATTGCGCTTTCCGGGGGCTGTTTCTGCAACCGGATTCTTCTGGACGAGACGGTGGAGGCGCTTGCGGATCATGGATTTTGCGTCTACCGCAACGAGTCCGTGCCCTGCGGGGACGGCGGGCTTGCGCTGGGACAATTGTATTTTTTGACGTTTGAGTGATACAAGGGTCAAAAGCCAGAAATCGTTCCTGCTTGCAGGATAAGGGTTCTGGCTTAGTGACCCGAACACACATGAGGAAGTAGTGATTTTCCTTGGAAAATCAACGGATTCCGAATGGGTGTAGAATTGCGGGAGCTGCTTGCGGCGGAGCAATTCGTGGTATCACAAGGGGTAAATTACTGTTTGACCCTGAATTATTTTTTATATAAAAGGAGAGAGGACAATGTGTGTAGCACTTCCGGGAAAGGTGATTGAACTGCAGGGAGCCGATGCTCTGGTGGATTTTAACGGCAATCAGGTCAAAGCGCGCGCCGGGCTGGTGGATGTGCAGGTAGGGGATTATGTGCTGGTGCATGCAGGGTGCATCCTGCAGAAGGTATCCACGGAGGAGGCCGAAAATCTGAATGCTCTGATGGATGAGGTGGGGGCATGGAACTAGAGGCAGTAAAAGCTTATTTAAAGGCATATGACGGACCTGAGCTGTCCATCATGGAAGTCTGCGGGAGTCATACGGCGGCAATTGCAGAGAACGGCATTCCGGGGCTGCTTTCGCCGAAACTCCATCTGGTCTCCGGCCCCGGCTGCCCGGTCTGTGTGACGCCCTCTGCCTATATTGATAAGCTGGTTACACTGGCGCTTGAGGAAGGGGTCACGGTCGTGACGTTCGGCGACCTGCTGCGCGTGCCGGGGAGCATAAGAAGCCTTAGCATGGCACAGGGGGAGGGGGCCCGCGTGGAGATGGTATACTCCCCGATGGATGTGATTGCGCTTGCCAAAAAAGAGCCAGGGCGGCAGTTTGTGTTTGCGGCGGTGGGCTTTGAGACCACCACGCCGGTTTACGCGCTTCTGGTTCAGGCGCTCATGGAAGAGGGAGTGGACAATGTGAGGCTGTTGACAGCCCTAAAGACCATGCCGCCGGTGATCAATTACCTCTGTGCAAACGGTGCGCCGGTGCAGGGGTTTCTTGCGCCGGGACATGTGTGCGCTGTGACGGGGAGCAATATTTTTGCCGCGCTGGCTGAAAACTACCGCATTCCCTTTGGCGTCTCCGGCTTTGCGGCGGAGGAGATTCTGACGGCGCTTTACGGTATTGTGAAAATGTGTGAAAGCGGCCGGGTCGCTGTGATGAATTTTTATCCTTCGGTGGTGACAGAGGAGGGAAATTTAAAAGCGAGGGCTTTGGTGGAGCGATATTTTACCGAGACGGACGCGGCGTGGCGGGGGATGGGAAGGATCGAGCGCTCCGGACTTGTACTGCGGGAGGAGTTTGCCCGCTATGACGCAGGGAGTCTGGGGCTGGACGAGGATCAGAAAAAAAATCAGGCGTGCTGCTGCGACCGTGTGCTGATGGGCAGGATGAGGGCGCAGGAGTGTCCTTTGTTTCAGAAGGTCTGCAATCCCATGAACCCACAGGGCGCGTGCATGGTATCGACCGAGGGCGCCTGTTTCTCTTATTATATGAGAGGGGCATGAATGAGGAGGACAATATGGAAGATCAGATTCGGATGGTTCACGGGAGCGGCGGGAGCGCCACCAATGAGCTGATTTCAGACTTATTTGCAAAGGCTTTTCAGAGTGAGACCTTAGATCGAATGGAAGACTGTGCCATCGTCGCGGGCACAGAACGTATTGCTGTGACAACGGACAGTTTTGTCGTGACACCGGTGGAATTCCCGGGCGGAGATATTGGCCGCCTGTCCGTCTGTGGGACAGTCAATGATCTGTTGATGCGGGGCGCGCAGCCTAAATATCTGACCTGCGGCTTTATCCTTCAGGAGGGTGCTTCCGTGGCGACGCTGCGCCGGGTGGTGGAATCCATGGCAGAAACCGCAAGGGAGGCGGGGGTGCAGATCGTTGCGGGGGATACGAAGGTCGTGAACGGCAGCGGCGAATTCTACATCAACACCACCGGAGTGGGGATATTCGGTGAAGATCGAAGTTGTCTCGACATTTGTGCGGCGGGCGCAAAGGAGGGGGACGCAATCCTCGTATCCGGCAATCTGGGCGACCATCACGCGGCGATTTTGTCCGGGCGTATGGGGATTCGAAATCAGATTGTCAGCGACTGTGCGCCGCTGTGCGACATGGTGGAGCGGCTGATCGCGGCGGACATCCATGTCCATGCCATGCGGGACGTGACGAGGGGCGGCCTGGCGACCGTATTGAAGGAGCTGGCGGAGGCGTCACAGAAGACCTTTACGCTGGAACAGGGGCTTTTGCCGATCACGAGCCAGGTGCAGGATTTCTGCGGACTTCTCGGACTGGACCCGCTCTATATGGGCAATGAGGGCAAGCTTGTGGCAGTCCTTCCCGAGGAGGAGGCAGAGCGCGCTGTCTCGATTATGAGGGAGGCAAAATACGGCGAGCATGCCTGCCGCATCGGTACGGTCACAATGGAGGAGCCCGGAAAGCTGTTGTTAAAGACAAAAATCGGAGGTCTGCGGTCGCTGGATGTTCTGATGGGGGAAGGACTTCCGAGAATCTGTTAAAAAGTTACTATTTTGCTGGCTGCTTTTGCGCATGATGTGCGGAGTGGCTGTGAAAAGTAACGTGAAAGGGAATAGAGGTTGATGCGAATGGGAAACATAAACCGTGAGGACATGCTGGAATTGACAAGGAGAATGACTGTAAAGCGCCACTGCTTCAGCAGGATTGCAGGGGCATATCTGGACGAGGAGGGACTGGTGGACGGGAGCTTCAATAAGCATTTTCAGAAGCTTTCCGCCAAAGACCAGCAGATCAACTTAGAGATCGCAAAGGCAATTCCTTTTTCCGACACGAACACGGAATTGAAGGAATACCGGTTCTTACCAGAGCAGCAAAAGCCGGGCAGCATTTGGCAGCTTTTGATGGCGCTGCGGGAATGTGAGCTGAAAAATGATGCCATGCTGGATGTGTTTTACGAGATCATGGGCGAAAAGCTTCAGAGCAAAGAATCCTATGCGGTCTATGTTTTCTACGGAAATTATGATGTGCCGTTGATGGGCAGTGATAAAGAGAGCCAGTGGGAGTCTGAGGAGGTCTATTCTTTTTTGATCTGTGCAGTGTGTCCGGTAGACGAAGGTTACGAGCCAAAAGAGCCGGCGTGTGGATTTCTGTTTCCGGCATTCAGGGACAGGAGCACGGATGTCCATCGAATGAATCTGTTTCAGAAAGAGGGGCGGAGTCCTTATGGCATAGAGGCGGTTTTCGGCTTGGGCAAATCTGAAAATTTATAAGGAGAAATGACTTATGTTGATGCCTAGTTTATTTGGAGAAAGTTTGCTGGATGATTTCTTTGATATGTCCGCTTTCCCGAGATTTCAGGGAAAGAACAGCACTGCGGGCATTATGCACACGGATGTCCGCGAAAAAGCGGACGGTTACGAGATCGCGATGGATCTTCCGGGATTCCGGAAGGAGGATGTACAGGCAGAGCTGAAGGACGGATATCTGACGATCAATGCGTCTACGAATACCTCTAAGGATACTAAGGATGATGACGGGAAATATATTCGGAGAGAGCGCTACCGTGGTACCTGCAGCAGAAGCTTCTATGTGGGCGACCATATTACGCAGGAGGATATCAAGGCAAAATTCGAGAACGGCGTTTTAGAGATCGGTGTGCCGAAGAAGGAAGCAAAGCCTGTAGTTGAGGAAAAGAAATACATTGCGATAGAAGGATAATCAGAGTCGGGGTTTCTCACGGAAATTGAGGAACCCCGATTTTTTTAATCATTTGACAGTATCGACAACTGTGGCTATAATTGAGATGACAATAATGGGCGGAACGGAAGTGCTGAATATGAAAAAATATATTACTTTAGTAGTCATATCCTGCCTGATGATATGTTTGATTGGTATTGTAGTTTGGGTGTGGCCGCAGCCGATTAATACGAGCTTAACAATGTACAACTACGAAGGCGATGCTTCTATAGAGGTAAAGCTTGATGGTACTCTGCACAGACATTTGATGAAGGAGAAGGAACTTAGAGGGAAACTCGTGATTGATGGTGTAGAATATTTTAATCTGGAAGGCGTACAAAATTATTTTGCGATTCCGGCAGATTACGCGCCGGATCGATTAAAAAGCACAGCGTTGGTTAGTTTTAGTGACGATAGTTTTGAAGACATCTCTATCGGGTTAGTAAGAGACGAAAACTTTGAGTCGTACCAGCTGCAATGGTGATTTGAAACAGATACACAT
>CAZWRT010000044.1:0-23342 GCA_964636375.1 uncultured Lachnobacterium sp. | reverse complement strand
AGTGATTGGTTGATGGTGTGGGACCAAAATGACTTCGAGTTAACTCTTCTTATGCAAGGTACTGAATAGTTACAAGGAGAGATTTTATGCTGACATACGACGATGCGCTGAATTTGAACTATTATAAGAAGGCTTCTTTCACCGGCTGGATGAACGGGATGCGTTTCCTCATCCGGCGAGAGGCACCGGATGAGGGGGAAGCTATTTTCCACGCCTGGGTCTGGCCAGGACCCTATATTTTTGACCTGACTCCCGAGGAGCGCAAAATGGATTTTACGGCGCCCTTTTCGGCGGATGGAAAACGTGAGGCCGTTGACTGGATCAACGAACAGTATGAATCCCATCCCGAGCTTTGGAGCCAGACCGCCAAAACAATGTCATAAAACTATAGATTTTTCACCGTCGCAATATCCACCGGGGTCAGCCTGCCGTCTGCAGTCTCTAAGGACAGCGCCAGCGCGTTCGCCGTATCCATGGATGTGATGCAGTACACGCCGGTCTCGATAGCGTTGCGGCGGATCAGAAAGCCGTCCCGGCTCTTGTCGCCGTTGCCCTGCGTCGGAGTGTCGATGACCAGGTCGATCTTGTGTCCCAGAATCAGATCCATCACATTGGGAGACTCCTGTGTGATCTTGTTGACGCGCAGCGCTTTCACGCCGTGCTCGTTCAGATATTTTGCCGTGCTCCTCGTCGCATAGATCTTGTAGCCCAGCGCCTCAAAGCGCCTCGCCACGCCCACGGCCTCCGGCTTGTCCGCGTCCTTCACAGTCATGATCATCTGCTTATGTTTCGGAAGAACAATCCCCGCACCGAGAAATGCTTTATAGAGCGCCTCGTTGAAGGTTTTCGCAATGCCAAGGCACTCGCCGGTGGACTTCATCTCCGGTCCCAGGCTGATCTCCGCGCCACGGAGCTTCTCAAAGGAGAATACCGGCATTTTGATGGCAATGTAGTCCGCCGCCGGAGCCAGTCCCGGCTCGTAGCCCATGCCCCGGATCGTCTCGCCCATGATGATTTTTGCCGCGAGATCTACGATCGGAATTCCCGTCACCTTGCTGATGTAGGGCACCGTCCGGGAGGAGCGCGGGTTCACCTCGATGACATAGATCTCATCATCCATATCGATAAACTGGATATTGATCATGCCGATGACATGGAGGGCAAATGCCAGCCGTTTCGTGTACTCCACGATGGTGTCCTTTGCCTTCTGGCTGATGGAGTGCGCCGGGTACACGGAGATGCTGTCGCCGCTGTGAACGCCGGTCCGCTCGATGTGCTGCATGATGCCGGGGATCAGGATATCCGTGCCGTCACAGATGGCATCCACCTCGATCTCCTTGCCCATCAGGTACTTGTCCACCAGAATCGGATGATCCTGTGCAATCGTATTGATTATGCCGATAAATTCATCGATCTCTGCGTCGTTCCACGCGATCTTCATGCCCTGTCCGCCCAGCACGTAGGAGGGCCGCACCAAAACCGGATAGCCGATGCGGTTTGCAACCTCCTTTGCCTCGTCCGCGGTGAATACTGTGCCGCCCGCAGCTCTCGGAATCTTTGTCTGCTCCAAAATCTTGTCAAAAAGCTCCCGATCCTCCGCAGCGTCTACATCCTCCGCTTTCGTGCCGAGAATCGGCACACCCATCTTCATCAGAGCCTCCGTCAGCTTGATCGCTGTCTGCCCGCCGAACTGCACCACCGCGCCGTCCGGCTTTTCCACATTCACGATGGACTCCACATCCTCCGCGGTCAGCGGCTCAAAATACAGCTTGTCCGCAATATCGAAATCCGTAGACACGGTCTCCGGGTTGTTGTTGACAATGACAGTCTCCCATCCCGCCCGGGCGAACGCCCATGTGCAGTGCACCGAACAGAAATCAAACTCGATACCCTGACCGATGCGGATCGGGCCGGAGCCCAGCACCAGCACCTTTTTCTGTGGATGGGTCTCCACCGCCTCGTTCTCACTGCCGAAAACGCTGTAATAATAAGGGGTCTCCGCCGCGAACTCTGCTGCGCAGGTGTCCACCATCTTGTACGCCGCCACAACGCCGTTGGCATAGCGCATGTCCCTGATTTCTTTCTCCGTTTTTCCGGTAAGCTCTGCGATGACACTGTCCGGATACTCGATGCGCTTTGCTTCCTTTAAGAGCTCAGGCGAGAGCTCCTCCGTCTTCAGCCGCTCCTCCATCTCCACGAGGATCGCGATCTTGTCGATGAACCAATGGTCAATTCTGGTAATCTCATGAATCCGGTCATAGGAGAGCCCCCGGCGCAGCGCCTCGGCGATCACCCAGATCCTCCGATCATCCACCACGGCGAGCTGTGCCTCCAGCTCTGATTCAGACAGAGCGCTAAAATCATAGGAAAGCAGAGAGTCCACATGCTGCTCCAGCGAGCGGATTGCTTTCATCAGCGCACCCTCAAAGTTGTCACATATACTCATGACCTCGCCGGTTGCCTTCATCTGGGTGCTCAGTGTCCGCTTTGCCGTCAGGAATTTGTCAAAGGGCAGACGCGGAATTTTCACCACGCAGTAGTCCAGCATGGGTTCAAAGCTCGCATAGGTCTTCCGGGTGATTGCATTCTTGATCTCGTCCAGTGTGTAGCCCAGCGCGATCTTTGCCGTCACCTTTGCGATGGGATACCCTGTCGCCTTGGAAGCAAGTGCGGAGGAGCGCGACACTCTGGGGTTGACCTCAATCACGCAGTATTCAAAGGAATCCGGATTCAGCGCATACTGCACATTGCAGCCTCCGGTGATCTGCAGCTCATTGATGATATTTAAGGCGGAGCTTCTTAACATCTGATATTCCTTGTCGCTCAATGTCTGTGAAGGCGCCACTACGATGGAGTCTCCGGTGTGAACGCCCACCGGGTCGATGTTCTCCATGTTGCACACCGTGATGCAGTTGCCCTTCGCATCCCGCATTACCTCGTACTCGACTTCCTTCCAGCCCGCGATGCAGCGCTCCACCAACACCTCTCCCACGCGGCTCAGACGCAGGCCGTTCGTCAAAATGTCCGTAAGCTGCTGCTCATCCTTTGCGATGCCGCCGCCGCTTCCGCCCAGCGTGAAGGCCGGCCGAAGCACCACGGGATAGCCGATGGTGTTTGTAAAACGAATGCCCTCCTCGACGGAATGCACCACCTGGGAGGCCGCGCAGGGCTCTCCGATTTTTTCCATGGTATCCTTGAAGGCCTGGCGGTCCTCTGCCTTAAAAATAGTCTCGGCAGTCGTTCCGATCAGCCTGACCCCCTGTTCTTCCAGAAAACCGCTCTCCGCCAGCTCCATGCCCAGATTGAGCCCAGCCTGCCCGCCGAGGGTCGGCAATACACTGTCCGGCTTCTCTTTGCAGATGATCTCCTTGAGCACCTCCAGCGAGAGAGGCTCGATGTACACCTGATCCGCAATCTGCTTGTCCGTCATAATGGTGGCCGGATTCGAATTGACCAGACAGACCTCCACGCCCTCCTCCTTTAAGGAGCGGCAGGCCTGTGTTCCCGCATAGTCAAACTCCGCTGCCTGCCCGATGACGATGGGGCCGGAGCCGATCACTAATACTTTTTTGATGTCGTAATTTCTGGGCATTACCGTCCACCTCCCATCATCTCGATAAATCGGTCAAACAGATATCCGGAATCCTGAGGCCCCGGGCAGGCCTCCGGGTGAAACTGCACTGTGAAAATATTCTTTCCCACATAGGACAGCCCCTCGTTCGTCCCATCGTTCACATTCACAAACGCCTGAACCGCCACCTGCGGGTCCAGCGTGTCTGTATCCACCACATAGCCGTGGTTCTGCGAGGATATGTACACCCTCCCGGTGGCAAGATCACGCACCGGATGGTTGCCGCCCCGGTGCCCGTACTTCATCTTGTGTGTGTCCGCGCCGGTAGCCAAGGCCATGAGCTGGTGCCCCAGACAAATTGCAAAGATCGGCACATCGCTGGCATACAATTTCCGGATCTCCTCTATAATATCCGTGCACTCCTTCGGATCTCCCGGCCCGTTGCTCAGCATAATGCCGTCCGGGTTGCGGGACAGGATCTCTTCTGCCGCGGTATGCGCCGGGTAGATCGTGACCTCGCACCCCCTTTTTTGCAAAGACTTTGCAATGTTGTTTTTCGCGCCAAAATCCAGGAGCGCCACCTTTTTCCCCTTGCCCTTTAACACGGTTTCCTCGGTGCAGGTCACCCTGTCCACTACATTGCCTGTAGTGTAGGCTTTCAACCGCGGAATGATCTCATCCAGGCAGTAATTCTCATTTGTGGTGATCATGCCGTTCATGGTGCCTTTTTCCCGTAGGATCTTGGTGAGGGCACGGGTGTCGATCCCCGCCACGCCCGGAATATCATATTTAACTAAATAATCCTGGATACTGCCTTCCGAACGGAAGTTACTGTGATTGCGGGACAGCTCCCGCACGATATAGCCATCCGGCCATGGATGTGTGGACTCCATATCAGGAGTGATTCCGTAATTGCCAATCAGGGGATAGGTCATAACCACGGCCTGTCCCGCATAGGAGGGATCTGTGAGTACCTCCAGATAACCCGTCATCGAAGTGTTGAAGACGATCTCACTGACCACTTCCCGGGTGGAGCCTATGCTCTGCCCGGCGAACACCGTGCCGTCCTCCAGTATCAAAAACGCTTTCATGATTCATCCTGCCTTTCCTGTTTCTGCCCCCAAAAACATCTCCTGCGTCTACATACAATAGCTGACCATATAGATCAGGACCGCCATCATGCACAGCCCGAGCCCCCCAACCGTCGTGCCGATCAGCCAGCCTTCCGGAATCGGTTTCACGTCATAGCGCACCTCAGACACCGCCTTTGCGTACATTGGGACAAAGGGGGCATTCAGCGGCTGCATGCTGTTTGAGACCCGAAATCCGTTTTGCTGAAAATACATGGTAACCTCCGGCGGCATTACGTTCAACGTAACAACAGGTCTATTCAGATAATCCTTCGCATAGCTTTTCATGGCACGCAGCAGCTGCTTTCCATACCCGCGGCGCTGGCAGACGGGCAGCACGTACAGCATCGTAATATGCCCCTCGCTCTGCATGCCGGACACCGCGACAAGACGCTCTTTGTCATAAATCCCCCATAACATGAGCCGCCCCTGTTCCATGAGCATGCGCAAATGCTCCTCCGTCACATATTCCTCAAAATATCCGATATTCTCCGCATACCGCATCATCGGCCGCAGGCAGCTGTTGAACACGCCCCGAGCCAGCTGTACTGCCATCGGCAGGTGTTCCGCCGTCAATCTCTGTTCTCTCATCCTTCACTCTCCATCAGCCGTTCTTTCAGTCCGCTGTATCGTTTCTGCTCCATATTGTTCTCGATCATCTGACCGAAGGTTTCATCGTTACCCACAATTGTAACACATTTTTTCGCTCTTGTAACTGCTGTATATAATAAATTTCGATTCATCAGCATCCGCGGGCCGGAAAGCAGCGGAATCACAACCGCCGGATACTCCGAGCCCTGTGATTTGTGGATCGTGACTGCATAGGCCAGCTCCAGCTCCTCCAGCTGTTTGTAAGGATATTCCACCATGCGCCCCTCATCAAAGGAAATCGTCATGGTCTCGGCAAAATCGTTGATCTCCTCTATGATCCCCATGTCTCCGTTAAAGATTCCGGTTCCTTTGTCGATCATAAGGCCGTAACGGTTGCGAATCTCCCACTCCATCTGGTAATTATTTTTTACCTGCATGACTTTGTCCCCTTCGCGGAAACGCGTGGAGCCGTGCTCCTTCTCACGCTTTTTTTCATCAGGCGGATTCAGGTACATCTGTAAGACTGTATTCAGCCGCTCCACACCGAGAAGCCCCTTGCGCATGGGAGTGAGCACCTGAATGTCATACTCGGTGGCATCCACAAATTTCGGCAGTTTCTGCTTGATGAGCTGCAGCGTCACGTTGATGATCTTGTCCGCATCATACCGCTTTAGAAAGAAAAAGTCCATACTCTGATTGTCGAGCGTCACCATTTCGCCCCGGTTGATCTTGTGGGCGTTCACAATGATATCACTGGTGCTCGCCTGCCGGAAAATCTTAGTCAGCATCACTGTGTGAAAACGCCCGGAGTCGATGATATCCCGAAGCACGCTGCCCGGCCCGACGCTGGGGAGCTGGTTCACATCGCCCACGAGAATCAGGCGCGTCCCCGCAACCACCGCCTTTAACAGCGCGTACATCAGTGAAATGTCCACCATAGACATCTCGTCGATAATGATGACGTCTGTCTCCAGAGGATTCTGCTCATTGCGCTCGAACCCGGCGGTGCCCTCGGTCCCGCCGTTCAGCTCCAGCATACGGTGGATCGTCCGCGCCTCAAAACCGGTCGTCTCGCTCATGCGCTTTGCCGCGCGTCCGGTCGGTGCTGCCAGAAAAATGTCCAGTCCCTCCATCTCAAAATAGCGGATAATGGTGTTGATTGTCGTAGTTTTTCCGGTTCCCGGTCCCCCGGTAATAATTAAAAGGCCGTTTCGCACGCCCTCCTTCACCGCCTCCACCTGATGCTCGTCCAGATCCATCTTCGTCGTCTTCTCGATCTGGCGCAGGCGCTCCTCAATCTCAATATCCGGCACATCATAGCTGATATTCAGCTGTTCTAACATGGTCGCCGTGTTCGCCTCCATGTAAAAAAAGGAGCTGGCGTAAATCTGTGTCACCTCCCCCGACTGCCGCATCATAATCTTGCGATCCATCGCCAGATTCATATACTGCCGCTCAATATACTCCGGATCAATATCGAGAAGCACCGAGGCGCGCCGGGTAAGCTCCTGCATCGGTAGGTAAGTATGTCCCTCTCCCGCAGCCTGCTGCAGCGTATACAATACGCCGCTGCGCACCCGGAAATCCGAATCCGTCCGAATGCCGACACGGGTCGCGATCTCGTCCGCCGTGCGAAAGCCCACGCCTTCAATGTCATCTGCCATGCGGTAGGGGTTCTCCTGAATGATCCCGTAGACCTCCTGTCCATATTCCTTGTAGATCTTCACTGCCAGGACTGTACTGATTCCATACTGCTGCAAGAAAATCATCGCCTGCCGCTGATCCTTCTTGCCATTGACCTGATCTGCGATCTCCATTGCCTTATTCCGGCTGATTCCCTTGATTTCCGCCAGACGCTCCGGCTCCTCCTCAATAATGCGGAGCGTGTCCTCCTTGAAACGCCGGACGATCCGTGCCGCCAGCGCGACGCCAACCCCCTTGATCGCGCCGGAGCCCAGATAGCGTTCAATCGCCATCTCATCCTGCGGAGCTTTCTCCACGAAACTTGCCACCTTGAACTGCCGTCCATAAGTGGGATGTTCCGTAAACTCCCCGTGTGCCTCGATATTTTCACCTTCCGCAATATCAGAAAATACACCGACACAGGTCAGCTCATCCTCGTTACAGATGAGCACCAGCACGGTGTATCCATTTTCTGAATTGCGGTATATGATGTGGTCTACATAGCCACAAATTGTCTCTGATTGCTGTTCTCTCGTCTCGTTACTCAATGCCGTAATTTCTCTTCATCTGTTCGTAAAGCTGCTGTGTCAGGTTCCCCCCAACCTGATCCACCACCACGTCCGCCAGCATCTCGATTGCTTTATCCATATAGAGATCCTTGTACTGGGACATAGTGGAATCCTCGTCATCGTCGCTCTTGATGCTCTTCTTGGCTTCCTTTATAATCTGCTCCACAAAGTAGGACTCAAAGTCTTTGATGGCGGACTTGAGCTCCTCCTCCGAGGAGTCAGCAGAAATATTTCTCAGCGAACTCTGCAGGGAACTCGCGGAAGCAGCACCGGCGCTTGTCTGCGCGTTCGCATAATTAGTTGCAATATTTGACAGATCCATAAATCAATCCTCCCGATTATCGTTTCAGCTGGTTTGCAGTGTCAAGCATGGAATCTGCAGTCTGAATCGCCTTGGAGTTCAGCTCATAGGCGCGCTGCGCAATAATCATATTGACCATCTCATCCGCGACCTGCACATTGGAAGCCTCCAGCCAGCTCTGAAGCACCCTGCTTTGTTTCACCCCCGGGTTTGTGCCCTCCTGTATCGGATTGCCGGATGCCGCCGTAGCCATCAGCTTAGAGGAGGAAAGCTTCTCCAATCCAGCCGGATTATTAAACTGATAAAGAGCGATATTCTGATCCAGCGGAACGACTCTCTTCGTCTCCGGGTCCCGATACGAAACTGCTCCGTCCTCGCTGAACGTCATTGCCTCGGACAAGACGCCCTCCGGAACCATGATCACACCGCCCTCGCGATCCAGAACCGGACAGCCCTCCGCTGTCGCAAGGATCGTGTTTCCGTCCCCATCCAGACTCCAGGTAAAGTTTCCGCTTCTCGTGTAATAGATCTCGCCGTCGATATCCCGGATTGCAAAAAATCCGTCACCGTCAATTGCAAAATCCGTTTTGATCTCGGTATTATTAAGAGAACCCTGCGTATACATGGACATCGTCGCCGCCACACGGGTACCAAGTCCCACCTGAGCCCCCACAGGCTTCTGCTCGCCGTTGGCCGTAGTGGTCTTCGTCTGAAGTGTCTGGTAAAGCAGGGACTTGAATTCCGTCCGCTCTGCTTTATACCCCGTGGTATTCACATTCGATAAGTTGTGGGCAATTGCGTCCACATTCGTCTGCTCCGCAATCATTCCGGTCGCTGCAGTGTAAAGTGCTCGCATCATAGAGCGCTACCTCCTTTTATCTGTGCCTGTTAAGAAACCCTGCCTACGGAATTCGCTGCCTTTTCCAAGGTACTGTCAATGGAATTGATCACCTTCTGCCCCGCCTCGTAAGCACGCTGGATCGTAATCATATTTACCATCTCGTTGATTACGTTCACGTTGGATGCCTCAAGCACCCCCTGCTCAATCTTGGCATCCGTAGGAATCCGGTTGCCGCCGTCCAGCAAATTGTATAGATTTTCTCCATACTTTTCTATGTAATCGTAATTGTCAAAGTCCGTCAACCCGATCGTGCCGACAATCTGATCATTCTGTAAGACGTATCCGAGCTTATTGACCACAATTTTTGCATTCGGGTCTACCTGAATATAATTCGCCTCGCTCGGGTCACCGTTTGCCGCCCCGGTCGCATTCAGCACGTAATCGCCGTCCTTGGTCACGAGAAACCCCTCCGTGTTCACGGTAAAGGCACCGTCTCTGGAGTACTTCGCGGTGGTGTTGCCCTGCTTATCCGTGAATGATATTGCAAAAAAGCCATTCCCGTCAATCGCAAAATCCGTAGGATTGTCGGTCACTCGAAAGCTCCCCGGAGAATAGTCCGTATAGACCTGCCCGAGATGGACACTGTAGGAAATCTCGCCGATATTGCGCGCGATCCCGTAATCGGAGGTATCTTTAAGCTTCACGGCCATCTCATCCGCAAAAGTGCGGGAGGTTGTTCCCTCTTTCTTGTAGCCCGTGGTATTCGCATTCGCGAGATTGTTCGCCAGAATATCCAGACGCTTCATCTCGGTGATCATTCCGGTATGCGCAGTATATAAACCTTTGACCATAATTTACTACCTCCATAAATACTTCTGTAAATGTATCGGACAGTTCTCCCGAATACTTAACCCCCAACACAAAAAGTGTGCAAAAAATTGCACACTTTTTAATTCACAGAGAATCCCTGTATCAATCGTCATCCTTCTTCCCGGCGAGACACTCCACATATTTGCCGGTTCCGATCGCCACGCAGGTCATCGGATGCTCTGCAGTCATAGTGTTAATGCCCGTTTTCTCCTCAATCAGCTCCTCCAATCCGCGAAGGAGGGAACCGCCTCCCGTCAGCACGATCCCGCGGTCCGCCACATCGGCCGCCAGCTCCGGCGGAGTCTTCTCCAAAACGGAGTGCACTGCCTCCACGATCTGCATCGTCGGCTCTCTGAGCGCCTCCTCTGTCTCCTCGGAACTCACCGTAATAGTCCGCGGCAGACCGGTCACCAGATTTCTTCCGCGCACATCCATCGTATCCGTCTGCGGCAGCGGATAGCAGGTGCCGATCTTAATCTTGATATCCTCTGCGGTGCGCTCACCGATCAGAAGATTATGTTTTTTTCTCATATAGCGCACAAGCGCCTCGTCAAAATCATCTCCCGCAATCTTCACGGAAGTGCTGACCACAGAGCCTCCCAGCGAAATCACCGCAATATCAGAGGTTCCTCCTCCGATATCCACGATCATATTGCCACAGGGTCTTGCAATGTCAATACCGGCACCAATGGCAGCCGCGATCGGCTCCTCGATAATGGCTACTTCTCTGGCTCCTGCCTGATAGGTTGCGTCCTCGACGGCCTTCTTCTCCACCTCGGTCACGCCGCTCGGCACGCAGACACTGATCCTGGGTTTGCGGAAACTCTTCTTTCCGAGCGCCTTCGAGATAAAGTATTTGATCATCTTCTCCGTTACCGTATAATCAGAAATCACGCCCTGGCGCAGCGGACGGACCGCCACAATGTTGCCCGGAGTCCTTCCGAGCATAAGCCTTGCTTCCTCGCCGATGGCCTTGATCTTGTTCGTGTCCCGGTCAAACGCGACCACGGACGGCTCCTTCAGAACAACGCCTTTTCCCTTAATATATACCAAGATACTCGCGGTACCCAAATCAATTCCAATATCTGATCCAATCATCCCAATGTCCCCTTCTATATACTTTATCCCGATTTTCTGTCCTGACAGAAAACCGCAGTTAGTCATAGTTTAATACATACAGTTTTATTATATACAATTACTTCCATTTTTCAAATACTTTTTTCGGAGAATTGGTAATTTCTTTCCTGCTTCAGGTCAAATATGGCTTTAAAAACTGTCCGGTGAATGATTCCGGCACGGCACAGACCTCCTCCGGGGTTCCCCGCGCGATCACGGTTCCTCCGCCGTCGCCGCCCTCCGGCCCCATATCAATAATGTAGTCCGCCGTCTTGATGACATCCAGATTGTGCTCGATGACCACCACTGTATTGCCGCCCTCGGAAAGCTTGTGCAGGATCTCCACCAGCTTGTGTACATCCGCAAAATGCAGTCCCGTGGTCGGCTCGTCCAGCACATAGATCGTCTTTCCGGTGCCCCGTCTGCTGAGCTCTGTCGCCAGCTTAATCCGCTGCGCCTCCCCGCCCGAGAGCTCCGTGGACGGCTGTCCCAGCTTGATGTAGGAAAGCCCCACATCGTAGAGAGTCTGTATCTTGCGGGAAATGGCAGGCACATTTTTGAAAAATTCCAGCGCCTCCTCCACCGTCATATCCAGCACATCGTAAATGCTCTTGCCCTTGTATCTGACCTCCAGCGTTTCGCGGTTGTAGCGTTTTCCTCCGCATACCTCGCAGGGCACGTAGACATCGGGCAGGAAGTGCATTGCAATCTTGAGAATACCGTCGCCGCTGCACGCCTCGCAGCGCCCGCCTTTCACATTGAAACTGAAACGTCCCTTTTTGTATCCTCTCGCCTTCGCGTCCGCAGTTGCGGCGAACAAATCCCGGATCATGTCGAAAACGCCAGTGTATGTGGCAGGATTCGACCGTGGAGTCCGCCCGATGGGAGACTGGTCGATATCAATGATTTTGTCCAGCTGCTCCAAGCCCAGTATATCATCATGGTCTCCCGGAATACAGCGCGCCCGGTTCAGGCTCCTTGCCAGATGTTTGTAAAGAATTTCATTGGTGAGAGAGCTCTTGCCGGAACCGGAGACCCCGGTGATGCAGGTCATGATCCCAAGCGGAATGTCCACGTCAATATTTTTGAGATTGTTTTCCCGCGCGCCCTTGACCGTGATATGCCCCGTGGGCTTGCGGCGCTCCTTCGGCACGGGAATTTTTTTCCTGCCGCTCAGATAATCGCCGGTAACGGATTTTTTGCATTTCATAATATCCGCAGCCGTTCCCGAGGCAATCACCTCTCCCCCATGCACGCCGGCATACGGGCCGATATCCACGATAAAGTCAGCCGCCCGCATGGTATCCTCGTCGTGCTCCACCACAATCAGGGTATTGCCGAGGTCCTTTAGGTTCATGAGCGCATGTAACAGCTTTTCATTGTCCCGCTGGTGCAGGCCGATACTCGGCTCGTCCAGAATATAGGCAACGCCCACAAGTCCGGAACCGATCTGTGTCGCCAGACGGATGCGCTGCGCCTCTCCGCCCGAGAGGCTCGCTGTCGCGCGCGTCAGCGTCAGATACTCCAGCCCTACCTCCTGCAGAAAGCCGATGCGGGAGCGGATTTCCTTTAAGATGGCATCCCCAATCACGTGCTGCTGCTCCGTAAGCGCCATCTGCTTCAAAAATCCCACCAATTCCTTGACGGACATCGACGTCAGCTCATAGATATTCTTGTCCGAAACCGTCACTGCGAGAGATGATTTCTTCAGACGCTGGCCCTTGCACTCGGCGCAGGGTGTAATCCGCATAAACTGCTCGTACTCCTGCTTCATGGTGTCCGACGCCGTCTCCCGGTAACGCCGCTCTACGTTGCGGATCAGCCCCTCCCAGTTCAGATCGTAGACACCCTCGCCCCGCTGTCCCTTATAATGTACCTTGAGCACTCTGCCGTCCCCGCCGTGGATCAGCATGTGGCGGATCTCCTTCGGCAGTTCACCGTATGGCGTATCCAGCGAAAATCCATACCCCTCCGACAGTGCCCGAAGCGTCGCATAGGTGTAGCTGGACGGGTCTGTACTGGACTGCCAGCCCATCACCTGAATCGCGCCTTCCGACAATGCCAGCTTCCAGTCAGGAATCATCAGATTCTCGTCGAACTCCATCTTGTATCCGAGACCAAAGCACACCGGGCAGGCCCCAAACGGATTGTTGAAAGAAAAACTCCTCGGCTCCACCTCGTCAATACTGATCCCGCAGTCCGGGCAGGCAAAGCTCTGGGAGAAATTCATTTGCTCCCCATCGATGACATCCACAATCGCATTTCCCTCCGTCAGCTCAAACACATTCTCCAGAGAGTCCGTGAGGCGCTTTTCAATTCCCTCCTTAATGACCAGACGATCCACCACGATATCAATGCTGTGCTTGATATTCTTATCCAGTTTGATGTCCTCGGACAATTCATACATATTTCCGTCCACAATCACGCGGACATAGCCGCTCTTCTTCGCCTTCTCGAAAAGCTTCTGATGCTCTCCCTTGCGCCCGCGGACCACCGGCGCGAGAATCTGAATGCGCGTCTTCTCCGGCAAAGCCATCACCGTATCCACCATCTGGTCAATCGTCTGCTTTGTGATCGCCCGGCCGCAGTTCGTGCAGTGCGGAATCCCGATGCGCGCGTAGAGCAGACGGATGTAATCGTAAATCTCCGTCACCGTCCCGACCGTGGAGCGCGGATTGCGGTTCGTGGATTTCTGGTCGATCGAGATGGCGGGCGGAAGCCCCTCAATGGACTCCACATTCGGCTTCTCCATCTGCCCCAAAAACTGTCTCGCATAAGAGGACAAAGACTCCATATAGCGCCGCTGCCCTTCCGCATAAATTGTGTCAAACGCCAGCGAGGACTTCCCGGAACCGGAGAGCCCGGTCAGGACGACAAACTCGTCCCGTGGGATGTCTATATTGACCGCCTTTAAATTGTGTTCGCTCGCGCCGCGAATCTTAATGTATTTTCGTTCTTTTTTCGCCATGTTCTGCTTCCCTCTTTATCGTTTTAATAAGGCCGACCGCCTTAGGTCAAATCTCTCAACATATTTTTCAGCGAGATCATCTTGTCGCGGTACTCCGCCGCTGCTTCGAAGTTCAGCTCCGTAGCCGCCTTCTGCATTTTCTTCTGAATATCTGCGACAAGTTTCTCCAATTCTTTCCTGCTCATGGATTCCGGATCTTTCTCAAAGCTCATCTCCTCCGCGGCCACCTTTTTCGAGATAGCGATCAGGTCACGCACGGACTTCCGGATCGTGGTCGGTGTAATATTATGCGCCCGGTTATACTCCTGCTGCAGCCTGCGTCGTCGCTCCGTCTCGTCAATCGCCACGCGCATAGAGTCCGTGATCTTGTCCGCATACATAATCACATGTCCCTCGCTGTTGCGGGCGGCTCGTCCGACCGTCTGGATCAGGGAGGTCTCTGAGCGCAGGAATCCCTCCTTATCCGCATCGAGAATCGCAACCAGCGTGATCTCCGGAATGTCCAGACCCTCCCGGAGCAGGTTAATTCCCACCAGCACATCGAATACATCCAGCCGCAGATCACGGATAATCTCCGCGCGCTCCAGCGTATCAATGTCCGAGTGCAGGTACTTGACCCTTATTCCGACCTCGCTCATATATTGGGTGAGATCTTCTGCCATCCTCTTGGTCAGCGTCGTAATTAACACCTTATGGCCGTTCGAAGTCTCCTTGTTGACCTCGCCGATCAGATCATCGATCTGCCCTTCCACCGGACGCACGGAAATCTCCGGATCAAGCAGTCCTGTAGGCCTGATAATCTGCTCGGTGCGCAGCAGCTCGTGATCTCTCTCGTAGACATTCGGCGTGGCTGACACAAACAGCATCTGATCAATTTTACTCTCAAATTCCTCAAAATTCAAGGGGCGGTTGTCAAGCGCCGACGGCAGACGGAAGCCGTAATCCACCAGCGTCTGCTTGCGCGAGCGGTCCCCTGCGTACATACCGCGCACCTGCGGAATCGTGATGTGCGATTCGTCCACAATGATTAGAAAATCTTCCGGGAAAAAGTCGATGAGCGTCATGGGCGCCTCCCCCGGCTGCATAAAGCTCAGGTGCCTCGAATAGTTCTCGATTCCGGAACAAAAGCCCGTCTCCCGCATCATCTCCACATCAAAATTCGTGCGCTCCGCAATCCTCTGCGCCTCGATCAACTTGTCCTCCCCCCGGAAATACTTCACGCGCTCCTCAAGCTCCTTCTCGATATTGTTGCACGCGCGGTTGATCTTTTCCTGCGGCACTACATAGTGGGAGGCCGGAAAAATGATGGTGTGCTCCAGCGTACACTTAATCTCTCCGGTCAGCACATCGATCTCTGTTATTCTGTCAATTTCGTCCCCAAAAAATTCCACCCGGATCGCCGTGTCTGAATTATTTGCCGGAAAAATTTCCACCACATCCCCGTGCACCCGGAAGGTTCCGCGCTTGAAATCCATCTCGTTGCGGCTGTACTGCATATCAATCAGCGCCCGAACCGCGTCATCCCGGTCCTTAACCATGCCGGGCCGCAGCGAAAGGCTCATCCCCTGCCACTCATCCGGGCTGCCCAGACCGTAAATGCAGGAGACCGAAGCCACAATAATCACATCCCGGCGCTCCGCAAGCGCCGCCGTTGCGGAGAGCCGCAGCTTGTCTATCTCGTCGTTGATGGCGGAATCCTTCGCAATATAGGTGTCCGACTGGGGGACGTATGCCTCCGGCTGATAGTAGTCGTAGTAGGACACAAAATACTCCACTGCATTCTCCGGGAAAAACTCCTTAAACTCCCCGTACAACTGGGCTGCCAGTGTCTTATTGTGGGAAATAATCAATGTCGGTTTCTGGATCTGCTCGATCACGTTCGCCATGGTAAATGTCTTTCCGGAGCCCGTGACACCGAGCAGAGTCTGAAATTGGTTGCCCTCCTTGAATCCCTTCACGAGGGCCTCTATCGCCTGCGGCTGGTCCCCGGTAGGCTGGTATTCTGAATGAAGTTTAAAACTTTTTTGTTCTCCTTGCACAAGAAACACCTCCAAGATTGATTATAACACAGCCACAACCATTTGTACAGCGAAAAAGAACGAATGTTCGATATTTTTAATAATATCTTACGCTGTCATAACGAGGGTTTCGGTGTCGAGTGCTCGTTGTTTCTTTGTTGGGATTTTTATAGTATAATAGATATCGGGAGCAGGAAGGAGCAAAAATGGCTTATAAGATATTGATTATTGATGATGACGCAGAGCTTCTCAAAATGCTGAGGAGATACTTCGAAATAAAAAAGTACGAAATCATCACGGCAGAAAATGGTGCTGAGGGCTTGAGCAAAATAAAGCTGCAGCCGGATATCATATTGCTGGATGTGAATATGCCGAACATTGACGGTATAGAGGTATGCCGCAGGATACGGGATAAAGTAGCCTGTCCGATCTTATTTTTGACGGCACGGGTAGAGGAACAGGACATTGTCAACGGACTTTCTTCGGGCGGCGATGATTACATTCTAAAACCGTTTAGTCTGAAGGAGCTTGATGCAAGGATTACCGCACACCTGAAGCGGGAGGTACGGCGAAAAAACAGGACAGAATGTTGTTTTCAGGGTGAATTATCGATTGATTACCAGGCAAAGACCGTGCAGATTTACACAGATGAACTGGAACTGACGAAAGCAGAATACGCAATCATTGAATTTTTGTCCATGAATCCGGGAATGGTCTTTGACAGAGACCGCATTTATGAAAAGGTCTGTGGATTTGATGCAGAGGGCGATAGCCGGGTAATTACAGAGCTGGTCCGCAGAATCAGAAACAAAATTCAAAAATATACAAAAACGGAGTACATTGAAACTGTATGGGGAATGGGATACCGATGGATAAAATAAGAAATCTTTCCGTGAGAAAAACAATACTTTTATACATGTCAGCCGCTTTATTTTGCAGCTTTTTTCTCTCAGCATTCATTGAGAGAACTGCCACCCTGGTGCAGGTGCGGGTCTGGGGAAATTATATGGATCAGGATGCGTACTTTCAAGCAGCAGAAGCAGAGATCCCTGATTATTATGTAGTAGAAATTCCCAGACCGAAACCTTACGAGATGTCACAGTCAGACATTTACATTTCGGAACTCTGTGATTTTCTGCAGACTTATACCATATTGATTCTGTCTATGGCAGGAAGCTGTGCGGCAGTTTTCCTTTTCTACCGCAACAAGCTGAAAAGACCGATTGAGGAACTGGCACAGGCATCGAAAATGATTGCTGCAAATCATCTGGACTTCAGCGTCACCTATGAAAATAAGGACGAAATGGGCACACTTTGTATGGAGTTTGAGCGAATGCGCGGGCAGCTTGCCGAGAACAACCGGATGCTATGGAAAACAATTGAGGAGGAACGGATGCTGCGGGCGGCAATTGCACACGACATACGCTCTCCATTGTCTGTTTTGAAAGGATATCAGGAAATGTTGACGGAGTATCTGCCAAGTGCGGACATAGATATGGAACAGGCAATGGAAATGCTGTCAGAAAGCATGTTACAGATTGAGCGCATGGATACTTTTGTAGACACAATGCGAAAACTGAGCAGCTTAGAAAACCGCGAGCTGGTTGCGGCGGAAATTTCCTCCGGGCAATTAGAGGCAGATATCCGGGCAGAACTCGCCATATTGGAAAAAGAGTATGGGAAACAATGCCTTCTACAGACGGCGGCATCCAATGAAATATTTTGCGGAGACAGGGAAATCATTTTAGAGGTAACGGAAAATCTGCTGTCCAATGCTCTTCGTCACGGAAAGCATTCGGTCGAGATTATGGTAAGGATAGAATATTCTGTATTAAGCATTCATGTCCGAGATGACGGGGACGGTTTTAAAGAGGACGCGGAAAAAATCACGGAAGCATTCCATCAACAGAACGCGAAGGACAGCCTGAAACATGCGGGTATCGGAATGTATATCAGCCGGCTGTACTGTGAAAAGCACGGAGGAAAATTAGTTTTGGAAAATGATGAGCGTGGAGGGGCTGTCGTAACAGCAATATTCCGTCGGATTGCGTAAGTAATCCGGCGTTTTTCTTTTCATTGTCTTTTTGTTGTGATTCCACTCTTATAATGGTGTCATCAAGAAAAGGAGGTGAAATTATGTGGCCAATAATGAGAAGAGAGGTAATGAATTATATCAAACAGCCTCTGTTCTGGATTTGTATCGCAGTTGTTGTTGTTTTGATCTTTCAAAACGTGAGCCCCTATCTGCATATCCACTATCTTGCAGAAGGAGAAACAATTGTGAATGATTATCCGGAAACGGTTCATGAAGGAGATGTCTATGAGGGATATGTGCCGACGAAGGAGGAGCTGAGACGGGAAATCTGGGAAGAACAGATCCGGGAAACACTGGTTGACGAATTCCGGATGAACAAGGCAGAAGCACAGGCTGTCATCCGCGAGATGAAAGATATGGATATTATGACAGCCTGCGAGTATCTGGAATCATATAGATTCTATGGGGCATATCACGCTTATGTGAATACAGGCTATCATAAAGGAACCCGCGCGGAAATCAATTCTTATATTGCAGAAAAATTGGAAAACCGAACATTTTCTTACTATTTTTCAAGAAAATTTGCCGATTTTACAGGACTGTTTATGGGATTTTTTGCAACGATTTTTTTATCCGTGCTGTTTATACAGGATACAAGGAAGAATACCTATGAGCTTCTTCATACAAAGCCTGTCAGTGCGGGAAAATATTTGTCGGGCAAGGTGGCAGGCGGCTTTGCGGTCTGTATGATCACACTCACAGTCTTAAACCTGATATTCTGGCTTTTATGCTCTATCATGACGAAAAGCAGCGGCTTTGAGGTAAGATTGACGGACTTTATACTGGCAACCTGTCTTTATATACTGCCGAATATGCTTATGATTGTCAGTGTCTATAGCTTGATTTCACTGCTATTTAAAACTCCGCTGCCTGCAGTACCGTTTTTATCTCTTTACATTGTGTATTCGAATCTGGGAAGCCGGAATGCCGAAGGAATATACGGATATTACGGCAGACCGTTAGCGATTATGGTGCGGTTTCCGGGGTTATTTTTTGATACTGCTCCCCCGCCAATGGTATTGCAAAATCAGAGTTTTCTGATCTTAACCTCCATCGGCATTCTATTGATCTCTATTCAGATATGGAAAAGGAGGCGGGTTTATTGATGCACGAAATGAAAATCTCACTCCCTCTTTATAAAATCGCCTATGCAGTATTTTTTGTCGTGATATTAAGCCTTGTCAGAGGGGTGGCTTACTCTTATGAAATAGGAATTGCATTGGAGGCGCCAATGGCGATACTTGCCGCCTCGTTTTGCGCAGATACTTATACACAGGAAATTACCAGCAAACGTTCAGAGATACAGCGGTTATATCCACTAAAAATAAGAATTTATTCTATATACAGGAGGCTGATGATTCAGGAAATATTTTTGTTATCAGCAGCAGTCATTGGATACGGATTATTTTTTATCGTTCAAAATCCAATAACATCTGTAAATGAAATATGCTCATTTTTCATATATCTTGCGGCTATCGCTGTCACGCTCGTTTTCTGGGGGCTTTTATCGAATCTGCTTTCCTGTTTGTTCCGAAATATGTGGATGGGAATCGGAGGCTGTCTGATCTTGTGGGTGGTTACAAATTACACTGCCTGTGTGAAATATTTGGGAGCATGGAACCTGTTTTCCTACACGTTCAGAAATGTAGAAAACAGCAGTGATTTCAGTTGGATATACGGAAAAATAGTTTGTATTTGTATTGGAGTTATATCGTTGGCGGCACTGCCTGGAATAATTGAGAAAAGAGGTTGATACTATGGGAATTAAGATAGAGAATTTAACAGTAACTTTCAAAAATAAGGTGACAGCAGTCAATCATGCCGATCTGGAAATTCCAAAGGGCATCTATGGGCTGTTAGGAGAAAACGGGGCAGGAAAGACAACGCTGATGCGGGTGCTGACGACGATATTATCACCGACCGCCGGAACGGTAGCCCTGGACGGAATACTCTACAGCAAAGAAAATTATGAAAAAATACAGAAAAAAATAGGATATCTGCCACAGGAAATTGACCTGTATCCAAACCTGACCGTGCAGGAATGTCTGGAATATATGGGGGATTTATCAGGCATCTCCAGATCAGTATGCAGAGAACGCATCCAATACTACCTTGAAAAGACAAGTCTGTCAGAGCACCGCAAAAAGAAAATAAAGCAATTGTCCGGCGGCATGAAACGAAGAGTCGGGCTTATTCAGGCTCTTTTAAATGAGCCGCAATTTTTAATTATTGATGAACCCACAACCGGATTAGATCCCGAGGAACGTATCCGGATCCGAAATCTGCTGGTTGATTTTTCAGAAAACCGCACCGTTTTGTTTTCGACTCATGTGGTAGAGGATCTGGCTGCAACCTGCAACCAGCTTGCAGTTATGAAACAAGGGAAATTTCTTTATTCAGGGAGCTCGCAAGAGCTGCTGGAACGGGCAAAGGGTCACGTTTGGATTTGTAAAGCTGCAGATGAAATAAGAGCAAGGGAACTGGAAAAAAATTATCATATTTCATCGAAACAATATGTGGGCAACGAATTACAAATCAAACTAATCAGCGAAATGCCGCCCCAGATGGATTGCAGCTCTTGCGAGGCAACGCTTGAGGATGCTTATATTTATATCACAAGCAAAGCGTCATAATAAACAACTGTCCGGCAGCTACTTTATATATCCTATAATTCCTGCAAACTCGTCCTCTGCGGGTCTTTCGAGCGCGCCCGTATTCTCAGCGGCAGCGCCGAACCATCCGCAGAGATTCCAGATCGTAATGTGGGGGCAGTAGGCATCAATCAGCTCGTACGCACACTCGGGAGAGTGCTCCTTGAGGGTGTCGATAGACAGCTGCGCGATGTCTGCCATCATTTTTTTCATGCTTTCAACTTCATCATCGAGCACGAGACCGACTTTTGAGAACTCATCCTTATTAAACACCGGGAAGAATTCTCCGCTGTAAGTCTCGTCGTTGCTTAGCGTTCCGTCTTCATGCGGACGGTGTCCGTTGAAGTTTATATTGCTGCCGCTGTGACGTCTGGTGCGACCGAACTCCCCGCTGAAGCTTTGAAAGCTATATTTCATGTCCTCCCAGTCATAACCGTGAGCATAACAGACGCCCGATGTATTGTCGTAAAGCGGCTTGAAGTTTCCTCCGTTGTCAACTGCCATGAACGACCTAAGGATGAAGCATGCGAGTAAATCCCAGAGAATGAGATTGTCGGATAGATCGCACCCTGCGAAGCCGACTTCGCGAACAGCAGGAAGCTTTGCCCTCATCGAGTCGATGATACTCTTCAGGCGCGCAGAATACTTTTCGTCTAGGCGGTCGAATATAGCGTCGATATAGTCCTTTGTGAGTATTAAGAGGTTTGTCTGATATTTCTTTTCGCCGCATTTTTTGAGGAAGCCGTAGCCTTCAAGGAGGCGAACCTCGTCCCCGACATAAACGCTTGCCACTCCGAGCTCTATCGAGAGCTGTACGAGCGTCATTGGTTCATAGTACGCCGAGAGCAGGATCTGCCCGGGAAGTGCCCTTTGGAACAGGTTGCGGAAATGCTTATCGATGTTCCCATTAACTATCATCCCAAACCTGAACGGCGACGGTCTAAAACTTTTTTCTCCGAATTGTCTTTCCATTGCGATACCTTCTTTCAAAATTTTTCGTGACTGAAACAGGTTGAATTTGACGGTCTGCGGCGTGAGACCATATTTCTCCGCAATATCTTTGACACTCAGCTTGTCGTAATAATAAGCGACGGTGCATATCCGATACTTGTGCGACAAAAACGCAAGCTCCCGCCGAAGCGAATTGAGCTGAGCCTGATCACACAGGTCACTAAGAACATCGTCCGTATCAGGAATGTTCTCGTCAAGCTCGGAGTGTTCGTTTCTGCTCTGTCTGCGCAGATAATACTTATAGGTATTAGCCGCGACTTTCCAGACGAAACCAAAGAACGCGTCGTCGTATTTTAAATTGGGCGCACTCTGCATCACTGCGAGAATGATCTCGCTGCAGAGATCCTCGGCTCTATACGGATCAGAAAGCTTGTGGAGCGACCATAAATAGATCGTTCGCATGTTCTCGGAGAGCAGTTCTCCCGCCTTTTGAGAGGTCAAATTCATCACCTGCTTCTTTTTTGTATTTGATTACTTGAAGGTCCTTCACTCATATAGTGACGCGAAAGAGGCATAGGTTAGAAAGATTAAAAAAAAGACTGCATCAGTCGTCCACTCCATTATCATTGAAATCCACTTTACCCATCCATCAACATATCAGCCCATTTATGAAATGTCAAGCATAGTCTCTTTCGTTTCTTTTATTGTCTAATGAAACAACGTGTGGTACACTAAACCGGTAATTAAGGCGGATCAAAATAAACTGCGATATACGGTGTCAGAACAGAGATCGAATGGAGATGGCAAAATGACATTACAACAATTAAGATATGTTACAACAGTGGCGAAAACAGGAACTATAACAGAGGCAGCGGACAAACTTTACATATCACAGCCGAGCCTTACGAATGCTATACATGAGTTAGAAAAAGAAATGAATATCCAAATCTTCAACAGAACAAATAAAGGAATCAGTCTTTCTAAAGAGGGAGAAGATTTTTTAGGGTATGCAAGACAGGTATTAGAGCAGGCGGCAATTCTTGAAGATAAGTATAAAGGCAGTGACGGCGGGAAAATGCAGTTTTGCGTTTCGACACAGCACTACTCGTTTGCAGTCAATGCTTTTGTGGATTTAGTCAAAAAATATGGACAGGACGAATATGACTTTTCGCTTCGGGAAACACAGACCTATGAGATTATTGATGATGTGGCACGAATGAGAAGCGAAATCGGAATATTGTTTCTGAATGATTTCAATGAAACCGTCATCAATAAAATCCTGAAATCCCATGAATTGAAATTTCATCAGCTATTTGTTGCAAAGCCCCATGTATTTATCAGCAGAAAGCACCCGCTTGCGGAAAATAGCGTTATTACCAATGAACAGCTCATGCCCTACCCTTACCTGTCATTTGAACAAGGGGAGCATAACTCATTCTATTTTTCCGAGGAAATTTTCTCTGTTTCCGAACGGAAGAAAAATATACGGGTACGGGACAGGGCAACTTTATTTAATCTCTTAATCGGATTAAACGGATATACGGTATGCAGTGGTGTGATCGACAGAAAGCTGAACGGCAAGGATATCATTGCTGTCCCCCTTGCGGAAGAAAGCGATATGCGTATCGGCTATATTACCCATTGTAAAGGTATGATCAGCAGATTGGGAAATACTTATTTAGAGTCATTAAAGAAGTACGTGCCATAGTTTTAAGCTATTGCCAACCCACATTTATTGATATTATACAAGTCAGTCCGCACAAACTATAATGAGAAACGTTATGGGGTTGCCATAAAATTATTATAATTTGGAGGACATTATGCAGACATCAGTGATTGGATTTCCCAGAATCGGAGCTTTAAGAGAATTAAAATTTGCCTCTGAGAAATATTTCAAAAGAGAATTAACCGCAGAGGAGCTTTTGCAGACAGGGAAAACCTTGCGCAAAACTCATTGGAACACACGGAAAAATGCAGGAACAGATTA
>CAZWRT010000043.1:0-23352 GCA_964636375.1 uncultured Lachnobacterium sp. | reverse complement strand
TCATTTGATATGACAGCTAATTTATATTGCTTTCTAACAGCTTTAATAAAATCCAAAAAGCCATCACTTAATTCTATCGTGTCTAAATACTCCTTTTCAATCTTTTCCAGATCGCCCTGAAATCCTATGTTAGCCCATATCTCCAGAGAAGACAATTCCCCTATGTCTGCTTTAAGCCACGGGCCATATATTTCTTCCGGTTTCAGATCGGGAAACGTTTGCTGCACATACGGAACCAGATCATCTCCGGTTTGCTTCACAATAACACCATACATATCCAATATAATCGCCTTCATTTCATTGGTTTCCTTTCTTCTGGCTCCTGATGCAAAATTCCTGTCAACCTTTTTATTAATGTTACAATATCTGTCTTTCTTAGCACAGAATCAGATCCCTCACAACCTCCCCTGCAAGGATCAGTCCCGCCGCCGGGGGGACAAACGCCACGCTGCCCGGAATGGATCTGCGGCTCACATCCTGTGTCATAGCCTGCACAGTCTGTGCTCCCTCTGCACTGCCTGTCTCACTTTTTGCACACTGCCCGTCCGGCAGCGGACGGCACGGCAGCTCTGTGGAGTAGACCACCTTCAGTTTCTTCACGCCGCGCTTTCTCAGCTCGTGCCGCATAACCTTTGCCAGCGGACAGACACTGGTCTTGTAGATATCCGCGACCTGAAGCTTCGAGGGGTCGAGCTTGTTTCCGGTGCCCATCGAGCTGATCACCGGAACTCCCGCTGCCTGCGCCCGCAGAATAATCTCGATCTTTGCCGTGACCGTATCCACCGCATCCACCACGTAGGAATAGCCGGAAAAATCAAAGGAATCCGCGTTCTCCGGCAGAAAAAAGCACTTGCGCACCTCGATCTGCGCCTCCGGGCTAATGTCCAAAATCCGTTCCGCCATCACATCCGCCTTGTACCGCCCCACGGTCTTTGTCGTCGCGATGATCTGGCGGTTTATGTTCGTCTCCGCAACCGTGTCATGATCCACAAGCACAAAGGAGCCTACGCCGGAGCGCGCCAGCGCCTCCACAACGTAGCCTCCCACACCGCCGAGCCCGAAAATGGCAACGCGCGCCTGGCTCAGCCTCTCCATGCTCCCCTCTCCCAGAAGCATCTGTGTTCTTGAAAATGCATCCTTCATGCTATGTCCGTCCCCTTCCGTGATCGGTCTGCGTCCCGGCGGGAAGCTTCCTGCTCCTGAGACTCCGGGACAGCCGCCGTAACCGCATGATTCATACTCCCGCTCCGAAATCCCGCAAGATCCAGCGAAACGTAAGTAAATCCGAGCCCGTTCAGCCGCCTGCAGACCAGATCGCGCAGCTCCCCCTCCAGCAATCGCTCCAGCTCCTCTGCCAGAAGCTCAATCCGCGCGACAAGCCCCGGCTGTTCGCCATGCACGCGCACGCGCAGCTGCCGAAAGCCCTGATCGAACAGTGTCTGCTCCGCGCTCTCCACCATCGCCAGCTTTTCCGCGGTAATTTTCTCTCCATAGACAAAGCGCGAGGCGAGACAGGCAAAGCTCGGCATGTCCCACGTGGCAAGCCCGAGCTGCCTCGAGAGGCTGCGGATCTCCCCCTTGGTAAGCATGGCATCCCTAAGCGGGCTTTTGACGGCAAGCTCCCTCACCGCGGCAAGCCCCGGCCGGTAGTCTCCCTCATCGTCTAAGTTGGAGCCCTCCGCCAGCGTCCGGATTCCATACTCTCCCGCCGTCTCAATCAGCCGCGCAAAGAGCGCTCTCTTACAGAGATAGCAGCGGTTTGCCGGATTGTCCGCCACGCCTTCCACCTCTAACACCGGCACCGGCACCTCAAGCTGCCGGACGCCGTTCTTAGCGCAGACAGCACTCGCCCGTTCGCGCTCCCTGCGCGGAAAAAACTCAGAGACCGCAGTCAGCGCCAGCACATGTTCCTGCCCCAGTGCATCCACCGCAGCCCGCAGCAGAAACGCCGAGTCCACGCCCCCGGAGAACGCGACCGCGAGCCGCCCGCAGGCTCTTAAGCTCTCCTTTAAGCGCTCCTGCTTTTCCTGCAATGCATCGAATGTTTCCTGCAATCCAACCTCCATGTCAACCGCTCTCCCCGTCCATCCGAAACGGAAACCGCGCAAGAATTTCCTGCGCGAGAATCCCGATCAAAAGTCCGGTGATCAGCCCTGCGGCCAAAAGCACCGGAATATAGTACAGAATATGATAATTCTCCACGATCGCCGCCGCGACGAGGATCTGCCCGATATTGTGGCTGATCCCGCCCGCCGCGCTGACCGAGACAGGGCTCAGCTTTTTCGTCCGCGACAACAGCCACATGACAAGAAAACTGAGGAATCCCCCAGCCAGTGAATAGATAATACTGAACGCGTTTCCGAACAGAAATCCGACCAGCACTATCCGCAGTATCGACACCAAAAGCGCCTGCCCCGCCCCCATCGTGCAGAGCACCAAGAGCACTGCGAGGTTGGCAAGACCCAGCTTGATCCCCGGAATGCCAAAGGAAAACGGGATCAGCGATTCGATGTAGCTGCATATCATCGCCACTGCGGTATACATACCGATCATTGCGGTCCTTCTACTGCGCGATCCCATCCAGCTCTGCCTCCTTCCTGCTCTCCACCGTGACGACGACGCGGTTCGGCAGACACACAAGGTTCTCCCCCGCCCTGCGAATCGCCTTCTGGTGGACACACAGCTTGTCCGGGCAGTCCGCCTCCGTGATATCCGCCCTGCCGTCCGCGATCACCAGCAAATTGGAAACCCTGCCCGAGGTGTCGGTGATCTCCACAGTCTGCGCCTCATTAAGACGATACCTCCCGATGACCTCGCCGTCTCTCGTCACGATGACCCAGCCTGACGCATCCCCTCGGGGCAGAAAAAATATGAGGAACACAAGGAGACACACCGCGGCGAGCGCCCCGATAAAAATTGCATCCGCTTTCCCGAATCGTTTACGCATCTGCCACAATTTCTCCCAGATAATAAAAGCCCTTACACTCAGAGAGCCGCACGCGCTGCAGCGTCCCGATCATGGAGATGTCCCCCGGAAAATGCACGGTCGCATTGTTCGACAGACGCCCGGTGAGCAGGCTCGCATCCTGCACATTCCGCTCCTCGGCAAGCACATCCTGTACCTCTCCCTCAAGCGCCATCGCCTTTTTCGTGCTGATCGCCTGCACCTCCTTTAACAGGCGGTCAAAGCGTTCCTTTGCCACTGCGGGCTCCACCTGATTTTCCATCGATGCCGCCGGGGTTCCGGTGCGCTTGGAATAGAGGAATGTGAACGCGCTGTCATACTGCACGCGGCGCACCACATCCAGCGTCTCCTGAAAATCCTCCTCTGTCTCGCCCGGAAAACCGACAATAATATCCGTCGTCAGCGCGATGTCCGGTACCGCTTCGCGCAGCTTTTCGACCAGCGCAAGGTACTGCTCTTTGTCATAACGGCGGTTCATGATCTTTAAAATTCGCGAGCTGCCGGACTGCAGCGGCAGATGCAGATGCCGGCACACCTTTTCACAGTCCCGCATCGCGAGGATCAGATCGTCGGAGAGATCCTTCGGGTGCGAGGTCATAAAGCGGATGCGTTTGAGTCCTTCAATCCGGTTGACCATGCGCAGAAGTTCGGCAAACGTCACCGGGTGCTCCAGAGTTTTCCCATAGGAATTCACGTTCTGCCCGAGCAGCATCACCTCGCAGACGCCGTCAGCCACCAGACGCTCGATCTCCCGGATAATGTCCCCCGGCTCCCGGCTCCGCTCCCGCCCGCGCACATAGGGGACGATGCAGTAGCTGCAAAAATTGTTGCAGCCGAACATAATGTTTACGCCGGACTTGAAGGCAAATTTGCGTTTCATGGGAAGGTCCTCCACGATCCGGTCGGTGTCCTTCCAGATATCCACGATCATTCCGCCCGACTCGAGCGCCGCATACAAAAGCTCAGCAAATTTGTAAATGTTATGCGTGCCGAAAATCAGGTTGACAAACCTGTAACCGGTCGCGAGCTTCTCCACCACCCCCGGCTCCTGCATCATGCATCCGCACAGTGCGATGATCATGTGCGGGTTTGCCTTCTTGTAGCTGCCGAGCGTTCCCAGCCGCCCGTAGACTTTGTTGTTGGCGTTCTCCCGAACCGTGCAGGTATTATAAATCACAAAATCCGCGCCATGCTCCTCTGTGCTTTCCTCCCAGCCGATATCCGCGAGAATTCCCGCCAGTTTCTCCGAGTCCCTGGCGTTCATCTGACAGCCCATATTGACTACACAGGATTTGGGTAAGCGTCCGTTTTTCTGTTCAAAATCTTTCACCCATTCCCTGCATTTTGCCATGAAATAATATTGGCGCTGGGGCTCAAAATCGGGAGATTCCAAATCAATATCCACTGCATCAAGGTCGATTGTTTTCAATTCATCTGCTTGTATTTTACGTAGATCAATTTTTGAATCCATGTATTTATCCTTTTATCTCCATTCCATCTGCAACTTTCTTTTTGATGCTACACAATCAGATAAATACAAATTAATCAATGTCTGATAAGGTATTCCCAGACTTTCCGACTGATTTTTGAAATAGTCTATTATTTCTCCGTCAATATTGATGGTAATCTGTTTTTTTACTCTATTGGAGTATGGATTTTTTCTTGGATTCAGGTTTTCGATATCATACTCATCTCTCATCTTCTTTACCAACCTTTCTGATAAATATTTCTCTCTTTCTTTGTTGCTTCTCTTGCAGAAATGATCCGAATTATACTATCCTCATCTCTGTAACAGTGACTCACAATACATATTCCCTTTGTCCCGGTTATTCCTATGATAAGAAATCTTTCCTCCTCGTAAGAATGGTCTGGGTCATCAAACAAAATTGCATTTTCATCGCCAAATACTTCCTTTGCTTCTTCAAAAGATATGTCATGCTTTTTCTTATTCAGCTCATTCTTGTTCTCATCCCAGATAAAACGTATTCCATCCATAATTATATTATACCTATTTTTTAATTATCAATCAACGATTTTCTTTTTCATAATCAACTACAGCAGAATCAAGGCTTTCTGAAAATCTGTGCTAAAAAAAACAAAGGTCACGCTCAGATCTCCATCGAGACCTTCATCTCCGCCTCTGCCTCCTGCTTGAACTCCTCGAGCTGTACGGGGCTTAAAACCGGAAGCTCCTCGAGGTCGTGCACGCCGAAACTGCGCAGAAATTCCTCGGTGGTGCCAAACAAAAGCGGGCGGCCCGGTGCGTCCAGCCGTCCCAGCTCGCACACCAGATTGTACTCCACCAGCTTATTCACTGCGTGGTCGGAGGAGACACCGCGGATCTTCTCGATCTCCTGCTTGGTCACCGGTTGTTTGTAGGCGATGATGGAGAGGGTTTCCAGGAGCACGTCCGTCAATACACGGTGCTTGGGCTGCTTGGCAATGCGGATCAGATACTCATACATCTCGCTTTTTGTGCACATCTGGTAGGCCCCGTCAAGCTCCAGAATGGAGATGCCGCGGTCCGCATGTTCCCACTCTGCCATCATCTCCTCGATGATCGCTCTGGTCTGATTTTTATCAAGTTCAATGGTCTCCGCAATCCGCCCGAGTTCTACCGACTCGCCCATGGTAAACAGAATTGCCTCGATAATTGCTTTGTAATTTTTTTCTTCCATAGTTTTACCCCTTAGGCAGCAATCCTTGAGTCAATTCGGATATCGTCAAAGATGTGTTCCTGAGAAATGAAGATTTTGCCCATCTTGATCAGCTCTAAAACCGCGAGAAATGTCACAATAATCTCGACCTTGCCGGACTGCTCCTCCAGAAGGCTGCGGAAACTGAAATGCGCATGCTCTGCGGCGTACTCCTCAAGCTCCGCCATCTTCTCCTCCAGCGACACCTCCTCTTTCTCGATCTTGCCGAATTTCGAACGCAGGGGGTCAATCTTGTCTTTCTGCTTTTTCATTATATTCTTGAATATGTAGTTGAGTTTCGCGAGCGTCACATCGGAGATCAGCTCCTCCATATTGATCGGCTCCTCGTAAGCGAGAACCTCCGCCGGAATCGTGGGTTCCTTGAACAGCACACGCTGGGCGTCAATCTGGCGGTCCTTGAGTTCATAAGCCATACATTTGTACATCTTGTACTCCAAAAGCTGCCGTACCAGTTCTGTGCGCGGGTCCTCTTCCTCAGTCTCTTCGTCCGGATCTGCCGGGAGCAGCATGCGGGACTTGATGTCGATCAGCGTCGCCGCCATCACGAGAAATTCGCTGAGCACGTCCAGATCCTGCCTCCTCATCTCGGCGATGTAGTCCATGTACTGCGCCGTGATCTCCACAATCGGAATATCGTAAATATTGACTTTGTTTTTATCCAGCAGGTGTAAAAGCAGATCCAGCGGTCCCTCAAACACCTGCAGCTTCACATTCAGATCCATAGCTTGTCCTATCTCCTTTAACTCTGACATCATATCATGATATAGTGGAAAAAACAAGTAAACATTACTATATTTTGTGTTTTTGTGAAAATATTTACAATAATGGCGCCATCAGCTTCAGGATTCCGAAAAACTGCCGGACGAAGAAGTGGCGGTTTCTTGCCTCCTCCGCCGTGACCGGATGGCTCTCCTCCACCGCAGCGAGAAAATCCTCCTTCACCTGCAGCACTGCGCGCGCCCGGTATAGAAAGGTGCCGCATTCAAAGTGCAGGCAAAGGCTGCGGTAGTCCAGATTGATCGTGCCGACCACCGCGTACACATCATCCACCACAAAGCATTTGGAGTGCAGAAAACCGGGCGTGTACTGGAAAACCTTGACACCACCCCGGATCAGCACCGGGAAATAGGACTGCGCCAATAGATAAACCATCTTTTTGTCCGGAATTCCCGGCACAATAATCCGCACATCCACGCCGGACTTCGCCGCATTCACAAGCGCTGTCGTCATCTCCGACCCAAGGATCAGGTAGGGCGTAAAAATATAAACATAGTCCCTGGCGCGGTTAATCAGATTCAGATACACATTTTCCCCGACATACTCATAGTCCATCGGCGAATCCCCGTAAGGCTGGATATAGCCTTTTGACTCACCGCTCCCGGACGTACCGTCCGCAGAGCTTACCGGGCATGAACCGCAGTCAGACGGTGCCTCTTTGCAGTTTTTCTCCGAATAGTCTGTCGCGTGCGGCCGATATCTGCCGCAGTCCTCGCTCTTTCCGGTGATATAACGCCACATTTCTAAGAACATGGTGGTGAAGCTCCACACACATTCCCCCTCCATGCGGATGCCGGCATCCTTCCAGTAGCCGAAACGTCTGGTCGCATTGATGTACTCATCCGCGAGGTTAAAGCCGCCGGTGTATGCGATCCGTCCGTCCACCACCGCGATCTTGCGGTGATCCCGGTTATTCATGATCACGGACAGAAACGGGCGGAACGGGTTAAAAGAGGCACTCTCTATCCCGCTTGATTCGAAGGAGCCAAAATACTTGGACGGCAGGGTGCGAATACAGCCCACGTCATCGTAGATGATCCGGACCAGGACTCCGGACTTTGCCTTTTCCTCCAGAATCGCGAAAATTGCATCCAGCATTTCGCCGGGCTCCATGATAAAATATTCGAGGAAAATAAAGTGCTCCGCGCGCTTTAAATCCTCCAGAAAATGCGGGAACAACGCCTCGCCGCTCGGAAAGTACTCCGTCATCTCCTCGCGGTAAAGCGGATACTTCGCATAGTCTGTAATATATATGCTGTGCTGCGCCGCGTCCGGACTCTCCCTGCAAAGCTCCTCCCGCACAGCCGCATCCTCCACGCGCAGTACGGCAAATTCCTCCGCCAGCGCTCCCATTTCCCGCCGCGTCCGGCGCGTCAGCTCCGAGCGGCCGAACAAAAAATAGGCGGGAATCCCGAACACCGGCAGAGACAGGATCAGAAAAATCCACGAGAGCTTGTAGGAGGTACGTATCTCCTTGTTTGCGATGTGGAGCGACAGCAGCACGGCAAAGACAATAAACGCAATGTTGATCGCCGAGTTTGCGGCTTTTGTGTTGTAAAGCATGTAGACCAGCCAGCAGAATTGCAGACAGATAATCAAAATACCCAGTGTAAATTCTCCGAACAGTTTATTTGCAAAACGCCTCATCTTTCTTCCTCCTGCCGGTTTGCTCCCTACCGGTATTTTATATGAAATCCATCAATTTATCAACTTTGAGTATTCCCCAGGCGCTTCCACTCCACTCCTGCGAGCGCGTGGATTCATAGAGCTTGAGCTTTATATGCTCCGGGCGCAGCGCCGGATTCTTTTCCAAAGCGAGCGCCAGCGCGCCGCTCACGACGGGAGTTGCCATGGAAGTACCGCTCTTGCGAACATAGTGGTTTCCCTGATTGCCGAGGCTCATAATATTGGTTCCGGGAGCCAGAATTTCCGGTTTTACAATACAGCATGGAGTCGGACCCTTGCCGCTGTAGCCCCGCGGCATGTTCCTGCCTCCCTGCTGGTCGTCGCTCGCCCCCACGGTTATTACCTTCCTCGAAATGCCCGGCACGGTAACGGAGCCGTCCCTCGGACCGTTGTTTCCGGCGGCAGTCACCACCACGACATTTTGATCCCAGAGTGCCTCCAGCGCCTCCATAATCTGTATCTGCTCACTGTCGTCAGCCCCCGGCAGAAATCCTACGGAAAAATTGACCACACGGATCCGGTACCGCTCCCGGTTATCCAAAACCCACTGCAGCGCGGAGAGCACGCGGTCCGTCTTGCCGTTTCCCGTGCCGTCGAGCACCCGGAGCACAACCAGCTGTGCGCCCGGCGCCATCCCCCGCACCTGCCCGCGGCTGCACCTTCCGCTCCCACAGAGAATGCCCGCCACATGTGTCCCGTGCCCGTTCGGGTCGGACGGCTGCTCCTTCCCGTCCACAAAATCCTGATAGGCGACAACACGCCCCGATAAGTCCGCGTGCAGCGCGACACCGGAGTCAAGGACCGCAATCCTCATGCCGTTTCCGCTGTATCCCTGCCGGTACACCTCTCTGGCCTCCACCAGTCTTTTCACTCGATTCATGCATGCTCCGAAAATTATTTCTCATCCTATAGTATGGCGTTTTTTCTCCGAAGGTGTGCACGCAAATTAAAAAGCCCCGCAGGACGGGGCTTTTTCTATACCATCTTATCTCTTGTCTGCCGGAACATCTTTGATGGAGAAACTGATTCTTCCCATCTTGTCCTTGCCAAGACAGATCACTGTCACCTGGTCTCCCAGTGTAAGAACATCCTCTACGCGGTTGATGCGTTCTTTCGCAATTTTTGAAATATGCACCATTCCCTCTTTGCCCGGTGCGAACTCCAGAAATGCGCCGAACTCCTTGATGCTCACGACCGTGCCCTGGAAGATCTGGCCCTCCTCGAATTCCGTCGTGATGATCTCAATCAATCGTATCGCCTCCGCGATCATCGCCTTGTCGGTTCCGCACACGGACACTGCACCGTCATCGGTAATGTCAATCTTCACGCCGGTTCTGGCAATAATTTCATTGATCGTCTTACCCTTCTGGCCTACCACATCGCCGATCTTCGCCGGGTCAATCATGATCTGCTCGATCTTCGGCGCCCACGGGCTGAGCTCCTTGCGCGGCTCCGCAATCGCCTTGCTCATGACCTCGTCCATAATGTAGAGGCGTGCCTCCCTCGTGCGGGCAATTGCCTCCTCAACGATCGCTCTGGTCAATCCGTGAATCTTGATATCCATCTGGATCGCAGTGATACCGTCATGCGTGCCGGTCACTTTGAAATCCATATCTCCGAAAAAGTCCTCAAGTCCCTGGATATCCGTCAGGACAAGGTAATCATCATCCGTTTCCCCGGTCACAAGTCCGCAGGAAATACCTGCTACCATCTTTTTGATCGGCACGCCCGCCGCCATCAGGGACATGCAGGATGCGCAGGTGGACGCCATGGAGGTGGAGCCGTTGGACTCGAAGGTCTCAGACACCGCGCGGATCGCGTAGGGGAACTCCTCCACTGAGGGGAGCACCGGAATCAGCGCGCGCTCCGCAAGTGCGCCATGACCGATTTCACGCCGTCCCGGGCCCCGGCTCGGCTTGGTTTCACCCACCGAGTAGGACGGGAAATTATACTGATGCATGTAGCGCTTGGTCGTGATATTCTCATCCAGTCCGTCGATCTTCTGTACCTCAGACAGAGGTCCTAAGGTCACGACGTCGCAGATCTGCGTCTGTCCGCGCGTGAACATTGCGGAGCCATGCACTCTCGGGATCAGATCAACCTCTGCGGCAAGCGGACGGATCTGGTTAATCGCGCGTCCGTCCGGGCGCTTGTGATCCTTTAAGATCATCTTGCGGACCGTTTTTTTCTGATACTGGTAAACCGCCTCATCGAGCACCGCAAGCCACTCCTCATTCTCTGCGAAGGCCTCCTGCAACTTTTCGGTGATCTCGCGGATATTCTCTTCTCTCTTCTGCTTTTCGTCCGTGAAGACAGCCTCTTCCATCTGCTCCGGGGTGACGATTTCGCGGATGGCTGCAAACATCTCCTCCGGGATTGCGCAGCTCGTGTATGCGTGCTTTTCCTTTCCCATCTCCGCGCGGATCTGGTTGATAAATGCGATGATCGTCTGGTTGATTTCGTGGCACTTGTAGATCGCCTCGATCATCTTCTCCTCCGGGATCTCGTTTGCCCCCGCCTCGATCATGATGACCTTTTCCGACGTGGACGCGACCGTGAGCTCCAGATCTCCCTCGTCCCACACCTTCTGCGAAGGGTTGACAATGAACTCCCCGTTCACCATACCCATCTGGGTCATCGCACAGGGACCGTCAAACGGAATATCGGAAATGGTGGTCGCAAGAGCCGCTCCGATCATGGCAACCAGCTCCGGACGGCACTCCGGATCAACGGACATCACCAGGTTATTCAAGGTGACATCGTTGCGGTAATCCTTCGGAAACAGCGGACGCATCGGACGGTCGATCACGCGCGCGGTGAGGACGGAATTTTCGGACGCCTTACCCTCCCGCTTGTTGAAGCCTCCCGGAATCTTGCCCACGGAATACATTTTCTCCTCGAATTCCACGCTGAGCGGGAAAAAGTCAATTCCCTCCCTCGGCTTGTCCGATGCCGTGGCAGTGGACAACACAGTGGTATCGCCGTAGCGCAGCAGAGCTGCTCCGTTCGCCTGGGCACATACTCTCCCGATATCCACGGTAAGTGTTCTGCCGCCAAGCTCCATTGAATAACTTTTGTACATACTCTCTCTCCTTTAATCTCCAAAACCAAAATAAGAGCGGAATGAATACCACCCCGCTCTTTACAATTACTTTCTAAGACCCAGACGCTCAATTAGCGAACGATATCTCTCGATATCAATATCTTTTAAATAAGACAGCAGTCCACGTCTCTGTCCGATCATCTTTAACATTCCCCGTCTGGAATGGTGATCCTTCGGGTTCGCCTTCAAATGCTCGGTGAGCTCCTGAATTCTCGCGGTCAGAACCGCAACCTGAACCTCCGGTGAACCGGTGTCGTTCGGTGTCCTGCCATACTCTGCAATAATTGCCTGTTTCTTTTCCTTTGCTATCATGTCATATCCTCCTTTTATTCTTACACCCTGCGCCCAGCAAAAGGTCGGAGTGTCCTTCCACCGAGGAGCGGGTTAAACCATACTGATTTAATATAGCATAGTTTTACTTGCTTGTAAACATTTTTTTATAATTCAGCTTACAATATCATTTCTGCTTAAGGAAGGTAGCTCACCACGCAGATCGGTGTGCGGTAAAATGCATTAGACACCTTGATTCCGGTGCGCACGCCGCTCGCATGGACGATCTGTCCGTTGCCGATATAGATCCCGACATGGCCGATCCTTCCGCCGCTCCCGTAGAAGAACAGGTCTCCCGGACGCGCCTCACTCGAGCTGATCCGCGTGCCGTATGACGGCTGAGAGCCAGAGTGATGCGGCAGTCTGACACCGTAGTGCTCATAAACCCTCATGGTAAATCCGGAACAGTCCACCCCGCGTGTAAGGCTTGTCCCACCCCACACATAACGGTTTCCGACAAACTGCAGTGCGTACTGCACCAGATCGACGCGGACGTCCGATACGCCGTTTCCGTACCGCAGCTCTTTGATGGTCTGAGCCGTAATAAGCTTCTGTGAAATCTCGACATAATCACCGGAGACATAGCCATAGAGGTTGTCCACCTCAACTTCGTACCAGCCGTCCTTCTCGCCGCTGACAATGAGCTCCTCACCGTCGCCGACCAGAGCAAGGATACTCGACTCCGTGGTCGCATCCTTGCGGACGCGCAGCGTGGCGGTCTTTACCTTTGCAATCGTCAGAACCTCTGCCGCCGCAATCGCAAACGCCTCATCACCCGTGATGATATAATCCGCACTGACATAGCCCTCAACATTGCCGGAGGTGATCTGATACCAGTCACCCTCCTGCGCAATAATCTCGCAGGCAGCGTGGTTCGTCATCTTCCCGACGACCCGGCTTTCCGTTGTAGGCTCTTTTCTCACATTTAAGTTGCCGTCAACCAATGCGATTCCAAGGTTGACATATCCAAAAAAGTCTTGATCCTCTGCCTCACCGGCTTCATCAGCCGTCATGGCGTCTTCCGGCGCAGAGAGCATCCTGAAGCTTTCCGGTACAGAAAGCTTATCGGCCATCGTGTCTGCAGAAAGTCCCTGACCGACTTTCGCAAGCCCGGTGTCTGCCACCTCAACAGCCATTGTATCCATCATAACATCCGTGACACCTGCGGTCACATTCAGCGCAACCAGATTTTCTGAGCCAAACGCAGACGCAATCCCTGCCAGCGGAATATCCGATACAGGGCCGTTGACTTGTGCGGCCGAATTTTTGCTGACGGAACATGCGGCAACCGCCGTAATCGCCACCGCCAAAAGTAACACGCCACCGATACGTTTCTTCATCTGCTCACCGATCTTCATTGGACCAAACTCCTCCCGTGTCATGGATTTCTTCTGTAACCGATGATCAGTATATCAAGTTTTTGTAACATTGTCAACTATTTCGTAATATTTTTGTAATAAACTATTGAACATGCGGTATCTCTTTCCATCTGCGCCTGCAGTTCTGCCACAGAGGCAAACTTTTGCTCCGGCCGCAGGAAGCGGAGAAACTCCACTGTGAGCGCTTCCCCGTACAGATCTCCGTCATAGCCGATGATATGTGTCTCCGCCCCGATCATACCGCTGTCGGTGACCGTCGGTTTGCTTCCGACGTTGGTGACGGAAGGCCATGTCTCCTCCCCGATGTGAACCCTGCTGGCATACACCCCGTTCTGCGGCATCAGTTTTTCCGGCGGGATCACCATATTCACCGTCGGAAAGCCGATCGTGCGCCCGAGCTGCCGGCCGTGGACGACCGTCCCCCGCAGAAAAAACGGATAGCCCAGAAGGCGGTTCGCCTTCTCGATATTGCTTTTTTCGATCTCCTCCCGCACGAACGAGCTGCTGATATCCCTGCCGTCCTCCTGAATTTTTTTGCGGACGATCAGCTCGTAGCCAAAGTGTGCGGCAAAGTCCGCGAGGACAGACGTGTTCCCCGCCCGGTTGTGACCGAAACGGAAGTCCTCTCCCGCCACGATGCACCGCACGGCAAATGCATCCACGATCCAGCGGATGAAATCCCCGGGTTCCATGCTCATGATCTGCGGCGTGAACGGGCACTCGTAGAGATAATCCACCCCCGTTTTGGCAAAAATCCATCGCTTTTCCTCGTTGGTGGTCAGAACCTTCACAGCCTCTTTGCCCGCTCTCAGACGGGGCGGGATGTCAAAGGTGAACACGAGCGTTTTTGCCCCCAATTCTCTCTTTTTGGCAAAAAGATTCTCGATCAGCAGCTCATGCCCGCGATGGAGGCCGTCAAATTTGCCGAGCGTAATCACCGTCGGTTCACTGATTGTAAATTTAAGATTATTTCTAATATATTCCATAAGCTTTATCTGTCAAAGAATAATTTTACCGGCTTATAGTCTGCGGTATCCCGCTCATAGCAGTACAGCCCGATAAAGCGGCCCGCCGCATCGCAGATTCGCACGGTCTGCCCGCCCTCAGAATGCCCGTCAGCCATTTCCTGCGGAAGGCGGTTTCCGTTGTCAAGTAATTTCTGTGCCTCCGGCAACGCCGTCACTGCCGGATACTGCTTAAATACCGAGTCCACCGGACGAATAAAGTCGGTCCTCCCTGCCGCGAGCGCCTCCTCAATCTCAGACAGGCGCATGGCATCCCGCAGGGCAAAGTCCGACACCCGGGTGCGAAGAAGCCGCTCCATGCAGCCGCCGCAGCCCAGCCTCTCGCCTACATCCCGGCAAAGCGTGCGGATGTAGGTTCCTTTCCCGCAGTGCACCCGCATATGTACCCGCGGCAGACGCATGTCCAGAATCTCGATCCCGTGAATCACGACCGGGCGGGCCTCCCGCTCGACCTCCACTCCCTTTCTTGCCAGGTCGCAGAGCTTCTGCCCGTTTACCTTCAGCGCCGAGAACATGGGCGGAACCTGCATAATATCCCCGACAAAAGACAAAACTGCATCCCGCACCTCTTCCTCGGTCACAGTCACTTCATGCTCAGAGAGCACCGTGCCGGTCACGTCCTGGGTGTCCGTCACAAGCCCGAGCAGAAGCACAGCCTCATACTCCTTGTCCTTGTCCGTCAGGACATCGCAGACCTTTGTCGCGCTGCCGAGACAGACAGGCAGCACTCCCTCTGCGTCCGGGTCGAGCGTCCCTGTGTGGCCGACCTTCTTCTGATGAAAAATCCCGCGCATTTTGGCCACGACATCAAAGCTGGTAAAGCCTTTTTCCTTGTATACATTTACAATTCCGTTCGTCATTGCAGTCTCTTTTCCACCTCTGCAAGAATGCGCCGGATACAGTCCTCCTTCGTGCCCTCAATCGTGAATCCGGCGGCCTTCACGTGTCCGCCTCCGCCGAAGGCAATTGCGATTTCCGCCACATTGACATCCCCGTTGACGCGCAGGCTTCCCTTGAATGTGCCGTCCTCATTCTCGTAGAGGAACACGGCGACCTCAACACCCTTCGTCACCCGCAGCTGGTTCACAATCCCGTCGAGATGCTTCGGCAGCACCTCGTACTCCTCCATCATCGCCCGCGTGACAGTGCTCACAATACAGCGCCCGCCCAGATACAGCTCGGCATCCACGAGCGCGCGCCCCAGAATCCGGTTCTGATTGAATGTCTTGGTGTAAAAAGTATCATCTACAATCTTCGGGTAGTCAATGCCCTTTTCCATGAGGCATCCCACAATATGCATCGTTTTTTTCGAGGTGCAGGAATACTGAAACACCCCGGTGTCATGTACAATTCCGGTGTAGAGGCACTCCGCGATTTCCCGCGTGATGCGCGCCTCGTCCATCAGCTCAAACATGAGCTCGCAGGTAGAGCTCGCGTCCGCCACAATGTAATTGTCGTCCGCAAACGCCTGATTGCTCATATGATGGTCAATGCAGACCGTATGGCGCGCGGCGTTAAAATACTGCTCCGCCGCTCCCAGACGCCCGGCGTCCCCGCAGTCCACCACGAAAAAAACGTCAAACGGCGGCTCCTCACCGAAATCGTTTTGAATCTCCTCCGAGCGATGCAGAAATCGGAAAATATTCGGGATCGGCTCCAGAAACAGGCGGACATCCATCATCGGATATGAGTCCCGCACATAATTGTACAGCGCAAGTGCAGAACCCACGCAGTCCCCGTCCGGGCGGACATGCCCGGCGATCCCTGCCCGCTTTGCATTCGCGAGTTTTTCATCAATCAGCTTCATCTTCTTCCTCATTCGACTGTCTGGTCAGCGCATCGATTTTTTGGGACATTTCCATGCCATAAGCGATGGACTGGTCCAGAATAAACCGGATTTCAGGCGTATTGCGCAGATTGATGGATCTGGCCAGCTCGCGGCGGATAAAGCCCTCCGCAGAGCGCAGTCCCTCCAGTGTCTTTTTCTGTGACTCCTCATCTCCGAGAACACTGATAAAAGCCTTTGCCGTCTTCAGATCCGGCGCTACCTCAACCGCCACGACCGAAGTCAGCGGATTGATCCGCGGGTCCTTGATCTCACCGCGGATAATATTGGAGAGCTCCCGCATGACCTCCTCGTTAATCCGGATATTTTTAATGCTGTTTTTTCTCATACTCTTCCTATCTTGGCACTTCCACCATCTTGTAGGCCTCCACGCGGTCAAACTCCTCGATCTCGTTGAAACCGTCAAATACCAGACCGCACTCAAAGCCGTTTCGGACTTCCTTCACATCATCCTTGAATCGTTTTAACGAGGCAAGATCGCCCTCGAAAACCAACGACTCACCGCGATACACGCGCACCTTGCAGCCCCGCTCGATCATGCCGTCAAGCACATAAGAGCCCGCGATATTGCCGACACCGGACGCCTTAAAGATCTGGCGGATTTCCGCATGGCCTAAGACCTTCTCCTCAAAGACAGGATCCAGCATGCCCTTCATGGCAGCCTCCACATCCTCGATCGCGTTGTAGATGACCTTGTACAGCCGGACATCCACGCCCTCGTTGTCCGCTGTTGCCTTCGCAATCGGGTCCGGACGGACGTTAAATCCAATGATAATTGCATTCGACGCGGATGCAAGAATCACATCGGACTCGTTGATCGCGCCAACGCCGCCGTGAATCACCTTCACAACGACCTCGTCGTTGGAGAGCTTGACAAGCGACTGCCGGACTGCCTCCACCGAACCCTGCACATCGGCCTTCACAATAATATTTAATTCCTTCATATTGCCGGACTGGATCTGCGAGAACAGATCGTCCAGACTCATTCTGGACTTGGTTTCCTCAAGCAGGCGCGTCTTCTCCTCTGCAATGTAGGTGTCCGCAAACGCCTTCGCCTCCTTGTCGGAGCCACAGACCACAAACGTCTCGCCCGCCACCGGAACACTGTTTAAGCCGAGAATTTCCACCGGTGTGGACGGAATCGCCGTGCGCACCCTGCGCCCCTTGTCATCCATCATCGCGCGCACCTTGCCGTAACTGCTTCCGCAGGCAATCGAATCCCCGACATGGAGAGTTCCTTTCTGCACAAGAACCGTCGCCACGGCGCCCCTGCCCTTGTCAAGCTGCGCCTCGATAACGAGGCCGCGGGCATTCCTGTTCGGATTCGCCTTGAGCTCCAGCACCTCTGCCGTCAGAAGGATCATTTCCAGAAGATTGTCGATACCCTCTTTAGTATGTGCAGAAACCGGACAAAATACCGTGCTTCCGCCCCAATCTTCGGGAATCAGCTCATACTCGGACAACTCCTGCTTCACACGGTCAATATTCGCACTTGGCTTATCAATTTTATTGACGGCGACAATAATCTCAACTCCCGCCGCTTTGGCGTGGTTGATCGCCTCAATCGTCTGCGGCATCACACCGTCGTCCGCCGCGACAACAAGAATCGCGATATCGGTCGAATTCGCGCCGCGCATACGCATGGCAGTAAACGCCTCGTGTCCCGGCGTATCCAAAAAAGTAATATTCTGGCCGTTGATCGACACCACAGACGCACCGATGTGCTGAGTGATGCCTCCGGCCTCGCGGTCGGTCACCCTGGTAGACCGGATTGCGTCCAGAAGAGAGGTCTTTCCGTGATCGACGTGTCCCATCACGCAGACTACCGGCGGGCGCGCAGCCATATGGCTGACATCCTCCTCCTCTTCCTTCAGAAGCTCTGCGATCACATCGACTTTCTCCTCCGGCTCGCAGATAAAATTGAACTCAAGCGCGATTTCTCCGGCGGCGTCAAAATCCACCTCCTGGTTTACCGTCACCATCTGTCCCTTCATAAATAATTTCTTCACGATTGCGGCAGGCTGAATTTTCATTGCCTCGGCAAGCTCGCGGATCGTCAGCTTCTCGGGAAGGGTGATCACTTTGATTGCATCCTCATCCTCCTTGGGTTTCTGCGGCTGCTGCGGTTTTTTCCGCCCGCCGTGCTTCTCAAGATTAACGTAATTCTCCTGGCGCTTACCCATCTTGTCGTGATCCTGCTGGCGCTTGTTCGCTCCCTTGCGGTCGTTTCCGCGGTCACGGCTCTCCTTGCCTCTCAAATCCTCCGCGCTGCCTACACTATCTTTATCAAACCGCACCTGGTCACGGCCGCCGCGGTTTCTTCCCTGGTCTCTCGCTCCGCCGCGGTCTGTGCGCTCACCGCGCTCTCCTCCCGGACGCTGACGGTCACCCATCCTCTCTCCGCCCGGACGCGGACGGTCACCGCGGTCTGTGCGCTCACTGCGCTCTCCTCCCGGACGTCCGGTTCTCTGACGATCGCCGCGATCCGCTCCGGCACGCTCTCCTCCCGGACGCTGACGGTCACCGCGGTCTGCGCGCTCACTGCGCTCTCCACTCGGACGTTCAGAGCTCATCCGCTCTCCGCTTGGACGCGGGCGATCCGCACTCACACGGACCGATCCCTTTTTCTCCCCAGCGGGTGCCTCCGATGCCTGATGTACAGGGCGGCTGCTCGGTGCAAAATCATCGACATTATCCGCCGTGCGCTCGCTAATGGGCCGAAAGGAGCGCTCGCCCACCGGGCGCGGACGGATGATGCTGTGCGTCTCCGGCCGGCCGTCTCTGCGATCTCTGCCCCGGTCTCCTCTTCCGCCGCTGCGGTTTCCGCTCTGTCCGTTTCCACCGCCCTGTCCGTTTCCGCCGCCCTGTCCCGGCCTGCGGGAGGACTGCTTGCTGTACTGCGCGTTAAACACCGCAGAAATGCTGGATTTCTTCTTCGGGCGCTCTTTGTCCGCCGCCGCTTTCGCATCTTTGTCCTTCTTCGGGTTTCCCTCCCCGTTCACCTTTGCAGACGGCTGCTCCGCCTTCGGCGCGGAATCCCTTCTGACCTCAGTCTTCGGCGCAAAATCCTTTTTCGGCTCCTGTTCCGCCTGCTTTGACGGTCCATTATCCGGTTTCTGCTCAGCCTTCGGCGCCGCCTCCTGCCCGGACTTTCCGGGCAGCTCCTCCCTCTGTGCCGGCTTTGCCTGCCCGGGTGCCGCAAATTTATCGCGCACGAGTTTCTGAGCGTCTTCCTCCACATTGCTGGACGCGCTCTTGACCGCGAACTGTGTCGATTCCAACAGGTCGATAATCGCCTGCGATTTTATTTCTAACTCTTTTGCGAGTTCATGAACTCTCATTTTTGCCATATATGAATTTCCTCCGTTATTCAGTTTTTAATTTTGATTCCACGGCCTTTGCCAGCTTTTCGTCCGTCACTGCAAGCGACGCGCGAAACTCCTTTCCGATGCACCGTCCGAGACTCTCCTTGTCACCGTAGCAGTACATTGGCACATGGTAAAAATCCGTCATATCTCGAAAACTCTTTTTCGTGCCCTCGGACGCCTCCGCCGAGACGATCACGAGGCGGGCATGACCGGACTTTACCGCTTTTTCCGTGGAAAACTCCCCGCTCACGACACTGCCGGCTTTCGCCGCGATTCCGAGCATGGATAACACTCTGTCATTTTGCAAGTGCACTCATCTCCTTTTCCAGCCCGTCGTATATTTCCGCGGGGATTTCCGCCTTTAACGAACGCTCCAGCCCCTTGGACTTTCGCGCCAGCCTCAGACATTCCGGGTTTAAGCAGAGATAAGCGCCGCGCCCGTTCTTCCGTCCGGTGTCGTCCAAAAGAACTGCATCTTCCGTCCGTATGACGCGGATCAGTTCCTTTTTATCCTTCATCTGTCTGCATCCCACACACTGGCGAACCGGTATTTTTTTATTTGCCATAATCCGCCTCTATTCCCAGTTATCCTCCGGCACGGATTCGTCCGCGCCCTCCGGATATTCCCCGTTTTCATTCTCGCCCTCATAGTCCTCTTCGTAGTACTCCTCATCCTCATACTCGTTCTCATAGTCTAAGAAGTCACCGGACTCTCTCGCCTGGGTCTCGCTCTTGATGTCAATCTTGTAGCCGGTCAGGCGCGCCGCCAGTCTGGCATTCTGTCCCTCCTTGCCGATCGCGAGGGATAGCTGGTAGTCCGGAACTACGACCTTCGCCGCCTTCTCGTCCGCATCAGCGATGACGGAAATCACCTTCGCGGGGCTGAGTGAGTTCTGGATAAGGATCGCCGGGTTCTCATCCCAGATGACAATGTCAATCTTCTCTCCTCCCAGCTCATCCACGATAGCGTTGACTCTGGCTCCGTTCATTCCCACGCAGGCGCCCACCGGATCGACGTCCGGGTCGTTGGACCACACGGCGATCTTTGTGCGGCTCCCTGCCTCGCGGGAAATGCCTTTGATCTCGACAATCCCCTCGCGCACCTCCGTCACCTCGGATTCGAACAGGCGCTTGACCAGCTCCGGATGCGTTCTGGACACTAAGATCTTTGGCCCCTTGGAGGTCGCTTTCACCTCCAGAATGTACACTTTGATGCGGTCGGTCGGCTTGAAATGCTCGCCCTTGATCTGTTCACTCTCCGTCAGAAGGGCGTCCGCCTTGCCGAGGTTGATGCTGATATTGCGCCCCACATAGCGCTGCACCACACCGGTTACCACGTCTTTCTCCTTGCTGTTGTACTCGTCGAAGATGACCCTGCGCTCCTCTTCCCGGATCTTTTGTAAAATCACGTTCTTGGCATTCATGGTGGCGATGCGGCCGAATTCCTTGGACTTCACCTCAACCTGCACAATATCACCCAGCCCAAATGTGCCGTCGATCATCTGCGCGTTTGCCAGCGAGATCTGCTCCAGCGGGTCCTCCACCTCCTCAACCACAGTCTTTTCCTGAAAGCAATGATATTCGCAGGTGTTCGGATCAATGACAACTTTCACGTTTTCTGCTTTGCCGAAATGATTCTTACACGCGGTGATCAGCGAATTCTCGATCGCCTCCAGCAGGACCTCTTTGCTGATGTTTTTCTCCTGCTCCAATATCGTCAACGCTTCTAATAACTCTTGATTCATGTTTTTCTCCTCCTAATCTGATTTTGTTATCGTAAGCTTTGGTTTTTCATCAAAAGTGTACAGCCTCGCGGATCAGCGCAATACTCTGCCGCGCGAAGATACGCAGGCCTCCGTCCTCCTCGGCGATCGTCACAGATTCCTCATCATACGACTTCAGGATTCCCCAGAATTCCTTACAGCGGTCGATGGCACGGTAGGTTCTGATCTCAACCTCCCTGCCTACATTGCGGGCGTAATCCTTTTCTTTCTTCAGCGGCCGCCCCAGTCCCGGAGAACTCACCTCAAACGAGTAGGAGTTCGGGATAAAATCCTCTGCATCGAGCAGATCGTTCATCTCCCGCGCCACCGCCTCACAGTCGTTCACGGTGATTCCTCCTTCCTTGTCAATGTAGGCTCTCAGATAGTAGGTTCCGCCCTCCTTTACATACTCCGTATCGACCAGCTCATAGTGGAAACGCTCTAAGATCGGCGTAATCATCTTCTCCAGCCTCACCGCATAACTTTCTGCTGACAACTCTGTCACCTCTTTCCTGATATTTAACAAAAATTGAGAGAGGACCGATGTCCTCTCTCAACCCTGAACTCTATGTTACGATAAAAATAATATCACTTTTTTACAGAAATTTCAAGTACTTTTTTAAATTTTAACCTTGGTTTTTACCGTTCCAGTCGCTTCACTCCCCAGCTCTTAGCCGTTCGGTCAGCGATGTTTTGGTCAGTATCCGATAGGAAAGCTCCGCAGTCACGCCACCTGCAGCAAACAGAAAAAGTAAGATTCCCATCGCCGGAAGTGAAATTGGAGCAATCTTCACTTCGAACGTCTGCGCCAGCAATGCATTGAACAAAACGGAACCGACAACGAAAGAAACAAGCCCGAACACACCGCCTACGCTGTTCTCATACAACAGCATCCTGCGAAGCTGGGCGCGGGTCATGCCGACCGTCTCCAGCATAGCAAATTCCCGCCGCCGCAGCACCATGGAAGTCAGGGCGCTGTTTATCATGTTCATGAGACCAATCAGGAGAATAATTCCGCAGAGGCTGTATCCTGTAAGGCAAATCGCCGTCAGCCGAATTTGCAGCTTTGCAAGTTCGTCCAATCTTCCGGCTGCACGGTAGACATATGAAACGCCGCTAAAGTCCACGCCTCTTCCGTCAATACATTCCTGTACTTCCCCCCGAAGTATTTCTTCCATACCCTCTTTTGCGTCAGCGAGAACGGTAAGTACAGGTGCGTCATAAAACTCTTTTTCAAAGACGCTCATAGGCAGCAGAAACAGCGCATCCCCTGAACCGTCATCCGGATACGAACATATCTCGCGCAGGGCAGTCCATATGCCATATGGCAGTTCCGCACCAATCACCTCATAGTTCATCTTCAAAGCATCCGAATACAGCACGTCTCCGGCAAAAAGACGCATGTCGCAATAAGTCAGCCCATTGTCAGATGTGGAAATGCACAGAACATGACCGCCATCATACAGTTCCTCTCCATGATAGTAAACAGGCTTTTCTGCTTCCCTGGATACAACAATGTACTGACAAAGCTCGTCAGGTACCCCAAGAACAACGGCATTTATCAGTCCGCTGTCAAGAATGTTCTGATATTCCTGCCGTACAAATTCGTTCTTCTGCCGTGCCAGAAATGCCCGGATTTCTTCTTCGAGCACGGGTGAGATTTCCGCCGTGATATGCTCAAAACGCAGGAGATACATTTCCTTCACAGCATAGGATGAGGCGATTCTTTCGATCACATCCGGCTCTACTGCGGCATGCATTGAGGCACTTGTAAACGACGGCGGGACGGTGCTTATGCTGACAGAGGTTTCCGCCTGATGCAGTGAGAGATCAATGTCAAACATCCCGAGCCTTTCATATGTGCTCCCGACAACGACGTCCACAAGGCCGCCAACAATCACAAAGAGCAGAACGGACAACATTGCGGAGAGAGACGTGATCAGCATACGTCCGCGGCTTCTGCGGATCCCTGCCAGCGCCAGACTGTGTGGAGAGGCGGGAATTTCCCGACACCTGTCTTTTTTATGACGATCTTCCTCCGGCTCTGCGGACACCGACTGCACCGGCGTCATCTTTTTGATTTGTTTCAGCGGACGCAGTGCCGAGAAGAACAGGGTAAACGATGTCAACCCGGCGCTTATCAACACAATCCACACTATCCACGAGCCGAACCTATAGGGCAGAATTGTTCCGCTCAGGCTCATAAAAACAGGAGCGAGAACCTTGAAACCGATAAAATATCCAAGCAAAAGGCCGATCGGAAGCGCCACACACCCGATGAGAATGATCTGCGCACAGGTCAGCTTCTTCATCTGCCGGTGGGTCGTGCCGATCACACGCAAAAGCCCGAATGTGCGCATATCCTGCGCAAGCGAAATAGAGAAAATATTATA
>CAZWRT010000042.1:0-23520 GCA_964636375.1 uncultured Lachnobacterium sp. | reverse complement strand
ATCTTCGTATTATTTGTTCTGAAAAGAATGGTAGAAAATCCGTTAAGTAAGTAACAAAAAGCATTAAGCAAAATCGACCATCTTGTCATATCCATATATCTGTGTTAAGATAAAACAGGTACTGTGCCGGCCTGCCGTGCACGTAAAAAATTTAGTTCGGACAGGGGAGGGAATAAACATGGGATCACGATGGGGAGATGACGTTGACGAGGAATTGCAGCAGAGACAACAGAGGCTCAAGGTTGGCTTTGTATTTAATTTTATGCAGATCAACAACATTTTGAAGCGGATTGAGGAGGAGACAAAAGAGTGGGATAAGAAATATCCGAAAAGTGAACTGATGAAAATTTGGGGATCCACCATGGTATTCCTTCTTGTTTTTATGACGCTTTCCTACAGTATTCTGATCATAGTGACGGGACTGTTCATGCTGTTAAATGTCATAATTCTTTTTCAGATCTTTGGTGTATGGAAGCGTTTCCATTACTCGGCGGTGATGTACTGGCTTATGACGATCGCCGGACTGGCGGCGGTATTTCTCATTGGCTGGCTGCTGAGAGGGCTGATATTCGGATAAGCCCAAATTGTGAAAAATGCTACCCTTGATCGCAAAAGTAGTATAGACCCGGCAGGGCAGAAATGTTACGTTCATACTATCGACAATGTGTTAGGAGGCGATGGTATGAAAAAAATGAACATGTCTGCACTGACCGGGTTTTTATGTTGTTTTGGAGTGATTATCACGGGGATTGCAACCAACGGCGGAATCCGGACGATTCTCAACTTTATCCATATCCCGTCTATGCTTGTCACCTTCGGCGGGGCAATTTTTGCGGTGATGATCACCTCGGAGTCCTTCGGGGAGTTTACGGACGGGCTGAAGAGCTTCTCCGCCGCGATGTCGCGTCAGACGCGGAATCTGGATGACATCGCGAACCAGATCTATGAGATGGCTGTGATCTCCCGCAAGGACGGACTGCTGGCGCTGGAGGAGTACAGCATGAAAATTGAGAACAGCTATATGCAGAAGGGTGTCCGGCTGACCATTGACGGCACCGATCCGGAGCTCATTAAGGATATTTTAGAGACCGACCTGCTCCACACCTCCGAGGACAACCGCAGGCGAATTACCTTCTGGGAGAATCTGGGAGCCTACGCCCCGGCATGGGGCATGGTGGGAACTCTGCTCGGACTCATCAACATGATGAAATCCATGGGGGCTGACCCGGGGGCGGTGGGGCTTGGCATGTCGTTGGCGCTCATCACGACTCTGTACGGCTCGGTGCTGGCGAACTGGGTGTGCATCCCCATCGCGGCGAAACTTAGGAGGAGCAGCACACTGCAGGAGCTTGAGATGGAACTGATCATGGAGGGAGTGCTCTCGATCCAGGCGGGAGACAACCCGATGATTATCAAGGAAAAGATCCGCACGTTCCGGAGCGGCTGGGAGGAACAGGGGCAGAAAGCGGCATAGCAGAAAATACTACCCTTTTTTTCAAAGGTAGTATAGCGGTAGAACTCTTTACGTGGTAGTATATTGGTAGTATACCTGTGTGAGGAGGAATTGTCATGAAGAAACGTTCTGTGGGAAAGGTGCTGTGGCTGGAAATTGTTGTCATCGTTATAGTATTCGTGTACCAGGTCGTGATCACCGGAGGGATGAAGGTCATATCGGGGTTCATCGATATCCCCTCTGTCTGCTGCCTTTTGTTTTTTGTTGTTCCGGCGCTTTGGGCTTCCGGCATGGCAAAGGATTTTGCAGCCGCCTTTTCCATCGGGAAAAAGCCGTGCTCGCTGGCACAGATGAAAAAAGCGCTGGAGGCGGTGAAGATGGTGCAGAAGCTCACGCTGTGTGCCATGGGCTTCTCTGTGGTGATCGCCTTCGTTATCCTCTTGTACAATATGATAGATTTTACTGCGTTAGGACCCTCGTTGGCGGTTATGGTTCTCACGGTCTTTTACGGAATTATTGTGGAGTTTCTTCTGATTCCGGTCAGCGCCCACGTACAGAATCACATCACGGAGACGATGGATGTGCCGGAGGAAGAGGAGTTTGCCAACGCGAAGATAGTTGTGGACAACGACGATGAAGAAGAATAGGATTGTCCTGCTGGCAGTGATCTATGCAGTGCTTTTGTTCTTTACGCTGGTCATGGAGTGGGTCAGTATCCGGGAGCCGGCCCGGCGTGCCGCGGTGAATCTTGGCACTCTGGGCATGGCGGTGGTGGGCTGTGCGCTTCTGGTTTTCGTGTATCGGGGCGGAGAGAACGCGGAACAGACAGAGCGTGCGGGCGACGAGAAGCCGGAGGAATTGTTTTTTGACAAGGAGCGCTACCTTTCCTTTGCCGCGGAGCACGATTTTACACGCCGGGAGACAGAGGTGGGGCTTATGGTGGCGAACGGCTTTACGAATCTGCGGATCGCGGAGGAGCTGTTCATTTCCGAGACTACCGTAAAAAAGCACATCACCCATATCTACGAAAAGAGCGGCATCAGCGGGCGCAAAGATTTTGCAGCTTATTTTATGAATTCTGTGTAAAAAATACTTGCTTTTTTTCGGAAACTGTGATAACGTACTACTGTTGTGAGTTGTGACGGTCCTCTGTTGCCATGCATTAAGAACGTCAGATAAAGCAGGAGGTTATAATATTATGAACGCAATGGAAATTATTAAGAACATTGAATCCGAACAGCTGAAAGAGTCCGTTCCGGAGTTCTCCGTCGGAGACACCGTCAAGGTGTACGGCAAGATCAAGGAGGGTAACCGTGAGCGTGTACAGGTCTTCGAGGGAACCGTCATCAAGAAACAGGGCGGCAGCAACCGTGCGACCTTTACTGTGAGAAAGTTATCCAACGGAGTCGGCGTGGAGAAGACATGGCCGCTGCATTCCCCGAATGTGGAGAATGTCGAGGTGGTTCGCCATGGTAAGGCGCGCCGTGCGAAGCTTTATTATTTAAGAGACCGTGTCGGTAAGGCAGCTAAGGTTAAGGAACTGGTAAAATAATCCAACACAGGCTGGTGCGTGAGAACGTGCCAGCTTTTTTCAAATTCCGGAGAGTGGACAGAGGATAATGGGTTTTCGAAGACGCGGAGGGTTGAATTTCAACCGAAAGAGAAAAAAATTTAATTTTGGACTGTTCAAGGAAGTCATCTCGTGGTTTGTCGAGGCGGCGGTCCTGGTCGTGATTGCATTCACTCTGGTGAATTTTTTGGGCTTTCGGGTCAGTGTGGTAGGGTCTGCCATGATGCCGACATTGGAAAACGAGGAACAGGTGCTGGTAAACCGCTTTATCTATCTCGTTCGGGGACCGAAATCGGGCGACGTTGTAGTATTTCTGCCGAACGGCAATGAGAAGTCGCATTATTACATCCGGCGTGTAATCGGTACACCGGGAGATACGGTGCTGATCAGAGACGGCGCGGTGTACGTCAACGGCGAGCTCTACGAGGAGACGGTCGAGGTGGCGTCGGTTGTGGATGAGGGGCTTGCGGAGAGCGAGATTAAGCTGGGAGCAGACGAGTATTTTGTTCTGGGAGACAACCGGAACAACAGTGAGGACAGCCGTATGGCAAATATCGGAAATGTCAGTAAAAAGCACATGATTGGCAAGGCGTGGTTTTCGTTTACCTCCATCCGGCATATGGGATGGATTGATTAGAAAAGGCGGGAGAACATGAATGTTCAGTGGTATCCCGGTCATATGACCCGGGCAAAACGGCAGATGCAGGAGGATATAAAGCTTGTCGATCTCGTGATCGAGCTGGTGGATGCGCGGGTTCCGGCGAGCAGCAGGAATCCGGATATTGATGAGCTGGGAAAGAATAAATACCGGCTGATCCTCATGAATAAGGCGGATCTCGCGGACAGCAGAGTGACGGAACTCTGGAGCGGCTTTTTTAGGGAAAAGGGCTATTTCGTCCGGAATATGGACGCGAGGAACAACAGCGGCATGAAGGCGGTCTCGGATATCATTATGGAGGCGTGCAGGGAGAAGATTGAGCGCGACCGAAAGCGCGGGATCAAAAACCGGCCTGTCCGCGCTATGGTTGTTGGCATCCCGAATGTCGGCAAATCAACCTTTATCAATTCCTACGCGGGGAAGGCCTGTGCCAAGACCGGCAACAAGCCCGGGGTCACGCGGGGAAATCAGTGGATACGCATGGGCGGAAATGTGGAGCTTTTGGATACGCCCGGTATTTTGTGGCCAAAGTTCGAGGATCAGGAGGTGGGACTGCGCCTTGCGCTGGTCGGCTCGATCAAAGATGAAATATTGAATACTGATGAGCTGGCGGTAAAACTGATTGGTTTTCTGGCAGCGGAGTATCCGGGACTTTTGAAGGAGCGCTACGAGGTGCGGGAGGATGAGGAAAGCGTCGAAATCCTCATGCAGATTGCGCAGAACCGCAAGTGTTTGACAAAGGGCGGCGAGCCGGATTACAGCCGTGCGGCGTCTCTTTTGATCGATGAGTTCCGCGGCGGAAAGCTGGGGAGGATCACGCTGGAGAAACCGGAGTAAGGACTGCCGGGGCAAAGAAGGGATGACAGATGGCGGAAGAGAAGATCGGAAGTATCAAAGAGAGACTTGCGCAGACGAAAGAGGGGGATCTGCCCTCGTTTATAGAGATATACGCGCCTGATGCGAGAAGCGGCGTTCAGAAACTGGTGGAGACCGCGAGGAAGCGTCTGGACAATCTGGAAAAAGAGCGAATACGGACGGAAAATCTCAAGAAATACGAGAGAGAGTACGATAATTATTTATATATATGCGGCATTGATGAGGTGGGGAGGGGACCGCTTGCAGGACCGGTGGTTGCGGGCGCTGTCATTCTCCCGAAGGACTGTGACATTCTCTACATCAATGACTCGAAAAAACTGACGGCGGCAAAACGCGAGGAGCTCTACGATGTGATTATGGAGCGCGCGGTGGCGGCGGCGACCGGAATGGTGGGGCCGGAGCGGATTGACGAGATCAATATTTTACAGGCGACCTACGAGGCGATGCGGCAGGCGATCGCGAAGCTCGTGCCGGCGCCCACGCTGCTGCTGAATGATGCGGTGACGATCCCGCAGGTTGAGATCCCGCAGGTGGCGATCATCAAGGGAGATGCGAAGAGCATTTCCATCGGGGCGGCATCCATCATTGCGAAGGTGACGAGGGACCGGCTGATGGAGACCTATCAGGACATTTACCCGGAGTACGGATTTGCCGCAAACAAGGGCTACGGCTCCGCGGAGCACATCGCGGCGATTAAGAAGTACGGGCCAACGCCGATCCACCGGAGGAGCTTTATCGGAAACTTTGTGTGAACCTCAGAAAGCGGGGGGCGTGTGTATGCAGATTTCGGATTTGGTGGGACAATATAATTATGCGGTCTCCGCAGGCGCGGAGAAGGTGACCGGAACGAAGGGCGTGGAAAATCTGGTGTCCTCTCTAAAGTCTCTGACGAAGGGCAATATTTTTGAGGGGACGGTCAGCTCGATGAAAAACGGGAAAGTGACGCTGGCTTTGTCCAACGGGACGCAGCTTTCCGCGCGGCTGGACGGGAAGGTGGCATTGTCCGAGGGGCAGTCCATGTTCTTTCAGGTGAAGTCGAACGACGGCTCAACGATCTCGATACGCCCGTTCGTAGTGGACGGAAACGGCGTAAACTATACTTTGATGCAGGCGTTGTCTGCGGCGGGGCTCCCGACGGAATCCCACTATCTGTCCATGGTGAACAAGATGATGGAGGAGCAGATGCCGATTGACCGCGCCAGCCTGCAGCAGATGGCGCGCCTCGTGAACGCGAACGGGTCGATTGATGTGCGGACGCTCGTGCAGATGAGTAAGCTTGGCATTGAGATCACGCCGGAAAATGCGGCGCAGTTTGAGAATTATCTTGGGGATAAGCAGGCGATCACGGCGGCGATCGACAGCCTGATCGACGAACTGCCGATGGCAATGCAGGGGAGCAGTCTGTCCGAGGAGGCGCTCAGGCAGATGAATTCGCAGGTTCTCTCCGTGATCACAGAGGGGACCGGACCGGCACCTGAGGGCGTTCCTGCGGTGACTGGCGAAGGCGTTTTTCAGGCGGCGGGCGTTTCGCAGGCGACCGGGACAGGGATGGAGACGTCTGCGTCGGCTTCTCTTGAGTCAGGGTCTCCTGTAGCAGAGTCTCCTGCGTCGGAGTCTCCTGCGGCAGAGCCATTGCAGACTGTGGTTCAAACTGCAGCACAGCCCGCGGAGGGCGAAAACCTGCTTTTGCAGGCGGCAGCGGCGACTGCAGAGGGCGTGGAGTTTGTGATGGAGGGGGAAAATCCCCAGATGAGTGCAACGCAGGAGGCTGGGGATACTGCGCAGAATGCGGCCACGGCTGAGAACCCCGGCGCGCAGAATGCGGCGGAAACTGCAAATGCGCAGAATGCGGCGGCAGGAAATACGAATGCCGCAAATACACAGAACGCTCAGACAGCGGAGACACCGAATACGCAGAATGCGGCGGCGGAAAATGCGAATGCCGCAAATACGCAGAACGCTCAGACGGCGGAGGTCCCGAATGCTCAGGCAGCGACGACGAATCCGGATGTACAAAATAACCCGGATGTGGCGGCGGCAAGGACATCGAACGCGCAGAACGCGGCAGAAAATACGAGTGCCGTAAATACACAGAACACGGCGGCGGAGCTGTCAAATGCACAGAATACGGGTGCGAAGGCGGAGGGCCCCGGCACACAAAATGCTTCGGCTGCGGCAGACGGCGCACACGCGCAAAATACAGCAGCGGCGGAGCCGGCACCGCACACGCTCGCGGCGGTGCTGAATGCCCGACAGATGGATCATCTGAATGCGATGCTGAAAGGACTTGTCGGGCAGGAGCATCTGCATTACGATGGGACGAAGGATGTGAATGCGCTTTTAAATGACCTGCGGGGGCTTTTGGACAGCAATTTCCCGATTGACCGGGAACCCTTAAACCGTCTGCTGTCCTCGAAGGAATTTAAAGCGCTGGTGAAGGATGGGCTGGAGCAGCAGTGGACGATCCGCCCGGAAGAGCTGACCGGCAGTGACAAGATTAACAAGCTCTATGAAAAGCTGGACCGGCAGATGGACCGGATCGGGCAGGTGCTCCGCGCGACCGGACAGGAGAATGCGAATTTTACTCAGACTGCAGCGGACATCCGCAGCAATGTGGAATTCATGAACCAGATCAACCAGGCATACACCTATGTGCAGATTCCGCTCAAGATGTCCGGGCAGACGGCAAGCGGGGAGCTGTATGTCTACACAAACCGGAAGTCGCTCATGGAGGGAGATAAGGAGCTGACAGCATTTCTGCATCTCGACATGGACAATCTCGGACCGACGGATATCTCGGTGAAGCTTCTGCGCCGTGAAGTGAGCACGAACTTTTATCTGGAGAACGATGTGGCCTACGATCTGATTGAGCAGCATCTCCCGATTCTGGAGGAGCGCCTGAAGTCGAAGGGCTACAACTGTAAGGTTTCTGTGATCAATGAGTCGCGGCATGTGAATTTTGTGGAGGATTTCCTGAAAAAGGATCAGCCGTCTGCGGGGCAGCTGCATCGATACTCGTTTGACATGAGAGCGTAGGGAGGGGTTGCGATGGCAGAAAACCAGTTTAAACCCTTCCAGTTCGGACAGGGGAAAAAAGGGGACGATAAGGAGAAGACGGCGGTTGCGATTGCCTATGAGCCGGGGGATCAGGCACCGAAAATTCTGGCATCCGGAAAGGGAAAGCTCGCGGAGCGGATCATTGAAACCGCGAAGGAGAACAAGGTTCCCACGTACAAGGACAACAAGCTGGCATCTACTTTGTCCAAGCTGCAGATCGGGGATATGATCCCGCCGGAGCTGTATGAGGTGGTGGCGGAAATTCTGGTGTTTGTGGACGATATGGACCGCCTGAAGGGGAAGGTCAGACACCGATGAACAAGCGTGCAGTCGGAACCCGGTATGAGGAGGAGGCCGCCGCTTACCTCGAGAGGCGGGGCTATCGAATTTTAGAGCACAGTTACCGCTGCCGCACCGGAGAGATTGATTTGATCGCGAGGGACGGGGAGTATCTGGTGTTTGTGGAGGTTAAGTACCGCTCGGACACCTCCTGCGGTTCGCCGCTCGAGGCGGTCGGTTTTCGCAAGCAGCGCAATATTATCAGAGTTGCGCAGTTTTATCTGCTCACGCACGGCTATGGGACGGAGACAAGCTGCCGCTTTGACGTTGTGGGGATCTGCGGGGAGGAGACCACGCTGGTGCAGAATGCGTTCGGCATGTAACGGGCAGGGAACAGAGTCTTTACAACTTAAAACGGTTGGGGTATGATGATAATATCCAATATTTAGTAAATCAGGAGCAGACAATATGAGCAGACCGATCGTTGCCATTGTGGGGCGTCCGAATGTCGGCAAATCCACGCTTTTTAACAAGCTTGCAGGTGAGCGGATCTCCATCGTGAAGGATACGCCGGGAGTCACCAGGGACCGTATATATGCGGACGTAAGCTGGCTGGACTATAATTTCACATTGATTGACACCGGAGGCATCGAGCCGGACAGCAGCGATATGATTCTCTCCCGGATGCGGGAGCAGGCGCAGATCGCAATCGACACGGCGGACGTGATCATATTCCTGACGGATGTGCGGCAGGGACTGGTGGACGCGGACTCGAAGGTGGCGGACATGCTGCGCCGGTCCGCAAAACCTGTGGTGCTCGTCGTCAACAAGGTGGACGATTTCGACAAGCTGATGGCGGATGTGTACGAGTTTTACAATCTGGGAATCGGCGAGCCGTATCCCGTCTCGGCCTCCTCGATGCTTGGTCTTGGAGATATGCTGGACGAGGTAGTAAAGTTTTTCCCCGCCTCGGCAAAGAGCGAGAAGGAGGATGAGCGTCCGAAGATCGCCATCATCGGAAAGCCCAATGTGGGCAAGTCCTCGCTCGTCAACAAACTTGCCCGTGAGGAGCGGGTGATTGTGTCGGACATAGCGGGCACTACAAGGGACGCTGTGGACACTGATGTGAAATATAACGGGCGCGAGTATATTTTTATTGACACGGCAGGGCTTCGCCGCAAAAGTAAGGTCAAAGAGGAGATCGAGCGCTATAGTATTATCCGGGCAGTTTCTGCCGTGGAGCGGGCGGACGTTGCGATCCTCGTGATTGACGCCACCGAGGGTGTGACCGAGCAGGATGCCAAGATCGCGGGAATCGCCCATGAGCGGGGCAAGGGATTGATTATTGCGGTGAATAAGTGGGACGCGATCGAGAAGGACAACTCCACGGTGAAGGAGCACACGGAGAAAATCCGGCAGGTCCTGAGTTTTGTGCCCTATGCGGAGCTTTTATTCATTTCGGTGAAATCCGGGCAGCGGGTGAACAAGCTGTACGATCTGATTGACATGGTGATCGAGAACAACAGCATGCGCGTCGCAACCGGCGTGCTGAATGAGATTGTGATGGAAGCGGTGGCGATGCATCAGCCGCCCACGGACAAGGGCAAGCGCCTGAAAATTTATTATGTAACGCAGGTTTCGGTCAAACCGCCGACGTTCGTAATATTTGTCAACGACAAAAACCTGATGCATTTTTCCTATACACGATATCTGGAAAACCGGATACGGGATACGTTTGGATTCCGTGGGACTGCATTGAAATTTATTGTCCGTGAAAGAAAGGAAGACTGACCATGATTATTGCAAGAATCATCGTTCTGGCGATGGGGTATCTGCTGGGGCTTATCCAGACCGGATATCTTTACGGAAGAAGCAAGGGCATTGACATCCGCAAGGAGGGCAGCGGCAATGCGGGCACGACGAATTCTCTTCGGGTGTTGGGCTGGAAGGCGGGAGCCGTCACCTTTGCCGGAGATCTCGGCAAGGCGATTCTGGCGGTATTTCTGGCATGGCTGATTTTTCATGGGAAGTACCCGGATGCGGTGAAGGTGCTGGAACTTTACGCGGGGTTCGGTGCGGTTCTGGGGCACAACTTTCCGTTTTACCTCGGCTTTAAGGGCGGCAAGGGGATTGCCTGCACCTCAGGAACCATTCTTGCGGTGTGTCCTTTGGCGGCGCCGATCTGCCTGATACTCTTTATTCTTTCGGTCGGGATCACGCGCTATGTGTCGCTGGGATCCATTATTGTGGTGTGCACCTACCTCATTCAGGTGGTCGTATTCGGGCAGCTGGGCATTTTACATATGTCCAATGAAGTGTTGACGGAATTTTATATTGCCAGTGCCTGCTTTACGCTGCTTGCGCTGTGGCAGCACCGGGCAAATATCGGGCGGCTCCTGCACGGAACCGAGAACAAATTCGGCGTAAAAAAGGAGAAGGAACATGTCTAATGCGGCAGTAATCGGTGCGGGCAGCTGGGGGATTGCCCTGGCAAAGCTTTTGCACACAAACGGTAATGAAGTGACGGTCTGGTCCATCATGGAGGATGAGATCCGGATGTTACAGGAAAAGCGCGAGCATGTGGATAAGCTACCCGGGGTCAAACTTCCGGAGGGCATGATTTTTACCACGGATCTTGAAAGCGCGGTCAGGGGGAAGGAACTGCTGGTGCTGGCCGTTCCCTCGGTTTTTACGCGCGAAACGGCAAAGAGCATGGCAGGCTTTGTCGCAGAGGGGCAGATCATTGTCTGTGTGGCGAAGGGCATTGAGGAGAGCACGTTGATGACCTTGTCCGACGTGGTGGAGCAGGAGATCCCGCAGGCGGACGTGGCGGTTATGTGCGGCCCCTCCCACGCGGAGGAAGTAGGCATTGGCCTTCCGACCACGGTGGTGGCGGGAGCTAAGTGCCGGCGCACGGCGGAACGGATTCAGGATTTCTTCATGAACGATGCATTCCGCGTGTACACAAGCCCGGATATGCTGGGGATGGAGCTGGGAGGCTCCCTGAAAAACGTGATTGCGCTGGCGGCAGGGATGGCAGACGGCCTGGGCTACGGGGACAACACGAAGGCGGCCCTTATCACCCGCGGGATTGCGGAAATCACGCGTCTTGCGGTGGCGATGGGCGCACGCTTTGAGACCCTGTGCGGACTCACGGGAATCGGCGACCTGATTGTGACCTGTGAGAGCCGGCACAGCAGAAACCGCAGGGCTGGCATGTTGATCGGAAAAGGTTACACCATGCAGGAGGCCACGGATGAGGTCAGGATGGTGGTGGAGGGGATCTATTCCGCCAAGGCGGCGCTTGCCCTCTCAGAAAAATATCAGGTGGAGCTGCCGATTATCGAGGCAGTGAACAAGGTACTGTTTGAGGACAAACAGGCAAAGGAGGCGGTCTCGGATCTGATGCTGCGCGAGAGGAGCGCGGAGAATCGCAATCTGGAGTGGGGGGAATAGGCAGATGGAAACCATACGGATTAAGTATTTTACTGACAGGATAGAGAAGCTGGCCTATATAGACGGAAAGTCGGACTGGATTGACCTTCGCGCCAGCGAGGAGGTAAGCCTGAAGGCGGGGGATTTTGCCCTGATTCCGCTGGGCGTCGCCATGGAGCTGCCGGCGGGCTATGAGGCGCACCTTGTCCCGAGAAGCTCCACGTTCAAGACCTGGGGGCTGCTCCAGACAAACAGCATGGGTGTTGTGGACTCCTCCTACTGCGGTGATAACGATATGTGGCGCATGCCGGTCTACGCCACAAGGGATGTGGAGATTCACGTCAACGACCGCATCGCCCAGTTCCGCATTATGAAGAACCAGCCAGCCCTCGTTTTTGATGAGGTTGAGCATCTGGGCAATTCCGACCGGGGCGGGTTTGGCAGCACCGGCAAATCGTGATTTTCGTCAAATTGTCAATAATGATAACAAAACTTTGTCGCTTTGCCAGTAGTAATCGGCAGCGCAAGCTTGTATGATAGTAGTGTAGGGGTTCCGGGAGGAACCAGTCGATAGAATACTTAGGAGGTTTATGAAATGGCTAGTTTATCACTGAAGAACATTTGCAAGGTGTATCCGAACGGATTTGAGGCAGTTAAGGATTTCTGCCTGGACGTTAAGGATAAGGAATTCATTATTTTCGTAGGACCGTCCGGATGTGGTAAGTCCACCACGCTCCGTATGATCGCAGGTCTGGAGGAGATCACCTCCGGCGAGCTGATCATTGACGGCAAGGTAGTGAATGATGTAGAACCGAAGGACAGAGATATCGCGATGGTATTCCAGAACTACGCTCTGTATCCGCACATGACCGTATTTGACAACATGGCATTCGGTCTGAAACTGCGCAAGGTTCCGAAGGAGGAAATTCGCAAGAAGGTTGAGGAGGCTGCCAGAATCCTTGATCTGGAGAATCTGTTAGACCGTAAGCCGAAGGCTCTTTCCGGTGGACAGAGACAGCGTGTTGCCATGGGTCGTGCAATCGTCCGTAACCCGAAAGTATTCCTGATGGATGAGCCGCTCTCCAATCTGGATGCGAAGCTCCGTGTACAGATGAGATCTGAGATCGCATCTCTGCATAACCGTCTGGGCGCAACGATCATCTACGTTACCCATGACCAGACAGAGGCTATGACGCTGGGAACCCGGATCGTCGTGTTGAAGGACGGCGTGATCATGCAGGTAGATTCCCCGCAGAAGCTGTACAACCAGCCGAACAACCTGTTTGTTGCAGGATTCATCGGATCTCCGCAGATGAACTTCATCGACGCAGAGGTTACCGCAAACGGAGACACTGCTGTGCTGAATTTCGACAAGTTCTCGGTAGCTCTTCCTGCTGAGAAGTCCAAGAAGGTGATCGACGGCGGCTATGTCGGCAAGAACGTTGTATTCGGAATCCGTCCGGAAGATATCTCTGATTCTCCTGAGATGATCGAGAAGTTCTCCGGCAGCGTGATCGAGTCCGACGTATCCGGATACGAGCTTCTGGGTGCGGAAGTTCTTCTGTACTACAGTGTTGCAGGTGCAAACATGACTGCCAGAGTTGATTCCGACACTCCGGCGCGTTACGGTGATCACATCAAGCTTGCCTTCGACCCGAACAAGATTCACGTGTTCGACAAGGAGACCGAGTTGACAATTACGAACTAGTTGGTTAAAATTAAATAGCTGTAGATTAACCGGGTGTAGTTTACACCCGGTTTTTTAGAGATGCACACAGCAGATTTCATCAGCTGAGAGTATAAGATACGGGGGGATGCTATGCTGTCAAATCAAAAACTGCAGAATACGTTGAATGAGATTCGGGAGGCCAGCGGACTGGAAACCGCGTTGTTCAGTGCAAGGGCAAAGGCGGTCGCGTCCGCAGGAATTGACATGACAGGGAATCTGGAGAAACGGGTGGAGAATTTTCTTCACTCTGCAGCGGAGCGTGATACTTCACAGCCAGAGCACCTCTACCGGGTGACGGTGGAGGGGGAGACAGAATACATCCTTGTGTGCTCTGTGACGGATCAGATGCTGGAGGTGTGCGCGCAGATGGCGCTTTGCCATATTCGCGGCATTGCCGCGAGCTACGCGGAGCAGTTTGACCGGAACAGCTTTATCCAGAATATTCTGCTCGGGAATATGCTGATTGTGGACATTCTGGGAAAGGCGAGAAAGTATCATATTGCAGAGGTTTCGCGCGTGGTCTATGTAATCGACACCGGGAACAAGGCAAATGATGTGGTCATGGAACTCGTAAGGAATCTGGCCGACACCCGCAAGGGCGATTTTGTGACGAGCGTCGATCCGCACAGCGTGGTGCTTGTAAAAGATGTCAGCTCAATGCAGGAGGAGCGGCTGGACGAGGAGCTGGAAGAGACGGCAGGACGCCTCTTAGACAGTCTTCACGCGGAAGCGATGGTGAGGGTGAGGATTGCGTACGGCAATGTGGTAAAGAAGCTTCCGGAGATCGCCGAGTCCTATCAGGAGGCAAGGCTGGCGCTGGAGGTGGGGCGCGTGTTCTACGCGGAGCGTGATACGATCTCTTACGGACGTCTCGGAATCGGCCGGCTCATCTATCAGCTTCCGATGAGCCTGTGCGAGATGTTTATTAAAGAGGTATTCGGAGATAAGATCCCGGACATTATAGACGATGAGGAATCGATGCTCACGATAAATAAGTTTTTTGAAAATAATCTTAACATCTCAGAGACGGCGAGACAGCTCTATGTTCACCGCAATACGCTGGTGTACCGGCTGGAGCGGATTGAGAAGGCGATCGGTCTGGATATTCGGACCTTTGACGATGCGATGACGTTCCGCATTGCGGTTATGGTGATCGCTCACATGAAAAATGTATGATAACCTTTGGCATCATTTGGCACTGTAATCATGGATAATGCTACCGGAAAGGAGTAAAGGGAAATGGCAAAGTATGACGCGAGCAGCATTGCGGTTCTGGAGGGGCTGGAGGCAGTCCGCAAGCGGCCGGGTATGTATATCGGGAGTGTCACGACGAAGGGATTGAACCATCTGATCTACGAGATCGTTGACAACTCGGTGGACGAGCATCTGGCGGGCGTCTGCGATACGATCTGGGTGACTCTGGAGCGGGACGGCTCCTGCACCGTGGAGGACAACGGGCGCGGAATACCGGTGGGGATGCATGCGAAGGGCGTCTCCGCGGCGCGCATTGTTTTTTCCACACTTCACGCGGGGGGAAAGTTTGACAATTCGGTGTACAAGACCAGCGGCGGACTGCACGGTGTGGGTTCCTCTGTAGTCAACGCCCTGTCCACATACATGGACGTGGAGATCAGTCAGGGAGGATTTATCCATCACGACCGCTTTGAGAGGGGAACTCCGGTGGTGGAGCTGGAGAACGGCCTGCTTCCGAAGATCGGAAAGACAAAAAAGACCGGAACAAAGATTAATTTTCTGCCGGACCCGGAGATTTTCGAGCGCACGCGCTTTAAAGAGGATGAGGTCAAAAGCCGCATGCATGAGACGGCATACTTAAATCCCGCGCTGACCATTATTTTCGAGGATAGACGAAAGGACGAGGTGGAGCATATCGAGTACCATGAGCCGGACGGCATTGTTGGCTTTGTGAAAGATCTGAACAGCAGCCTGGAAGTGCTTCACGACGTGATCTATTTTAAGGGCGAGAGCGAGGGAATCGAGGTCGAGGCCGCCTTTCAGTATACCGGTGAGTTTCATGAAAATATCCTTGGATTCTGCAACAATATTTTTAATTCCGAGGGCGGCGCGCATCTGACCGGCTTTAAGACCTCGTTTACGACGATCATCAATTCCTATGCCAGAGAGCTGGGAATTTTAAAAGATAAGGACGCCAACTTCAACGGCGCAGATGTGCGCAACGGCATGACCGCCGTGGTGTCCATCAAGCACCCGGACCCGCGCTTTGAGGGGCAGACAAAGACCAAGCTGGACAATCAGGACGCCAACCGAGCTACCGCGAAGGTGACAGGCGACGAAGTGCCCCTGTTTTTTGACAAGAATCTCGAAACACTAAAGACCGTGATCGGCTGTGCGGAGAAGGCGGCAAAGATCCGCAAGGCGGAGGAGAAGGCGCGGACGAACCTTTTGACCAAGCAGAAGTTCTCGTTTGACTCGAACGGCAAGCTCGCAAACTGCGAAAGCCGGGATGCCTCCAAGTGTGAGATTTTTATCGTGGAGGGAGATTCGGCAGGCGGCTCCGCCAAGATGGCGAGAAACCGCATGTATCAGGCAATCATGCCGATCCGCGGCAAGATCCTGAACGTGGAGAAGGCAAGCATTGACAAGGTGCTCGCGAACGCGGAGATTAAGACGATGATCAACGCCTTTGGCTGCGGATTTTCCGAGGGCTACGGCAACGATTTCGACATCGCAAAGCTGCGTTACGACAAGATTATCATTATGACTGATGCCGACGTGGACGGCCTGCACATCGCTACTCTGCTTTTGACTCTGTTCTATCGGTTCATGCCCGAGCTGATTTTCGAGGGGCATGTATATGTTGCGATGCCGCCGCTGTACAAGGTTCTCCCGTCGAAGGGAAAGGAGCAGTATCTCTATGACGATGCCGCTCTGGAAAAGTATCGTAAGACCCACACCGGCAGCTTCACCCTGCAGCGCTACAAGGGACTCGGTGAGATGGATGCAGAGCAGCTCTGGGAGACGACGCTCAACCCGGAGACGCGGATGATGAAGCGCGTTGAGATTGAGGACGGGCGCATGGCATCTGATATGACGGCGCTGTTGATGGGCACGGATGTGCCTCCGCGCAAGGCGTTTATCTATGAGCATGCGAGAGATGCGGTGCTCGATATCTGACAGTGGGAGCGCGCGCCTGACGCGCATACGCCAAGGGGGAGAAAACGATGGATAACAACATTATTCAGACCGAGTATTCGGAGCTGATGCAGAAATCTTTTATTGACTATGCGATGAGCGTGATCATTGACCGGGCGCTGCCCGATGTGCGTGACGGGCTCAAACCGGTGCAGAGGCGGACGCTTTACGATATGTATGAGCTGGGAATCCGCTATGATAAGCCATACCGGAAGAGTGCCCGCATCGTCGGTGATACCATGGGTAAATACCACCCGCACGGCGATGCCTCCATCTACGACGCGCTGGTGGTCATGGCGCAGGATTTTAAAAAAGGACTGCCGCTCGTGGACGGGCACGGCAATTTTGGCTCAATTGAGGGAGACGGCGCCGCCGCCATGCGTTACACGGAGGCGCGTCTTGCGCGGGTGACACAGGAGGCATATCTGGCAGATCTGGACAAGGACGTCGTGGATTTCGTGCCGAACTTTGACGAGACGGAGAAGGAGCCGGAGGTACTGCCCGTTAAGGTGCCGAACCTCCTGATCAACGGCGCGGAGGGCATTGCCGTCGGTATGGCGACCTCCATCCCGCCCCATAATTTTGCGGAGGTGACGGACGCTGTCATCGCATATATGAAGAACCCGGATATCAGCATACAGGAGCTGATGGAGTATCTTCCGGGGCCGGATTTCCCCACGGGCGGAATTATTGCAAACAAGGATGAGCTGCCGGCCATCTACGAGTCCGGCGTGGGAAAGATCAAGATTCGGGGAAAGGTGGAGGTAGAGCGCCAGAAGGGCGGCAAGGAGCAGCTCGTCATCACGGAGATTCCCTACACGATGATCGGAGCGAACATCGGCAAATTCCTAAACGATGTATACAGTCTGGTAGAGTCCAAAGCAACCGGGGATATTGTGGATATTACGAACCAGTCTTCCAAGGAGGGTATCCGCATTGTCTTAGAGCTCAAGAAGGGCGCGGATGTCGAGGCACTCAAGAATCTGCTCTACAAGAAGACTAAGCTGGAGGACACCTTCGGCGTGAACATGCTGGCGGTTGCGGACGGAAGGCCGGAGACGCTGGGGCTGATTCCGATTATCCGGCACCACGTGCGTTTCCAATATGAGGTCGCTACAAGGAAATATACGACCCTTCTCGGAAAGGAGTTGGATAAGAAGGAGATTCAGGAGGGCCTGATCAAGGCCTGCAATGTGATCGACCTGATTATAGAAATTCTCCGCGGCAGCAAGAGCATTGCGGACGCCAAGGCGTGCCTTGTGGAGGGGAAAACGGACAATATTACCTTCAAGAATCCTTCATCCGAAATCATGGCGCAGCAGCTCTGCTTCTCCGAGCGGCAGGCGCAGGCCATTCTCGACATGCGGCTGTACAAGCTGATCGGGCTGGAGATTGAGGCTCTGATGAAGGATCATGAGGAGACCCTCAAAAATATCGGAATCTATGAGGATATTTTAGAGCACCGCTCCTCCATGGCAAAGGTGATTATCAAGGAGCTTACCGCCTTTAAGAAGGCGTTTGGCAGAGAGCGGCGAACCGTCATCGACAACCTCAGTGAGGCAGTGGTGGAGGAGAAGAAGATAGAAGAGCAGGATGTCGTGTTCCTCATGGACCGCTTCGGCTATGCGAAGGTGATTGACACGGCGGCCTACGAGCGCAACAAAGAGACTGCGGATGCGGAAAACCGCTGCGTGTTCACCTGCAAGAACACGGACAAGATCTGTATTTTTACCGATCAGGGACAGATGCATCTGTTAAAGGTGCTGGATCTGCCGTTTGGCAAGTTCCGCGATAAGGGAACTCCGATCGACAACCTGTGCAACTATGACAGCAGTGCAGAGAGCTTTATCTATCTGGCTAGCCTTGCGGATGTGGCGGCAGGCCGGTTGGTATTCGGCACGAAGACGGCAATGTTAAAGATTGTGGAGGGGGCTGAGTTCGTCGTGGCGAAAAGGACGACAGCTGCCACGAAACTGATGGACGGGGACGAACTGCTCTCCGTGCAGATTTTGTCCGGCAATGAATCTCTTGTCATGCGCTCAAAAAAAGACATGTTCCTGCGGATCGACTGCGCCGCGATTCCGGAAAAGAAAAAGGCGGCGGTGGGAGTGCGCGGAATGAGACTGGATGCCGGCGATGAGCTCAAAAACATCTACATTCTGCAAGAGGGCGAAAATGTAGATGTGGAGGTCAAGGACAAGATGATCGCGTTGAACCGCCTGCATATCGGAAATCGCGACACGAAGGGCGTGAAGAAGTAGGCTATTGCGCGCCGCCCCGGAGCTGCCGCAGGATTGATGCGACTGCGGTCAGCACAAAAAAGGTGATCATCGTGTCGATCGGCAGCATGACAGCATTTTTTATGAGCCTCGTGGGCAGGAGCACCTGTACTGCCTCACCGTACATGATGCAAAGCCAAAGTGTGTTTAACCCACAGTTAACGATCAGCTTCACCAGAAACTGCGCGGCGAAGACGCGGGGGATGTTTATGGGCTTTTTATAGAGGATGGCTCCGAAAAGAACACCCTCCAGTATTTTGTTGAAGGTGAAACCCGGAAAAAAACCGCCGCTTGGCTTGACGAAGTAATTCAGGATGTCGGTGACAGCGCCAAAGATGCCGCCGATGATCGGTCCGAACAGATACTCGACGACCCGGTTCGCAAGACCGGAGAAACTGATCCGGATGTATTCGCCGAAGTCGATGCGGGCGGTCAGGTTTAAAACGATTGCCAGCGCACACATCAGACCGCAGAGCGTGAGGCCCCTGGGGGATGCGAATTCCCGCAGGGAGGATACATATGTTGCTTTCAGATTTTTAGTTTTTTCCATAAAAGAACCTCCTTTGCAGCAGTTTCCAAAACTACACACAAGGAGGCAGTTACAGCCGCAGAGAAACACTGGCGGCGGTGCCGTATGTAGCAGCGGGATGCGAACCCTGCACCGCAAGAAATAAAAGATTTCTTTTCGTCCACAGATCAACTCCCTGTTCCTGTGGCACTTTACGCGCAAGATTCTACTCTGCGAATATTGATTGTTTGGTATGGATTTCATTATAGTCATTTTTGTCAAAAAAGCAAGGAGTATTTTTTATGAGAGCAGTTCTTTTTGATATGGACGGGACACTGATCGACTCTTCGGAGGGCATTACAAAATCTGTGCAGTGTGCGCTGAAAGCTTTCAAAATTGATGAGCCGGATCTGGATAAGCTTCGCATCTTTATCGGGCCGCCGCTGAGGGACAGCTTTGCCAGGCATTACGGGTTGTCAAAAGAGCAGGCGGAGGAGGCGGTGAGAGTGTATCGGGAACGCTACAATGTCACCGGAATCTTTGAGTGCTGTCTGTATCCCGGCGTGGAGGAGAGCATCCGGGCACTGAGGGAGGCGGGGTATCTCGTCGGTATCGCCAGCTCTAAGCCGGAGGTGAGCTGCAAGCGGATTTTGGAGCACTTCGGGATTCTGGAGCTCTTTGATGAGGTGGTTGGAGCCACAATGGACGGGCGAATTGATACCAAGGAGGAGGTTCTGCGCGAGCTGATGCGCCGCTGGCACGATATCCCGCAGAATGAGATGTGCCTGGTCGGCGACACAATTTTCGATGTGGAGGGCGCCAACCAGATCGGCATCCCCTGCGTGGCAGTGAGCTTTGGATTTGGGGACGTGGAGGAAATGCGAGCCGCCGGAGCATATGCGGTGTGTGATGCACTAAGTGACGTGGTGGAGTTGGTTAAGACAGAGAAATTACAGGATACGATTAAGCAGGAACTTTGAAAAAGGGCGCCTGCTTTTTTTGTCCAGTCACGACTGCAAAGTGTCCAGATACAACACTGCATCTTCCTTTCCGCTGATTTCAACCGATAAAATTGATGGACGGGAAGCAATAATCACTATAAATGAAACATTAACGCGAGGTGAGGCGGATTGAATATAGCAGTTTGCGACGATGAAGAAAATATACGCACCTATATAAAGAAACTGATAGAAATGCAGGATGCAGCCAGCCGGATAATAGAATTTTCGTCTGGAGAGGAACTGCTTCAATTCTGGCAGCTGGAAGACAGGGAACAGATAGACATCCTTTTTCTTGATATCTCCATGGACGGCACTGACGGGATGGAAGCGGCGGAGCAGATCAGGAAGTGGAAGGAAGAGCGGGATGAGGCTTTGTGGGGGAGTCTGCCGCTTTTGATATTTGTAACGGGCTACCCGGAGTATATGCCGAAGGCTTTTTCGGTCAATGCTTTTCAGTATCTGGTGAAACCAATAAATGAAAAGGAATTTGAAGATGTATTTGCGCAGGCTGTGCGGGAGTACCGCCATCTGGAAACAAAAAAGAGCTCAGAGCCGAAGGAAATACTGGTTCGGAACGGGAATGTGACAAGGAAGGTTCCGGCAGATGATATCTACTATATTGAGAGCAGTAACAGGAAGATCATTGTGTTCATGCAGGATGAGGAAATTGCTTGCTATGGAAAGATTGGCGAGTTGGAGAATGAACTTAAGGAGGGTTTTTTTAGGATACACAAAGGCTATCTGGTCAACATGAAATATGTGGAGAGATACAACCGGACAGAGGTGCGGATGAAGAACGGAAGCTGCCTACTGATTTCTAAATACAAATATCAGGGGTTTATAAAGGCATATTTGGAATACATTTCGGAGGATAAATAGATCGGACAGGAAAGGAGAATGAGAGAATGGAAGTAGGTTTAATTTATGGCGGTCATTATGAAACATCAAAAAATTATAAGGGCGTGAGAAAGGAACAAAAGCAGCCGGCATTAGGAGCGGATGCCGGGTTTGCAGGAAAGATTACTGAGAAACGATCTGTTTCCCCAGAAGATATGACTTTGGAGGAATACAAGAAATATTTTAAGGAAAAGATGGACGCCCTGTATGTCCATCCCTCGCAGAAAAACAGGAACGAGGTAATTGATATAACGGATGCAGCCTACAAGAGAATGCAGTCAGACCCGGAATATGAAAAGAAGGTTTTGAATGCACTGGAAAAGAACTGGGCTGTCAATTTCGGAAATTACATTCCGGAACTGTCATATACCCATATTGACGACACATGGGAGAAAAGTTATGGCTATACGAAGGGCATGAAGGAGAATGGCGGTTATTCCGGGAGCTCCTCTGTAAAAGCTGGGAATGATGCAGGGCGCCGGAAAAAGGCAAGGCAGAAGGAAATGCTGGAAGAATATCTGGAAAAGAGAGCGCAGGCGAAAGCGTTTCAGCAGAAGGTGTTGGATGAAAAGGCTGCAAAGCAGGAATTAGAGAGAAACAGGTTATTACAGTCATGGAACAGTGAGAGGCAGATGGCGAAGGCCTTCCGTGCATATGAAGCCAATGTTATGACGGAGACTGCTGTATTGCCATGATGTCGGGAGATAGTATGCAGAGAGGAAGAACAGGAGCAGGATGACGGGTGGGAACAATAGAAAAGCATGGAGAATGATTTTGCTGTATGAAAAGAAGCCGCCATAAATGACGGCCTCACGGTTACAAAATTACCAGGATTGCTCCTGCGTTTACAACATCATACTAACACAAAGCAGATATGTTGTCAAACAGTTTTGTAGCAGTAATAAGGTATGCAAGGCAAGTATAAATTATGCTATATAAAGTATGCAGATCAGATTATGCCGCAGGCATCCAGTTAGTCTCGGATTTCTTTTAACACGGCAGGTTTTACATCGCCAAACTTCTCAAAGTGTACCCTTGAAAGGCTGACCTGCGTGATCCTTGTAACATTTGCCCAACGTGGCATTTCAGGGAAACCATAGACCTTATCAACCTTCACATTGTAATCCATGTTCTTAGGGAGCTGGGAAGAAAGAGGGATGACAACAAGGGAATCCTTTAAATTTTTCAGTATGATTGCAGGATGTCTGCCGCCAAATTCGGTGCCGATGTTATAGCCAAAATCTACCCAGATGACAGTTTTCCGTATCAATACCAGGGAACGCATGAGCAATTCTATATCGGCTTGGAGCACAATGTCCTTTTTGACAGAAATAATGTATTTATCAGTAGCCTTATCATACTGATAATATCTCAACACTACCGCCTGCTTATCTGCGTGGAGCCACTGAAACGAGGAAGGCTTGATAGTATTTGGCAGGGCGGAGGAGGGTATCTGAAAGATTTTTTCGTTTAGAATCAGGCAGGTTTTTAAGGAAGTCCATTTATAGTATTCATTGGCGAGTTTGATTTCATCAGGTTCTTCCGGGTTGATAGTACTTAAATGTTTTTTTTATGAGGAAGTCATTTCATCAAAGGAATGGCGGGCATCTTCTATAGTTGCGGTATGCTTCAAAGCAGTTCTCCTTTTCAGTTCTTTTTTTCATTTTATCAGAAATTGTGACAAAGTACAACAAAATAGCGCACAAAGTGGGAAATGTATGGAAATAATGGAGCGAGGATTTTTAGCATTGAAGATGCCAAAATAGACACAGCAACACGGACATTCCGCTATGGGCCTTGGCAGGCCATTTTGCAGCGATTATGTTTAATTTGAACTTATTTCTTGAAACGGTTACCAGTATTTGCATATACCGTAGCACACACACTGGAGATAACAAACAGCATAATACCAATCACGAGCAAAAAAGTAATATTTAACATGCTGCCTAAAGCAACAACAAGCCAGCAACCTGCCAATAAAAACATAAACTTCCCCATAAATCTGCAGAGTAACTTCTCATCAATATGACTTTTTTCTTCTTTTGATAATGTGTTGTATCCGGCTATCAAAAATGCACCTTTCCCGCAGAAAAAAATTATTCCCGACACAATGAACAAGCCAACGAAAATACCATGAAAAATCAGCAATGGTAACATAGGAAGACCTCCTTCTAAATTTCGATTGTCACTGTTAACAATATCGAAATTATACCACACAACCAGCTGGGGGACAATGATAAAAATATGAGATGGATTCCATTGGCGCAGGTAAATCAGTCGGAATAGGGCAGTGTAACACAAAAAAATGGAACAAACATTAACAAAATGTGGGAACATATGTTAACAAATATTGAATTTAGTCCGATATACATACAAACATAATAAAAAGGGGGCTAATAACCATGGAAAAAGAAACTACTCCCAGTCAGAGTGAATGGCTGATTATGGAGGTATTCTGGGCAAATGATGCGCCTGCCATGACCGCAAAGGGAGTGATAAGTCAGACGCAGGGCAGATCAGATATGTCGCCCAGAATGGTGCGTGTCCTGCTAAACCGTTTATGGCAGAAAGGCGTTTTGAGCTATACCGTAGATGAACATGATTTAA
>CAZWRT010000041.1:0-25067 GCA_964636375.1 uncultured Lachnobacterium sp. | reverse complement strand
AATAAAGTGCGCATTGAGACGGACGGAAAGCTGATGAGCGGCAAGGACGTAGCCATCGCGGCGTGTCTGGGAGCGGAGGAATTCGGTTTTGCCACGGCGCCGCTTGTGACGATGGGCTGTGTCATGATGCGGGTCTGCAATCTGGACACCTGCCCGGCGGGCATCGCGACTCAGAATCCGGAGCTCAGAAAGCGGTTTGCCGGAAAGCCGGAGTATGTGGAGAACTTTATGCGCTTTATCGCGGAGGAACTCCGGGAGTACATGGCGAAGCTTGGCTGTAAGACATTGGATGAGCTGGTGGGTAGGAGCGATCTTTTAAAGGTGCGTGAAGATCTCTCGGAGAGCGAGTCCAAGCTGGATCTCTCCAATATTTTGAACAATCCGTTTGCGGGAGCAAAGGAGCATGTGACCTTTGACCCGAAGCAGGTGTATGATTTTGAGCTGGAGAAGAGCAAGGATCTCAATGTGCTCCTGAAACAGATGAAACCGGCTCTTGAGAAAAAGCAGAAGCGCATGATTGACACGGAGGTGTCGAATGTCAACCGCTCGCTCGGGACGATCTTTGGCTCCGAGATCACGAAAATGTACGACGACACGCTCGAGGAGGATACCTTTATTGTAAAGTGCAACGGAGCGGGTGGCCAGAGCTTTGGCGCTTTTATCCCGAAGGGGCTGACGCTGGAGCTGGTCGGCGACTCCAACGACTACTTCGGCAAGGGGCTCTCCGGCGGCAAGCTGATCGTCTATCCGCCTGCGGGGGTTAAGTATAAGAAGGATGAGAATATTATTATCGGAAATGTGGCACTGTACGGGGCAACCAGCGGAAAGGCCTTTATCAACGGTGTCGCCGGGGAGCGCTTCTGCGTGCGGAACTCCGGCGCCACTGCAGTGGTCGAGGGCGTGGGAGATCACGGCTGTGAGTACATGACCGGTGGCCGGGTGGTTGTCCTTGGGAAAACAGGGAAGAACTTTGCGGCGGGCATGAGCGGCGGAATTGCCTATGTTCTGGACGAGGACAATGATCTGTACATGCGCACAAACAAGTCCATGGTATTTACGGAGGAAGTGACCAACAAGTACGATGTGCTGGAGCTTAAGGAGATGATCGGAGAGCATGTGACACTGACAAACTCGGAGAAGGGCAAGCAAGTGCTTGACCATTTCAGCGAGTATCTCCCGAAGTTCAAGAAAGTCATTCCCTATGACTACAACCGGATGCAGATGGCAATTGTGCAGATGGAGGAAAAAGGACTCAACGCGGAGCAGGCGCAGATCGAGGCATTTTATGCCAGCATCAGAGGTTAGGACAGCTGCGGGAAGGAGGAACAAAAAGTGGGAAAACCAACCGGATTTATAGAATATGAAAGATGTGAGACGCGCGCGGTGGAGCCGAAGGAGCGCATTAAGAATTTTAACGAGTTCCACGTGTATCTCTCGGAGGAGAACCAGAAAAAGCAGGCTGCCCGCTGTATGGACTGCGGCGTGCCGTTCTGCCAGTCGGGCATGACGATCGCGGGAATGACCAGCGGCTGCCCGCTGCACAACCTTGTGCCGGAGTGGAATGACCTGGTGTACAGCGGAAACTGGCAGCAGGCGTACAACCGGCTGCACAAAACCAACAATTTTCCGGAGTTCACCTCCCGGGTGTGCCCGGCACTCTGTGAAAAGGCATGTACCTGCGGCCACTGGGGCGACGCGGTGACGGTGAGGGACAATGAGCACGGCGTGATTGAAACGGCCTATGAGCGGGGCTATGCCGCGCCGCATGTGCCCAAACAGCGCACCGGAAAGCGGGTGGCGATCGTTGGGAGCGGCCCCTCCGGCCTTGCGGCGGCGGATCAGCTCAACCAGAGAGGGCACGAGGTCACAGTGTACGAGAGGGATGACCGCGTGGGCGGTCTTCTGATGTACGGCATTCCGAATATGAAGCTGGAAAAGCATGTGATCGATCGCAAGATCCGTGTCATGGAGGCGGAAGGCGTGCATTTTGTCACCGGCTGCAACGTGGGCGTGGATGTGAAAGCCTCCGAGCTTATGGAGCAGTATGACCGCGTGATTTTGTGCTGCGGGGCAAAGAATCCGAGGGACATCAAGGCTGAGGGGCGGGATGCGGATGGCATCCTGTTTGCGGTGGACTATCTGGCCCGCACGACAAAGAGCCTTCTGGACTCGGATTTGAAGGATGGCGCCTTCGTGTCGGCAAAGGGAAAGAACGTGGTGATCATCGGCGGCGGCGACACTGGCAATGACTGCGTGGGAACAGCGATCCGTCAGGGTGCAAAGTCCGTCGTGCAGCTGGAGATGATGCCGTGCCCGCCCGCAGAGCGCGCAGCAAATAACCCGTGGCCCGAGTGGCCGAAGGTCTTAAAGACCGACTATGGCCAGGAGGAGGCGATCGCCTGCTTTGGGCATGACCCGCGCATCTATCAGGCCACGGTGAAGGAGTTCCATAAAGATAAGAAGAGCGGAAAACTGAATGGCATTACAATCGTGAGCCTGGAGAGCAAAAAGGATGAGAGCGGGCGCATGGTCATGGTTCCGGTGGAGGGATCGGAGAAGAAAATTCCCGCAGAGCTGGCACTGATCGCCGCAGGTTTTCTGGGGACGGAAAGCTATATCGCAAAGGCATTCGGCGTGGAATTAAACCAGCGGACGAACGTGGCGACCGCGCCGGATCGTTACGCGACCAGCGCAAAGAACGTGTTTGCGGCGGGAGATATGCGCCGGGGGCAGTCGCTTGTGGTCTGGGCGATCCGCGAGGGCCGCGAAGTTGCGAGAGAGGTGGACGAGAGCCTGATGGGATACTCCTATCTGTCGGTCCAGTAAGCGTATGCAGAAGCTGATCTTTTTTGACATAGACGGAACGCTCTGGGACGAATCGATGGAAATTCCGCAGAGCACGGTGAAGGCACTGCACGGCCTCCAGGCGGAGGGACACAAAATTTTTATCTGCAGCGGCAGGGCAAGAAGCAATATCCGCTCCGAGAAGCTGCTGGAAATCGGCTTTGACGGGATTGTGGCGTCCTGCGGCAACCATATCGAGATGGACGGGGTGCGCCTCTATGAGAATATTTTATCGCCTGAGCTGACCGAAAAGGTCGTTCGGGTTCTGGCCAATTGCCGTATGCCGGCGGTGCTGGAAGGTCCTGATTACCATTGGATTGACGAGTTTGGTTTTGAGGACGACCCGTTTGTGGCATATATTTTTGAGGAGATGGGACAAAACGCGATTCCTCTCTGCGGTTACACGGAGGATATCCGGATCAACAAATTTTCCGCGGACGTGCTGCCCTACACGGATTACGAAACGGTGAAAAGAGAGCTCGGTGCGTACTTTGATTTCTTAGAGCACGGGAGCAATGTGGTCGAGGCGGTCCCCAAGGGAACCTCCAAGGCGACCGGGATCGACTGGCTGTGCGGTTATCTCGGCGTGAGGAGAGAGGATACATACGCGGTTGGGGACAGCGTCAATGATCTGGATATGCTGAGCTTTGTGGGACACGGTATTGCGATGGGCAACGGATCAGAGGCAGCCAAGGCGGCCGCCGAGTATGTCACCTCGGATATTCACGAGGACGGTATTCTCCGCGCGATGCGGCATTATGGATTGTTGGAATAAAAAAATAAAAAATCAATAAATTTTAAATAACACTGTTGACAATATCTGCTAACAGTGTTATTTTATATGAGAATCAGTTAGCACTCGACAAGAAAGAGTGCTAATAAAACAAAAAAAGGAGGCTATCAAAATGAAATTAGTGCCATTGACAGACAGAGTTGTGTTAAAGCAGCTGGAAGCAGAAGAAAAGACGAAATCCGGGATCGTACTGACCGGAACCGCGCAGGAGAAGCCGCAGGAAGCGCTTGTCATTGCAGTCGGCCCGGGCGGAATGGTAGATGGCAAAGAGGTGACCATGCAGGTGAAAGAAGGGCAGAAGGTTATCTATTCCAAATATGCAGGTACCGAGGTGAAACTCGAGGGCGAGGAGTACATCATTGTGAGACAGAACGACATTCTGGCAGTTGTGGAAGCGTAGTGTGAAAATTTAGCGTAGAAAGGATGTAGGAAAAATGGCAAAGGAAATTAAGTATGGCTCAGAGGCAAGGGCAGCCCTTGGAGCCGGAGTTGACAAATTGGCAAACACCGTGAGAGTGACCCTCGGACCGAAGGGAAGAAATGTGGTACTCGATAAGTCCTTCGGGGCTCCGCTCATCACCAACGATGGTGTGACGATCGCAAAAGAGATTGAGCTGGAAGACGCGTTCGAGAATATGGGTGCCCAGCTCGTCAAGGAAGTTGCTACCAAAACAAACGATGTGGCCGGTGACGGTACAACGACTGCTACAGTCCTGACCCAGGCAATGGTACAGGAGGGCATGAAGAACCTCGAGGCAGGGGCAAACCCGATCGTGCTGCGCCGCGGAATGAAGAAAGCTACGGATGTAGCGGTTGAAGCGCTCAAGAAGATGAGCCAGAAGGTAAACGGCAAGGAGCAGATCGCGAAAGTTGCCGCAATCTCCGCCGGCGACGAGGAGGTCGGAAACCTTGTGGCGGACGCGATGGAGAAGGTGACGAACGACGGAGTCATCACCATTGAGGAGTCCAAGACCATGGAGACCGAGCTGGATCTGGTGGAAGGTATGCAGTTTGACAGAGGATATCTCTCTGCCTATATGTGCACCGATATGGATAAGATGGAGGCGGTTCTCGACGATCCCTACATCCTGATCACTGACAAAAAGATTTCCAATATTCAGGATATCCTTCCGCTGCTGGAGCAGGTGGTACAGTCCGGCGCGAGACTCCTCATCATCGCTGAGGATGTGGAGGGTGAGGCACTCACCACGCTGATCGTCAACAAGCTGCGCGGAACGTTCAATGTAGTTGCTGTGAAGGCTCCGGGCTACGGTGATCGCAGAAAGGCGATGCTCGAGGATATTGCAATCCTCACCGGCGGCCAGGTTATCAGCTCTGAGCTGGGTCTGGAGCTCAAGGATACTACGATGGATATGCTGGGCCGTGCGAAGTCTGTGAAGGTTCAGAAGGAGAACACTGTGATCGTGGACGGCGCAGGGGAGAAGGACGGGATTCAGTCCCGCATTTCCCAGATCCGGGCGCAGATCGATGAGACTACTTCAGAGTTTGACAAGGAAAAACTGCAGGAGCGCCTTGCGAAGATGGCAGGCGGCGTGGCGGTGATCCGTGTCGGCGCGGCGACCGAGACCGAGATGAAAGAGAAGAAGCTGCGCATGGAGGACGCGCTGAACGCGACCCGTGCGGCTGTGGAGGAAGGAATCATCGCAGGCGGCGGTTCCGCATATATTCATGCATCCAAGAATGTATCTGATCTGGCAGAAACGCTGGATGGCGATGAGAAGACCGGCGCTAAGGTGATCCTCAAGGCGCTCGAGGCTCCGCTGTACTACATCGCGGCCAACGCAGGTCTGGAGGGCGCGGTTATCATCAACAAGGTGAAGGAGTCTGCATCCGGGACCGGATTTGACGCCACAAACGGAGAGTATGTGGATATGGTAACCAGCGGTATCCTTGATCCGCTCAAGGTTTCCAGAAGTGCATTACAGAATGCGACTTCCGTAGCCTCCACACTGCTGACCACCGAGTCCGCAGTTGCCACCATCAAGGAGGATACTCCCGCAATGCCCGCAGGCGGCGGTATGGGCGGCATGATGTAACAAAGCAATGAAGAACAAAAAAGAGGGAGGCGCATGCTGGCATGGCCTCCCTCTTTTTGAGTTCCGATCTCTCATTTTCAAACATTTTTCAAATTGCTTTTCTTTTTTACGTCGTTGTGATATACTATACCAGTTGGAAAAATCAGAGAGACAATTTATTTATGAGGATTGAGCATGAGCAAAGTAACCGTCATGACGGACAGTAACAGTGGAATTACGCAGGAAGAAGCAAAGCAGCTGGGCGTTGAGGTGCTGCCGATGCCGTTTTATATGGACGGGCAAATGTACTATGAGGATATCGATTTAAGCCAGGAACAGTTTTATGAGCAGCTGGCACAGGGGAAAGAGATTAAGACCTCGATGCCGCTGGTCGGCGACGTGGCGGATGCGTGGGAACGGACTTTAAAGGAGTGTGACGAGATTGTCCACATTCCCATGTCCTCCGGGCTCAGCAGTACCTGTGAGACTGCGCTGGTACTCGCCCAGAATTATGACGGGCGGGTACAGGTGGTGAACAACCAGCGCATTTCCGTGACCATGCGGCAGTCTGTGATCGACGCGGTGCAGCTCGCAAAACAGGGGCACAGCGCAGCAGAAATAAAGAATATTCTGGAGGCATGCAAGTTTGAGTCCTCAATTTATATTATGGTGGATACTCTGGAGTATCTGAAAAAGGGAGGCAGGATCACACCGGCGGCAGCGGCGCTGGGAACTCTTTTGAAACTCAAGCCGGTGCTGCAGATACAGGGGGAAAAGCTTGATGCTTTCGCAAAAGCGCGGACGGTCAAGCAGGCTCGGTCGATCATGATTGAGTCGATGAAAAATGATTTTGAAAAGCGCTTTGACAGCGCGGATGGGGCGAAGATGAACCTCTCGATGGCCTACACACACAATCTCGAGGAGGCGGAGGCTTTTAAGAAGGAAGTGCAGGCGGCATTTCCAAACAATGAAATTGTTTTACAGCCGCTCTCGCTGTCCATCTCCTGTCACATCGGACCGGGGGCCCTTGCGGTTGCATGTTCTAAGAAGATCGAATTTTGTTGACTGTTCAGTATAGGTCTGCGCATTTACTGCGCTGACCGTAAGAAAACGTAACTATGAAGGTACTGAATAGTTATGAATTTTGTTAATAGCCGAGGAGGAAAAAACAATGGTGAAAGCGATTGTCGGCGCCAACTGGGGCGACGAGGGAAAAGGGAAAATGACGGATATGCTGGCGGAAAAAGCGGATATTATCGTGCGCTTTCAGGGCGGTGCAAACGCAGGACATACGATCGTAAACAATTATGGAAAATTTGCGCTGCACACGCTTCCGTCCGGTGTTTTTTACAGCCATACGAGCAATGTGATCGGAAACGGAGTGGCACTCAATATTCCGGTGTTGTTTGACGAGATCAAATACATCACGGACCAGAATGTGCCGATGCCAAAGCTTTTGGTGTCTGACCGCGCGCAGATCGTGATGCCCTACCATATTCTGTTTGATCAGTACGAGGAGGAGCGTCTGGGAGGAAAGTCCTTCGGCTCCACGAAGTCGGGGATTGCGCCGTTTTACTCAGACAAGTATGCCAAGATCGGTTTTCAGGTCAGCGAGCTCTTTGATGAGGACCTTTTGAAGGACAAGGTGGAGCGTGTCGCAGAGCAGAAGAATGTGCTCTTAGAGCATTTATACCACAAGCCGCTCATCGATCCGAAGGAGCTGCTTGAGACGTTGCGCGGATATCGCGAGATGGTGGAGCCTTATGTGTGCGACGTGTCGCTCTTTCTGCATAAAGCACTGAAGGAGGGCAAGACGATCCTTCTGGAGGGCCAGCTTGGAACCCTGAAGGATCCGGATCACGGCATTTACCCGATGGTTACATCGTCCTCCACGCTGGCCGCCTACGGCGCGATCGGCGCGGGACTTCCGCCCTGTGAAATCAAACAGATCGTCACCGTGTGCAAGGCGTATTCCTCTGCGGTCGGCGCCGGCGCGTTTGTCAGCGAAATTTTCGGAGATGAGGCGAACGAGCTGAGAACAAGAGGCGGGGACGGCGGCGAATTCGGAGCTACGACCGGACGGCCTAGGCGGATGGGCTGGTTTGACTGCGTGGCATCCAAGTACGGCTGCCGGATGCAGGGAACGACAGATGTGGCGTTTACCGTGCTGGACGTGCTGGGCTATCTGGATGAGATTCCGGTTTGTGTCGGCTACGAGATTGACGGCGAGGTTACGACAGACTTCCCTGTGACCTGCAGGCTGGAGAAGGCGAAACCGGTCTACGAGAAGCTTCCGGGATGGAAATGCGAGATCCGCGGAATAAGGAACTATGAGGAGCTGCCGGAGAACTGCAGAAACTATATCGAGTTTATCGAGCGGCAGATCGGCTATCCGATCACGATGATCTCTAACGGTCCGGGACGCGAGGACATCATTTACCGCGAGTCGGCGCTGAATCAATAAAAAGACAGAGGGTTACCCAAACGCCTGACAAGGCGTGGACGGTAACGAGGCAAGAACTTCCTGCACCATATCGGTGCAGGAGGTTTTTTCACAGAATGAACACAATCTTGTGATACAAGAGAGAAAGTGCATCTGTGTTTTTTTGTGCACAAAAGCAGAAATGTGTGAAATGGAAAGGAGAATAAAAACGTGATTGAGATCAGCAATCTGGTGAAAAAATACGGAAACCATGTGGCGGTGGATCATCTGTCGTTGACGGTGGAACCCGGAAAAATATATGGGTTTCTGGGTCCGAACGGGGCAGGAAAATCGACGACCATGAATATTATCACCGGATACATCGGTGCCACGGAGGGGACGGTGACCATTAACGGCCACGATATTTTTGAAGAGCCGGAGGAGGCAAAAAAGTGTGTGGGCTATCTGCCGGAGCTGCCCCCGCTGTACGTGGATATGACCGTGCGGGAGTATCTGGACTTTGTGGCGGATTTGAAGAAACTGGAAAAGAGCCTGCGGAAACGCTATGTGGAGGAGGCGATGGAAACCACGGGAATTCAGGCGGTCTCAGGGCGGCTGATCCGCAATCTGTCCAAGGGATACAAACAGCGTGTCGGGCTTGCGCAGGCTGTTTTAGGCTTACCGGAGGTCATTATACTGGATGAGCCTACGGTCGGGCTGGATCCGGCGCAGATTATAGAGATTCGCGATCTGATCAGGGATCTCGGGAAAAAACATACCGTGATTTTGAGTTCTCATATTCTGACGGAGATCAGCGCCGTCTGCGACCACGTGTTTATCGTCTCGAAGGGGAAGCTCGTCGCCAGCGATACGACGGAGAATCTGGTAAATCTCATGTCCGGCGCGCAGGAGATTGTGCTGACGGTGAAGGCGGATGCACAGGACTGCAAAACGGTTTTACAGGAGATTGAGGAGGTGGAGCGGATTGAGGTGCTCACATCCGGCGCAGAAGCCCAGCTTGCCGTGTATGCAAAGAAGGGAATGGACATCCGCGAGCAGGTTTATTTCCGGATGTGTGACAACCGGATTCCGGTGCTGGAGATGCGCACCTCGACACGCTCTCTGGAGGATGTATTCATTGAGCTGACACAGGAAGGAGGAGAAAACTGATGATTGCAATTTTTAAACGGGAATGGAAAAGCTATTTCCAGAGTGTGATCGGCTGGCTGTTTGTCGCTGCCCTTCTGTCTCTGTTCGGTCTGTATTTTTATAACACGAACCTGCGGGGAGGATATCCGTACATCTATTATTCTTTGAGCAATGTCACTATTCTGTTTCTGATCGCGGTGCCTGTGCTGACGATGCGCAGCTTTGCGGAGGAGAGGAAGAACAAGACGGATCAGCTGGTGCTCACGGCACCGGTGTCGGTCGGCAAGGTAGTGTTCGGAAAATATCTGGCGATGGCCGCAGTTTTTTCGGTCGATGTCGCAATTTATGCGCTGTCGCCGCTTGTGCTGTCCTCGTTCGGAGTCGTTCCGATGGGGGAGAGCTATGTGGCCCTTCTCGGGTTCTGGCTGTTTGGCTGCACCTGTATCGCTGTGGGCATGTTTCTGTCTTCGCTCACCGAGAGCCAGGTGATCGCGGCGGTTCTCTCCGTCGCAGTGTTGTTTGTCTGCTATATGATGCAGGGGATCACGGGGCTGATCTCGGCGGACGGGAACTGGCTGACTGCGATTTTGAGCTGCTTTGACCTGTACTCGCCGTTTGCCGAATTCTGTGCGGGCAGCCTGAAGATCACCGGGCTGGTGTATTATCTGAGCGCGATCCTGCTTTTGAATTTCCTGACGGTTCAGTCGATCCAGAAACGGCGCTGGAGCATGTCGAAAAAGAACTTTTCCACGGGCGTATTCTCCACGACCTTTATCGCGGTGGCGCTTGTGCTCACGGTTGTCGTGAACCTCGCAGTGAACGCACTGCCCTCTACCGTGACATCCATCGACTGCTCTTACACCAAGCTGTACTCGATTACGGACCAGACGAAGAATTATCTGAAAACATTGGATGAGGATGTAACGATTTATGTGCTGGTGGCGGAGAACCGGAAGGAGAGCCAGGTTGACGAGCTGCTTATGCGCTACGACGATCTCTCGAAACACATCCGGGTGGAGTATGTCAATCCGTCCGTCAAGCCGGATTTCTACCGGCAGTACACGGAGAGTGCGCCGAACACAAACAGCCTGATTGTCGTGAGCGAAAAGCGCTCCAGGGTCATCGATTTCTATGATCTGTATGTGTTTGATTACGATATGTACACCTATCAGAGGGAAGTGGTCGGCTTTGACGCGGAAGGGCAGATTACAAGTGCCATTGAGTACGTGACGATGGAATCCTCCAGCCTGCCGGTCGTCTATACGATTGAGGGGCATGAGGAGCAGCCGCTCGGCTCTTCTTTTGAGGATCTTCTTTCGAAGGCGAACATCTCGCTTTCCAGTATCGATCTTTTCAACGAGGAGGGTGTGCCGGAGGATGCGGCGGCGATCATCATTAATTCTCCGCAGAAGGATTTCAACGAGGCGGACGCAAAGAAGGTGAGCGACTATCTCAATGCGGGCGGCAAGGCGATTATCATCGGAATTTACGGATGCTCGGAGCTTGTGAATTTCTGCTCCATTTTAGAGGAGTACGGCCTGTCGTACACCGAGGGCATTATTGCTGAAAACAACAAAGAGTATTATTACAACTGGGGCGGTCCGCTGTATCTGCTTCCTGTGGTCAAAAATTCTAATTATACGAAAAACATTGGCGGCAGCCGCGTATATATCCCGGTGAGTGCGGGTATCCTCCACACGGAAGAGGAGGGTGTGACTTACACGACGCTCATGGAGACGACTGACAGCTCCATCGCGAAAAATGATCCTCAGAATATGCAGAGTTTTGAATATGAGGAGGGCGACGACAAGGGACCGTTTGCGATCGGGCTTTCGGTGGAAAAGAAGGCAGAGACTGACACGACAAAGATTGCCGTATTTGGATCTCCCTTTATTTTCAGCGATGATGCGAGCAAGCTCACCGGCAATAACGGTGTTTTGTTCACAGATCTGATCTCTAACATGGTGGGAGATATCGAGCTTGCCTCCTCCGTGATTCCGCAAAAATCGTATTCACTGAGCTCGCTGACCGTGAATGCACTGCAGGCGCTTTTGTTGTCCGTTACGGTAATGTTCTTTATACCGGTTGCGCTTCTGGTCATCGGAATTGTTATTTTTGCTGTGCGGAGGAAAAAATAATGACAAGACAAAAAAAACAGTTTTTGGTGATGTGGATTGTTCTGTTCTTATGCCTGGCGGCCTTTTTTGGTATTCGCTTCTACACGAAACAGGCGGCCGAGAAGGATGCAAAGGAACAGGATTCGCAGAAGATTGAGGCTGTGTCGATCGATACGGATGCGGTAGATGCCTTCTCCTATACGAAGGACGGGACGAAGTACGCATTTACCGCGGGTACGGATGGCTGGAGGTGTGACAGTGAGCCCGATCGAAAGCTGGATGCGGATAAAATCTCCCGTATGCTGGAGAGTGTGAAGCAGGTTACTGCCACAGAGCAGATTGACGAGTACGAAAGCCTTGCGGATTTCGGTCTGGATGAGCCGCAGATTACGCTGTCCTTTACCTGCAGCGGTAAGGTGACGTCGATCGGGATCGGCATCCACAATGAAATGCTCGACGGATATTATATGAGGGTGGATGGCAAAGATCCTGTGTATCTGACGGGTTCTACCGTAAAAAACGCTTTTTCCAAGACGCTGGACGATCTGACGGCGGAGGAAGAAAATTCCGAGACGGAGAGCGACACGGAGACGGAGGGCAGCACGGAGACGGAGAGCGGCACAAACGAATCATAAAAAGGTCTTGGAAAATCCGGCAGAATTTGTTATAATAGGCGTGCGCCTGTGACAGGCGTTAATTCGTATCTGATAAAGGTGGTAGAAAAATGGGAATATTGCAGGAATGGCGCGACGTTGCCTACAATGAAAAAACAGACAGGGGCACGCTGGAAAAATTCTGGAGGAATTATTTTTTCCTGGAGAAGGGTGTCTACGAAAAATTGCTGTCCAACCCCGATGAGCGGGTGGAGGGAACGGTCAGGGAACTGGCTGAAAAGTATGGGCTGTCTATTTTTGAGATGGCGGGATTCTTAGACGGAATCAATGACAGCCTGATTGAGCCCAATCCGATTGAGACCATGGATGAGGACACGGTGGTGAACCTTGCTTTTGACAAGGAAGTATTGTACAAAAACATGGTGGATGTGAAAGCAGACTGGCTGTATAATCTGCCGATGTGGGATGATATTTTTGATCCGGAGACCAAGAAAAGCCTGTATCTGGAGCAGAAAAAATCCGGCACAGTCATCGTCGGCAAGAAGGTCGGGCGCAATGATCCCTGTCCGTGCGGAAGTGGGAAAAAATATAAATACTGTTGTGGGAAGTAATGATTGAAACAGGGGGGACAATGAAAAAAATTAAAAATTATTTAGAAACTATGTCGGAGACGGTCAGTATGACCAGAAAGGAGCAGACCCTGATGCTTGCACTTGCGATGTTGGCAGGATGTGTTCTGGGGATGCTGATTTCGCCGAGAAAATCCATCTGCTGCGGCAATGGCAATGGCACGCAGAATTATTACGGCCCTTCGGGGGAAGAGGAGCCGGAAGGGGAATAGAGACAAGAAGGAGAGATTAGTTCATGAAGATCACATTGAAGGACGGCTCCGTGAAGGAGTACAGTGAGCATAAATCAGTATATGAAATCGCGGCGGACATCAGCGAGGGGCTGGCGAGGGTCGCCTGCGCCGGTGAGGTGGACGGCGAGGTGGTGGACCTTCGGACCGTCATTGACCGCGACTGCGAACTGAATATTGTGACGGCAAGTGATCCCAAGGGTCTTCAGGTCATCCGCCACACGGCGTCACACATTCTGGCGGAAGCGGTAAAGCGCCTGTTTCCGGATGCAAAGGTGACGATCGGTCCGGCAATCGACGAGGGTTTTTATTACGATTTTGACCACGCTCCGTTTTCCAGAGAGGATCTGGATCAACTGGAGGAGGAGATGAAGAAGATCATCAAGGAGGGGCACGAGATTACACGCTTTACGCTCCCTCGCGATGAGGCGGTCAGGCTCATGCAGGAGAAAAATGAGCCCTACAAGGTGGAGCTTATTCAGGATCTGCCGGAGGATGCGGAAATTTCCTTTTATGATCAGGGAGGCTTCGTGGATCTGTGCGCAGGACCGCATCTGATGAGCACGAAGGGTGTGAAGGCGTACAAACTTTTATCTTCTTCGATGGCATACTGGAGAGGGGATTCCAATAAGGCCCGTCTTCAGCGGATTTACGGCACTGCCTTTAGTAAGAAGGAGGAGCTCAAGGAGCATCTGGAGAAACTGGAGGATGCCAAGCTGCGCGACCACAACAAGCTGGGCCGCGAGATGGGACTGTTCACCACGGTGGACGTGATCGGTCAGGGACTGCCGCTTTTGCTCCCGAAGGGGACGAAGATGATTATGAAAATGCAGCGCTGGATCGAGGATTTAGAGGACAACGAGTGGGGCTATGTCCGCACGAAGACGCCGCTGATGGCGAAGTCAGACCTCTACAAGATCTCCGGTCACTGGGATCACTATCTGGACGGCATGTTTGTTCTGGGCGATCCGGACAGCGACGAGGCGATGGCGCTTCGGCCGATGACCTGCCCGTTCCAGTATTTCTGCTTTAAGAACGAGCAGCGCTCCTACCGCGACCTGCCCTACCGCATGGGCGAGACCTCTACGCTGTTCAGAAACGAGGACTCCGGCGAGATGCATGGGCTGACCAGAGTGCGTCAGTTCACGATTTCCGAGGGTCACAATGTAATTCGCCCGGATCAGTGCGAGGAGGAGCTAAAGGCGTGCTTTGACTTAAACTACTATATTCTGACCACGCTGGGACTGCAGGGTGAGGTGACTTACCGTCTGTCCAAATGGGACCCGGCGAACAAGAAGAAATATCTGGGCGACGAGGCATACTGGGAGGACACGCAGGCGATGCTTCGGAAGATCCTTGTGGAAAAGGGCGTGCCCTTTGTAGAGGCCGACGGAGAGGCGGCGTTCTACGGCCCCAAGATCGACATTCAGGCAAAGAATGTGTACGGCAAAGAGGACACGATGGTGACGATCCAGCTGGACTGCGCGATCGCCGAAAATTTTGATATGTACTACATTGATGCAAACGGCGACAAAAAGCGTCCGTACATTATTCACCGCACCTCTCTCGGCTGCTATGAGCGGACGCTCGCGTGGCTGATTGAGCACTATGCGGGAAAATTTCCGACCTGGCTTTGCCCGGAGCAGGTGCGGGTGCTTCCGATTTCCGACAAGTATTTGGATTATGCCCAGCAGGTGGCGAAGGAGCTTAAGACGAACGGCGTGGATGTGACGGTTGACACGCGCTCGGAGAAGATTGGCTACAAGATCCGTGAAGCGCGTCTGGATAAGCTTCCCTACATGCTTGTGGTTGGGCAGCAGGAGGCGGAGGATGGGACAGTGTCCGTGCGAAGCAGGTTTGCCGGCGATGAGGGGGTAAAGCCTTTAAAGACCTTCATTGATCAAATCTGTGAAGAGATTCGCACGAAGGCAATCCGCGAGGAACAGCCGGCGCAAGAATCCTAAGTGAATAGTCAGTGATAAAAATCGCATACTAATCGTTGCAGCAATATGATTTTGATACAACAGGAGGTATGTGATGACAATATTGGACTGTAATGTGGTAAACTGTACCTACAACAAGGACAAAAACTGCAGGAGACAAGACATCCATGTAGAGGGCGGGCAGGCAAAGACATCTTCCGAGACATGCTGTGGAAGCTTTGTGAACAAAAGCTGTGACTGCGGCTCGAACTGCGCTTGTGATGCAGCGAAGGAAACGGATGTTTTATGTGAGGCTTGCGACTGCAAGTTCAATGATGACAGAAAGTGCTCTGCCGCTCACATTGGCATTTCCGGCGGGCATGCCGATTCCACCAGTGAGACAGAGTGCGGCAGTTTTCAGTGCCGCTGTTAGGTGTCAATAATCCCAAATGCGCCGGATGCCGGATCGGTACCCGGTGCATTTTTTGAAGAGAGCCTTTGAGTATATAGACTTGCGGTGTGATAATATTTGATCAGGGAGGAGGAAAAGAGGTTTTTATGATAGAGTCAGAGCATTTACATTATTTAGAACAGCTCTCAGAACTGTATCCGACGATCGGGCGGGCATCGACGGAGATCATCAATCTTCAGTCGATCCTCTATCTTCCGAAGGGGACTGAACATTTTTTGTCGGACATACACGGGGAGTACAAATCGTTTTCGCATGTGATCCGCAATGGGTCGGGGGCAGTGCGCAAAAAAATCGACGACGTGTTTGGCCACACTCTGAGCACCTCAGACAAGGCGTCTCTCGCGATGTTAATTTACTACCCGCAGAAGAAGATGGAGCAGATCAAGCAGGAGGAGGGCGATATCGACAACTGGTACAGGATTTCCCTCTACCGTCTGATCGAGGTCTGCAAGACGGTTTCCTCCAAGTACACCCGCTCCAAGGTGAGAAAGCTGCTGCCGGAGGACTATGCCTATGTGATAGAGGAGCTGATCACGGAGAAACAGGAGGTCCTCAACAAGGAAGCATACTACGAGGCGATTGTGAATTCCATCGTGGAACTGGGGCAGACGGAGAAATTTATTATCGCTCTGGCGGAATTGATCCAGCGTCTCGTCATTGATCATCTGCACATCTTAGGGGATGTCTATGACCGCGGCCCGTCGCCGGATCTGATTATGGACAGCCTGGAGAAGTACCACTCCTTCGACATTCAGTGGGGCAACCATGATATCGTGTGGATGGGGGCGGCTGCCGGACAGCTCGCCTGTATTGCAACGGTCATCCGCACCAGCATCCGCTACGGAAATCTGGCTCTTTTGGAAGAAAGCTACGGAATCAACATGGTGCCGCTCGCAACCTTTGCTATGGACGCCTACAAGGACGATCCCTGTGAGCGTTTTGTGCTTAAGGATACTACTGAGGAGGAGCGGAGCAAGAAGGAGACAGAGATGAACCGGAAGATGCACAAGGCGATTGCCGTTCTGCGTTTTAAGCTGGAGGGCCAGTTTGTGCACAAATATTCGGAGTTCGGCATGGAGAACCGCTGTCTTCTGCACCGCATCGATTATGAAAATAAGACGGTGGAGATCGATGGGCAGCTCTATCCGATGACGGACACTTATTTCCCGACCATCGATCCGGAGCATCCTTATGAGCTTACGGAGGAGGAGGAAGAGGTCATGAAACGCCTCAGGTCATCCTTCGTGCACTGCGAGAAACTGCAGCGCCATGTGCGTCTGCTCCTGAAAAAGGGCAGCATGTACCGCATCTACAACGGCAACCTGCTCTATCACGGCTGTATGCCGATGAATGCGGACGGAACCTTTGCGAAGGTGGAACTGTTCGGGAAGGAATACTCGGGCAAAGCGCTCTACGATGTGCTCGAATCCTATGTGCGCAAGGCATTTTTCTCGCGCGATAAAAAGGAGCGGGAGCGCGGCAGGGATATGATTTACTATATCTGGACGGCACCGAATTCACCGCTGTACGGACGCAGCAAAATGGCTACGTTTGAGCGGTACTTTCTTGATGACAAAAAGATGCACCACGAGAGCAAAAACGCCTATTACCATCTCCTCGACAAGCCGGAGACTGCGGAAAAAATTTTGAAGGAGTTCGGCCTGGAGGGCGACCGGGTCCACATCATTAACGGCCATGTGCCGGTGGAACGTCTGGCTGGGGAGAGCCCCGTCAAGTGCAACGGTAAGCTGATCCTGATCGACGGCGGGTTTTCCAAGACCTACCGCCGTAAGACGGGGATCGCAGGCTACACTCTGACCTATAATTCCTACGGGCTGACTCTGTCCGCGCACCAGCCGCTCGACTTCTCGACTTTCTCCGTAAAGGACGAGATGGATATGGTTTCTAAGCGGGAAGCTGTGGAGTATATGGACAAACGGATTCTTGTGGGAGATACGGATTACGGAAAGCGGATGATGGACCGCATCGAGGAACTCAAGGGGCTGATTAATGCCTATCAGTCCGGTGAGATTGCGGAGCGGGACGGCTAGGAAACGGGATATGAAGGAAGAAGAGTTAAGGCAGCTGCTTGGTGCAGTGAAGTCCGGAGAAATGAATATTGAAGATGCCACAGAGAAAATAAAGGCGGCGCCGTTCGTGGATATCGGCTACGCAAAAGTGGATACCCAGCGGGAGCTCCGCCAGGGGATCGCGGAGGTGATCTACGGCGCCGGGAAGACGGCGGAGCAGATCGGGGGGATTGTGCGCACAATGCTGGATGCTGGGCAGAAGACCATTTTAATCACCCGCATGTCGAAGCGCAAGGCGTCAGGACTGCCGCCGGAGCTGCCGCTCACCTACTACCCCGATGCGAGGATCGGTATTGTCGGACCAATGCCGGAGCCTGCAGGTGACGGAAAAATTGTCATTGTGACGGGCGGCACAAGCGACTTTAGGGTGGCGGAGGAGGCTGCCATCACGGCGGAGGCGTTCGGCAACCGCGTCGAGCGTCTTTATGATGCGGGAGTGGCGGGCATCCACCGTTTGCTGGCGCATGTTGATCTGCTGATGTGCGCCAATGTCGTGATCGCCATCGCGGGAATGGAGGGCGCACTCGCGAGTGTGGTTGGCGGGCTGGTGCAATGCCCGGTGATCGCGGTGCCGACCAGCGTTGGCTATGGCGTGGCTAAGGGCGGAAAGGCAGCGCTTATGTCTATGCTGAGTTCCTGCGCAAGCGGGGTGAGCGTCGTCAATATCGACAACGGCTATGGGGCGGGATATCTCGCCAGCATGATCAACCAGAGAACACAAAAACCTTCCATGGGTCAAAGGAGCGGCGAAAGAAACTATGATATATAAGGTTGAAGGATTCACATTCGAGACGGAGGAGGAGGCACGTCTCGCCGGCAAGGAGGCCGAAGGAATTAAATACATACGGTCGCGCAACGACATGGATGATCCGGACGCGGTGCTCAAGCTTTACAACCGGCTGATCGAGAAGGAAATCTTCACGACGCCGGTAGGAATCGGCTTTTTAGAGGAGCTGCAAAGTTACCTGCTGACCATCCCCTACATCCGTCAGGAGCAGCTTTTCCCTTTGCCGGTCTTTAAGCCCCAAAAATCACGGGTCAGGACGGGCACACAGGAGAAAATGACCGGTCCGCAGCAGGTGTCAGACGAGAAGACCGAAGGAAGAACAAGATCTGAAGAGAACCAAAAGATTGTTCCCGTGCGCATGCAGAGCGAAAGGGATTACCGCAAGCCGTTTTTGGTCAGCACGTTTTTTGCCGTCGTGTTTGGCGTTGCGCTGATTGGAATTTTTATCATCATAGTGATGAGTACGAACAATGTCACGATCTTAAATTATGAGAATCAGCTGATTGACCGGTATGAGCAGTGGGAGATGAACCTGAATCAGCGGGAGAGTGAGCTGAGAGAGCGGGAGGAGGCTCTTGAGAACCGGACTGCCGCACCGCAGGAGGCGAATCCGTAGTTCACAGACTGTACATAATTCTGTGATATGCTTGAAAAAACTGCGAGGTGTACCTATGGATAAACTGAAAATTCTCGTTGTTGACGATGAGAGCCGTATGCGCAAACTGGTCAGGGACTTTCTGGTGCGTCAGAATTACGAAGTTTTAGAGGCAGGGGACGGGGAGGAGGCACTGGATGTTTTCTATAAAAACAAAGATATTGTGCTCATCATTCTCGATGTCATGATGCCGAAAATCAACGGCTGGGATGTGTGCAGGGAGATCAGGGAGACGTCGCGCACTCCGATTATCATGCTGACCGCAAAGGGCGAGGAGAGTGATGAACTCATGGGTTTCGATCTCGGAGTGGACGAGTATATTTCCAAGCCGTTTTCTCCGAAGATCCTTGTGGCCAGAGTCGGGGCAATTCTGCGCCGTGCGGGCAAGGTTGGCGGGGACATACCGGTCAAAAGCGCCGGAGACATCGTAATGGACAAGGAGGCACATCAGGTTACGATCAGCGGACAGCCGGTGGATTTAAGTTTCAAGGAGTTTGAACTTCTCGAATACTTCATGGACAATGCGGGGATCGCACTCTCGAGGGAGCGGATTTTAAACAGTGTCTGGGATTATGACTATTTCGGAGATGCCAGAACGATCGACACCCATGTGAAAAAACTTCGGAGCAAGCTGGGAGAGAAGGGAGAGTATATCCGGACGATCTGGGGAATGGGCTATAAATTTGAGGTGAAGGGATGAGTGTAAAAAAAAGGAAACTGTCCCTGACGGGGCAATTGATCCTTACCATGATTGGAATTGTAGCCGGCACAGTGTTTCTGTGCTGGTTTTTCAATAATACCTTTCTGGAGCGGTACTACACATATCAGAAAGAGCAGGAGCTGCTCCAGGGCTATGCCAAGATCAATCAGGCGAGCAAGAGCGATACGATGGGTTCGACTGCGTTTGACATTACCTTTGAGACGATCTGCGCGAACGGCAATATCAATATTCTGATCAGTGACCGGAACGGTTATCTTGTACGCACGTCCTACAGTGATGCCCAACGTTTTCAAATGCAGCTTGAGGAGCTGATCTACCGGGGCAGCAGGAACAAATACACCGTGCTGGTGCAGGGGGATACTTATGTGCTGCAGCGGCAGACGGACTCGCGCCTGAATTCGGATTTTCTTGTCCTCTGGGGAGGACTGGAGGACGGCAGCAGTGTCTATATGCGGACGGCGCTGGAGAGCATCCGGGAGAGCGCGGCCGTCACCAATCACTTTTTTGTCATGGTGAGCGCATTGGCGATTGTCATCAGTATTTTCGTGATTGTCATTATGTCGCGCAGCATCTCCAAACCGATCCGCGTGCTTTCTGATATTTCCGGACAGATGACCGAGCTGAACTTTGAGGCGAAGTATCAGAGCAGCCGCAGTGTCAGCCGGGAGATTGACGAGCTGGGCCAGTCTGTGAATCTTCTTTCTAAGACACTGGAACAGACGATATCCGAATTGAAGAGCGCAAACATCAGCCTTCGGCGTGATATCGAGAAAAAGGAGCGGATCGATGAGATGCGCAAAGAGTTTCTCGCGAATGTGTCCCACGAGCTCAAGACACCGCTGGCTCTGATTCAGGGTTACGCAGAAGGGCTGCAGGAATGCATCAACGAGGATGAGGAGAGCCGTGGTTTTTACTGTGAGGTCATCATGGATGAGGCCGACAAGATGAATCGAATGGTTCGCAATCTTTTGACTTTAAATCAGCTGGAGTTCGGAAATGAGCGCTTGGAGATGACAAGATTTGACATTGTGGAGCTGATTGAGGGATTAATCCAGTCCGCATCACTCATGGCGGCGCAGAAAACTGCCGATATAATTTTTGGGCATCCGGAACCGGTCTATGTCTGGGGAGAGGAGTTCAAGGTTGAGGAGGTTCTGACAAATTATCTGACGAACGCGCTCAATCATGTGGACGGAGAGCGGCGCATTGAGATTACAATCGAGCAGAGAGAGCATGTTGCAAGGATCAGTGTGTTCAACACAGGGGCACAGATCCCCGAGGAGGATCTGGACAAAATCTGGATTAAGTTCTACAAGGTGGACAAAGCGCATACCAGGGCATACGGAGGCAGCGGGATCGGTTTGTCCATTGTGAAGGCGATCATGGACTCCTTCCATCAGCAGTGCGGGGTAATCAACCGGGAAAACGGTGTGGAATTCTGGATGGAACTGGAAAATAACTAAAAAATAAAATTATATTTATATTTATATTGTATTGACCGACAAAATATGATAATATAACCTTATTGTAGTGGGATGAATGTCACGAGGAGACAACTATGAGAAAAGGGATACGGTTCGCGGCGCTTGCGCTGGCGTCGGTACTTCTGTTTGGCGGGTGCGGGACTCCCCTCTATGAGATGACGGACGAGGAAGAGGATCTGATTGTTCAGAGTGCCGCGCATATACTCGCAAAGCGCAATATCTTCCAGAAGGATGGCATGAAAGCGTTCTTCATCGCGGAGGAGAAGAAGGATCAGTCGGAAAATAAAAATTCAGAAAATCCCGGCGGGACACAGGACACACAAGTCGGCGGAAGACCCACAGGACCAGGCGGAGATCATGCATCTCCCACACAGGGCGGAGTGATTTCTCTGGCCGAAGCGATCGGCTGTAAAGACCGGCTGGAGGTAACATACGACAAGTTTTCGCTGAGGGATGTTTATACAGAAGGGGATTATTTCTTTCTTTCCGCAAGTGCCGGAAGTACATTGGCTGTTTTGGAATTTACGCTCAGCAATCCCGGCGACGAGGATGTGGAGCTACATAATTATGAAGCCGGTTATGCATTTTACTTAAGCGTTCCGGGTGCGGAACATATTGCGGAAAAATCGCCCCTTGTGGCCAGCCTTGCATCCTTTGAGGGCACGATTAAGGCAAAGGGCAAGAGCAGCGCGGTTCTTATTTTTGAGATCTCCAAGGAGTATGCAGATCAGGGAGCAACTCCAAAATTGACGATGGAACGCGAAAACACAGCTTATTCGGTTACTTTATAAAAAAAGATGCACAAATTGTAGAATAATGTGTTATAATTATACATATACATGAATTCGGGGAGGAGACATATGGATACTAACATTCTTTTGGAATCAGGCACCAATGAGCTGGAGGTCTTGGAGTTTACGCTTGAAAACAACCATTATGGCATCAACGTAGCCAAGATTCGCGAGATCCTGACTTATACGCCGGTGACGCCGGTGCCAAACTCGCATCCCAGTATTGAGGGAGTCTTTATGCCGAGAGATATCATGATTACGGTCGTGAACCTGAAGAACTGTCTGGGCATGCATAACGATGAGGAAAAGGGCCTTTTCATCATTACCAACTTCAATAAGCTGGATATTGCTTTCCATGTGGATGAAGTGATTGGTATCCACAGGGTTTCCTGGGAAGAGATCATCAAACCGGATTCGACATTGAACGGACAGGGAGTCAGCGTGGCGACAGGCGTAATCAAGATCAATGACAAGCTGGTACTGATCCTCGACTTTGAGTCCATTGTTGCGGGAATCAGCCCGGAGACGGGGCTTCGCACTGCTGATATTGACATGATCGGAGAGCGCGACAGAAGTGATTCGCCGATTTTGATTGCTGAGGATTCGCCTCTTCTGGGTAAACTGATCACCGACTGTCTGCGCAAGGCAGGTTATGATCAGCTGATTGTAACGGCAGACGGACAGGAAGCGTGGGATAAGCTCTGTGAATTCAAGGCAGAGGGAACTGTGCGTGATAAGGTTCACTGCATTATCACCGATATTGAGATGCCTCAAATGGACGGGCATCGTCTGACCAAATTGGTTAAGAGTGATGATGTCCTGCAGAAGATTCCGCTCGTTATCTTCTCGTCTCTGGTAAACGACGAGACACGCCTGAAGGGAGAGCAGCTTGGTGCGGATGCACAGCTGACCAAGCCGGAGCTCGGAAGTCTTGTAGATGCGATCGACCGACTGATCGAGCAGAGCAAAGAATAAAGCATGGTAAGGGATAAGGGATGTGGTGGTTTCATCGCATCCCTTAATGAGTTAAAGAATACATACGATATGATCGGGGAGCTTGTATGAAGGAAAATTCATCTGAGAATTATCTGGATCAACTGTTACATTCAGTCGATGGAGAAACAGAGAGAAAAAAGACTCGGGAGACAGAAAAAAATCTGGATCCTCTGGAGGTATTTGAGAGGGAGCTCTTTGGGGAGTCGGAATCTCCGGAAAAATTAACCGCCAGAAATGAGGAAGATTTTTTGAGAGAATTTGAGGCGGAGCTGCTCACGGATGATATTCCGAGCTTTGACGAAACACTTTCGGGGAGCTCGAAATCTATGCCGAAACGAGGCGGAATGGAAGAGACGGACGCAGCCATAAGCGGTATGCTGGATCACATGGATTCGTTTTCCGAACAGCCGATTCAGGCACAGGAAGAAGACCCCCAGGTGGATGAAAATGCGGATTTTGACGGTCTGATTCCGGGCGAGCCTATGTTTGCCGCGGAGGAGGAAGAGGAATCTGCTGCTGCCGGGCGTTTGGATGCGGCTGTCGGGGCGTTTGATGAGCCGCTTTCGACGGGCGAAGTGGATCTCTCCGGCATGGGAGGCAGCGACCTGATGGATATTTTATCCGATCAGGACGGCATGGCGGATCTCGGGGATCTGTTGTCCGCGAATGGTTCAGAGGAGCCATTCGGAGGCATTGACTCGATTGGAAACTATGCGGACTCCGAGCTGCAGGCACAGATGCAGAGTGCGGACCCGAGTGCGGAAGAAGAAGGGAAAAAAGGAAAAAAACAGAGAAAAAAGAAGAAAAACGCTGGGGGAGAAGGGAGCGGCAAAAGTGCCGACGGCGGGTTTTTCTCGAAATTATCAAAGATGCTGTTCGGCGAGGACACCCCGGAAGGGGAAGTGTCGATCTCAGACCTGCCGGCGGGGGCGGATATAAGCCAGCTCTCCGATGAAAATCTCCAGATTCTAAAGGAATTGGAGGGGGCAGAAGGCGAGGAGGACCAAGGAAAGAAAAAGAAAGCAAAGAAAGAGAAAAAGCCGAAGGCCGCGAAGCCTGCAAAGGCGCCGAAGCCAGCAAAACCGCCAAAGCCGAAAAAGGAAAAGAAACCGAAGGAGAAGGATAATACTCCGCCGCTGCCGAAGGGGCCGGTGCGCGCGATTGTGCTCATGGTCGCCTCGCTGTTTGGATTGGTCCTGCTGGGCTGCAATCTGCTGGGGTACCAGTCGTGCGTCAACGAGGCGAAGGCATTCTATGCGAGCGGTTCTTATGTCGATGCATACGCTGCAATGGAAGGTTTGAAAATTAAGGCAAAGGATCAGAAACTTTACAACCAGCTCTCGGTGCTTGCACCGACTTCCGCAGAGTACAACTCTTATCTGATTTTCTCGAACTCGGACTGCAAGGTGCAGGCGCTTGACGCGTTGATCTGTGCTTACGGGAGATATGACATGAACCGTGATAAGGCTAAGGAATACGAGTGTCTCGGCGAGTATGAAGTCCTCGGGAGCAAGGTGATCCGGAGTCTTCTTGAAGATTATGATATGACCGGGAATGAGGCGTTGGCGATTTACAGTGCAAGAACCCGTAAGGAATATACCCTGCGTCTGAATGAAAAATGCGAAAGCCTCGGTTTGGAGTAAATTATGATTGCAGTTATCGACTATAATGCGGGAAACTTGAAAAGTGTAGAAAAAGCTCTGAACTATATCGGAGAGGAGAGCGTCATTACGCGTGATTTTCGGGAGATTGAGTCGGCGGACAAGGTGATTCTCCCGGGCGTAGGTGCGTTTGGTGACGCGATGAGAGAGCTGCGGCGGTATGAGCTGGACAAGGTGATCCGTGAGGTGACCGCAGGCGGCAAGCCGTTTCTTGGAATCTGTCTCGGACTGCAGTTGCTCTTTTCCGGCAGCGAGGAGAATCCGGATGCGGAGGGCCTCGGTATTTTAGAAGGGCGGATTCTGCGTATTCCGGATGCGGAGGGGCTCAAGATTCCCCATATCGGATGGAATTCACTCGCATTGCAGAATCATGGGCGGCTGTTCGCAGGAATCGGGGAGAATCCGTATGTGTATTTCGTGCATTCCTATTACCTGAAGGCAGAGGATGATGGCATTGTCACGGCGAGTACGGAGTATTCTGCGCATATTCACGCTTCTGTGGAGAGCGGCAATGTGTTTGCCTGCCAGTTTCACCCGGAGAAGAGCGGGGCGACGGGACTGGCGATACTGAAAAATTTTAGTAATTGTTCAGCATAGGCCTGCGCATTTACTGCGCTGACCGTAAGAAAACATAACGTGTGCCGTGCATCAAGC
>CAZWRT010000040.1:0-26038 GCA_964636375.1 uncultured Lachnobacterium sp. | reverse complement strand
TAGAGATTGTTGAGGTGCTTCGCAGTAATTTAAGTCCTAAAATCAAGCAGGAACGTATACTTGCATATCATGAAAAGGATATTGCTGCCGCATTAGAATTGCTTAGCCGGGAAGAACGCAGCAGACTATATCATGTTTTTAGTGCGAAAACTCTCGCAGACATACTTGAGTATGCTGAAAACAAAATCGAGTATATCGGTGAAATAAGTATTCAAAAAAGAATCCGTGTACTCTCCCAATTTGAAATTACGGAACTGACAGAATGTCTTCGCCAGATGGACAAAGAAGACCGTACAACGGTAATGGAATTAATGGGCGATGAACTAAAACACCAGATTGTACTGCTTAATTCTTTTGGCGAAGATGAAATCGGCTGCAAAATGACCACAAACTATGTTGCAGTCCGTTCAGGAATCGGTGTGCGGCAGGCAATGCATTCTCTGATTGAGCAGGCAGCCGATCATGATAATATTTCCATCATTTATGTCATCGATGAGAATGAAACTTTTCTTGGCGCAATTGACCTAAAAGATTTGATTATTGCACGCGAAGGCACACAACTTGATGCGATTGTTATGACATCATATCCTTATGTTTATGCCAATGAGCAAATTGATGATTGTCTTAGTCGTATCAAGGATTATTCAGAGGATTCAATTCCCGTTTTAGACTCAGATAATAAGCTCATAGGTGTACTGACATCTCAGGACGTCATGGAACTTGTTGACGATGAAATGGGCGAAGATTATGCAAAGCTGGCTGGTTTATCCGCAGAAGAAGATATAAAAGAACCATTGAAAGAAAGTATCAAAAAGCGCCTGCCCTGGCTGGCTGTTCTGCTTGGATTAGGAATGGTCGTTTCCAGTGTTGTAGGCGTATTTGAAGGAGTTGTTGCACAGCTGCCTCTGATTATCGCTTTCCAGTCGCTTATTCTGGATATGGCGGGAAATGTGGGAACACAGTCGCTTGCCGTTACCATACGTATTCTCATGGACGAAAACATTAGTGGAAAGCAAAAGATTATCCTGGTTACCAAAGAAGCTCGTGTAGGTTTGGTCAACGGCTTGATACTTGGTATATTATCCTTCGTATTTATCGGCTTGTATTTAGCTGCATTCAAGAATCAAGCGTTAACTGCGGCGTTTGCTATATCTGCCTGCATAGGCATTGCACTGCTTTTGGCAATGATACTGTCAAGTTTGTCGGGAACATTGATTCCGCTTATGTTTAAGAAGTTGAAAGTTGATCCTGCCGTAGCATCCGGTCCGTTGATTACAACAATCAATGACCTTGTTGCAGTTGTCACATACTATGGTCTGGCATGGGCATTTCTAATTAATGTTTTGCAGTTGTAGGTTTTACTAATTTCCACTATTTATTTTCATAAAGATAAATGGTAAAATGAAATAAAAAGAACCGAAGGAGGAGTTTATATGAATTACACAATTGAAGGCGAGCCATTACCGGTCGTCATCTGCACACTGGAAAACGATGAAACCATGATCACAGAAAAGGGGGCTATGTCATGGATGTCTCCGAATATGCAGATGGAAACTACCTCGAACGGCGGTTTCGGCAAAATGGTCGGGCGGGCATTCTCCGGCGAGAGCATGTTCCAGAACCGCTACACTGCGAAAAACGGCAAAGGCATGATCGCCTTCGCATCCAGTTTTCCCGGCTGCATCCGCGCGTTCAACATTGGTCCGGATCAGGAGATCGTGGCACAGAAAAGCGCGTTTTTAGCTTCCACCGCAGGCGTTGAGCTGTCCGTCTTCTTCCAGAAACGCATCGGCGCCGGCCTGTTCGGCGGCGAGGGCTTTATCATGCAGAAGCTCTCCGGCAACGGCGTTGTATTCCTGGAATTTGACGGCTACATCAAGGAATATGAGCTTGCCCCGGGTCAGCAGATCATCATTGACACCGGATATCTCGCAGCAATGTCCGCTACCTGCTCCGTGGATATCCAGTCCGTTCCGGGCGTGAAAAATGCGCTGTTCGGCGGCGAGGGCCTGTTCAACACCAGAATCACCGGCCCCGGCCACATCTGGCTGCAGAGCATGCCGGTAGCACAGCTCGCCGGCTCCATCCGCCCATTTATCCCGACCGGCAGATAAACATACTCAAAACAATATCGTATTGCGAAAATAAGTTGCTGATATTTCATTGTATCAGCAACTTATTCAGTTTCCTGTCAAAAGTTTTAATTTCATATCCCTTGCCGAATGCGCATTTTTCTTTTGAGGAAGTTCCTCAACGAATTTATCCAATATTGTAATAATTAGTTTTTGATTTTTCTGTGCATGGATTTTTTCCAGAGTTCGGTCAGTCTCTCCATCATAATAGCCCTCTAAAGCAAGCATATCATCACCTACCTTTAAGTTTCAAAGATTATCATATTTTCATTATCTCCCGATAGAAATTTCATTGCAAACAAAACCTCAGATTTTACTCTGTACAACCTCGACTAATATGTCTGTTTATACCCATCCAAAGCAAATAAATTCTTTTGAATAATCTACCTCACAGACTTCACAATGCTCTATTAAGCCTACTCCCGTATATCTTCTTATAACGCCTCCGTGTGCTACTACAATTATTCTTTCATAACCCAAATCAACATATTTATCAAATACTCGCTTAGAACGATTTATTATTTCTGTGATTGTTTCCCATTTGCGAACTTCTCCTTCTGGATATTCACCCTGACAATGCATAAAGTCTTTATATAATATTTTATTCTCATCTTCACCTTTTACTTGAAACGTTTTATCTGGAATAAATTCATGGATATCAACCTCAACTTTTATATCTAAACCTGTATTCTTTGATATAATTGCTGCAGTTTGTAAAGCTCTTGTATATGGTGAAGATACAATAACTTGACAACCTTCAAGAAGCGGACTTAATGAAACTTCTTCTGCTTGTTTTATACCCAATTCTGTTAAAGGTGCCATATCTCTTCCTTGCCCTATAAATCCTCTTTTATCTACTTCAGTTTTATCTGGTTCGCCGTGACGAATAAAAACTATCTTCATATACATACCTCCAAATCCCGATTGACCAAAATCGCTGCGCGATGGTCTGCCAAGTCTGTGACACACTGATTTTTCATTTTCTGATAAAAAAAACGGTCACCAAGACCTAAAAATAGTATTGTTAATTCACCAAAAATTAACAATCAAACAAGAACAACAACACCACTGACATGATTAGAATAACATCACTTTATAACTGTTGCAAGCGGATTTTCGGCTTATGCATACATAATTTCTTTCATTGTTTTTAATGCCATGTAACCAGATGTTCATTATCCATTTTTGCGGCAGTAGTTTTACAGTTAAATGCTGGCACTTTACATAGAAAGAGCAGATCGACATATCCTTGCCTCTTTTTGCATCGATTTTGCAATCTGACAGGAAAGATAACAAAAACTGAGGCGTCTATCGATAGCAATAGGCGCCTTTTCACATAAGATCAGTTATCTGTTACCACGAAGCCGTCCCATCCGCCGCTTGAGAAGGAACGAGATACTACACTGGACGGATGCTTATTCGCCTTCCGGCGTGTTCACTTTCAGGAATTTATCAGGGAAGTATTTGTCAACCCACATTTGTGCAAGCTGTGACTTGGTAATAGGCTTGAGGTAGTAGTTAATCGGTATGCCAAGCTCACCACTCAACGCTTTATTGATGTAATCCTCCAGTGCCGTCATCATGGAATTGACATCAATCATCTGGTTACAGCCGTCGTCAATTTCGCTCAGTCCTGAAAGAACTCCCTTAATCTGTGCGTTTTTTAAGGCAATCATCTGATTGCCGAGCCGCGCGCCTTCTGCAGAGGCATCGACGGAGTCCTTTGCGGACGCAGTCATGTTCTGCAGGCTTGCAAGGTTTTCCATGGCATCTTTTCCGTCAAAGGAGGCAAACTGCTGTACTGCCATTTTTACCTGATTGGACTTAATCGACGGAATAGCCCCGCGGGTAGTAAGCGTACAGTGCGAGGAAATTTCCTGCGTACTGAGCAGGGACTTAACATCTTTGGCAAACTGGCTGTTTACACCGAAGCCTCCTGCAGCATTCGTCAGCCACGAATCTACCTTGAACTGCGCCTGAATGCTTTCTGCTACAGTATTCATTTTTTCCGTAGAGATCGTACTTTGTGTATTGAGAATGTGAACCATTCCGATAAAGCAGGAGCCGTATGTCGCGCCGGAGACAATGGTGATGGACTGTTCTTTATCTGTGTCGGCATTTTTTGCCGTTTCCAGCATATTTTTCGGGTCGTCAGTCTTTAACATATCATCCCTGAATATCTGGTTCCAGACCCGGATAGCCTTGTCAACATCAATGGCGCAGGGAGCTAAAAGAGCAGCATCTTTGTGAGTACAGTTAATGGCGATGACAAGCGTTCCCGAAATATCATGTCTAGAATACTGGCTATGAATCTGGCTTGCCGCAGTTTTGCTGGCCTGGTCGGAAAACTCATCGCCAAGGAACTTAAATTCGCTGCTGATGAAGTCCATGATGCTCTGGCTTTGTGTGGCAGAGTCCTGACTGTTCCGGTCAAAGGAAAAATACTGTACGCTCATATTCATGGAGTCTGCGGAAAGCGGCATCTTTTTAATCTGCGTGCGGTTATAATCTAACGGGCTTTCCCAGCTTGCGTTTACAATAGGCTCGGCCTGAATCTTTTGTATTTCTTCTTTTCCCTCTATTTTTTTTGTTGCATATTCGATAGCAGCGGCACGGATGCTGTCTCCAATTTCCTTGCTTTTTTTGTTCAGTTCGATCGTGCTAATTCCCATGTTCGCAAGTTCGCGGGCGGTAGTTTCAATGCTCCGTCTCAGTGTAATCAGGGAATTCATCTCATTTTCGGCCGCGTCGATGGGCGCCTGTTTTTCAGCGATCCGGTTCAGTTGGTCGAGCTTTGCAGGGTCTACGATATTACCTAAAACGATAGAAGGGTCGAATGGTATGATTGAAGGCATGGCAGATTCTCCTTTCTTTTATTACAGGTTTAAAGTGCAGTAAACAGGATAATGGTCACTCGAAAGCGGAACAGAGTCCGAACCATTCGGAACACCGAAGTTAACGGCAACCCTGCCGATGAGAGAGTTTGAAAAAACCGCATAATCAAGCTGGCGGCCGGATTGCTGGGTTGCCTTTCCTGAAGCTGCAATATTAGTTGCCGGGATACCTTTGGAAATCAGCTCGGACGGTTCACAGTTGAAGTCCCCCATCAGCAGCCAGCCGCTTTTTCCTGCGTAGATTTGATTCAAAGACTGACAGGCGGTCAGGAGTTCGTTTGCAGCAACATGGTGCTCTGCGGTTGCATGAATCGTCGCAATAATATAGTTTCCTGTTGCGGCAAACAGATTTAAACATATGATAGGCCTTTTTGCAATCTGGTTCTGTTGTTCAAAACTTCCGGTTAATGTGTTTTCGGCAAATATTCCCGTTGTGCAGCGCAGATTGTCCACGTTATCCTGCTCCGCAAAATAACCAATCATGTTATGCCGCCCGAACGGTGTAGTAAAGGTTTGTCCGTAGGTTTTGCATACCGAACCTGCTTCCTGCAGTAACAATATGCTTGCAGCACCGCTGGTAAAGAAGTCTCCGCATGAGTCTGAGATTTTACGGATACCGTCCCCCTGTGTATTCCAGGAAACAATGTTAATCATCATAAAATACCTCCTTTTGTCCGGTTGATTTTGGAAGCGTCTATTTTCAAAACGCGCTGCAGTTCCTACTGAGGTAGGACTGGTATATAATTATGCAGGGAGGGACAGGTTTATGACAAGCCTTACGACCAATGTGTTTTATGTACTTTGTTTTCACTGAATTGTGGAATGCCTTGATCTTGCTTAATTTATTAATATATCGTCCAGCACGTTCTTCTTCCTTCCACTTTCCGGATAAGATTTTGAACCCATTGACAATTTTAGAGCACAGTTTATAATAATACTTAGAATAATCGAAATGCGAGGTAAATTCATGCGCCATCCTATTTGATTACGTTCAAAAGGGTTGTTTTACCGTGGAGACTGAAGATTTCCATGGTCTTTTTGTCGTACTCAAATACATTTAAGGGGTGGTACTTATGAAAAGAAATCTTTTCTTTATGTATTCCATATCCTTTTTCCAGGGTATGGTTTTTTATTCGTCAATCGCAACACTATATCGTCAAGCCGCCGGGCTTTCTATCTTTCAGATTACTATGATAGAAAGCATTTCTTTGGTGCTTTCTTTAGCCTTTGAAATCCCATGGGGTGTCTTGGCAGACCGCATTGGTTACAGGCGCACAATAATTGTTTGCAGTACTCTGTTTTTTATCTCCAAAATCATTTTCTGGAAATCGCAGAACTTTGCAGATTTCCTTATGGAAAGAGTGCTTCTCGCCATAGTCCTTTCCGGTCTTTCGGGTGTGGATACAAGTATTCTATATTTATCATGCAGCGAGGACGATTCCCAACGCGCCTTCGGTATTTATGAAGGTTTCGGGACAGCCGGGATTCTGTTTGCCACTGCAATTTATACGGTATTTATTGAAGAAAACTATCGGGCAGCCAGTTTTTTAACGGTCATCAGTTATGGCCTAGCTGCAATTCTCAGCTTTGGGCTGAAAGAGGTCAAGTCTACTCAAAAAGGCGAACGGATGTCTTTGGGACATTCACTTACAATTTTAAAAGAAACACTTTTTAACCGGAGTCTGCTTTTTCTGATTGTTGGTATTGCGCTTCTACGTGAAGTGAATCAAACGATAACCGTATTTTTCAATCAACTTCAATATACAAAAGCAGGTATGTCGGTGAAACTGATTTCTGGCGTTTATATTCTGATGACGCTTTGCGGTTTGGTAAGTGTGTGTTCCGCGCCCCTCACGAAAAAGTTAAAGCCACAATTCTTTGGGGCAATGCTTTTCATTGTTTGTAGTTTTTCCTGCCTAACGCTAGCCTTTACAGAGAATCCATTTGTTTCGGTTTTTGGTGTTTTGCTTGTCCGTGCCTGTTTCAGCTTAATGTCCCCACTGGGAACAGATCTGCAGAATAAAGCGATTACAACGCTTGACCGTGCAACCGCACTTAGTATGAGTACCTTGATTATGGATTTGCTGGCGGTCTTTACCAATCTTGTTTTCGGGAAATTAGCCGAATTTGATTTGAGCGCCGCAATGTGCTTTGGCGGGTTTCTCTGTATACTAGGAGTGGGTCTATATCTGAGCGGTCTCAAAAGAACTGATTAAAATGCTTTCTCAATGTTTTTAAATTCAGAAGGGCGGCAGCACTTTAGGCTGCCGCTCCTTAATTATCACCGGTAAAACCGTTTTTGCTATTTAGCCTTGTATCATACTTGTAGTTTGCTGAATCTCATTATCGAAATCTTCCACCGATGGCTGCATATTAATCATCATTCTCTCTATTCGGATCATAAATACATTCCTCGACACATTTGCCGCAATTAATACATTTATCATCAACAACAGGAGAATAAAAGCCGCATTCATTTTGCATAAAAGAAATATGTTCACAGAAACTGCAAGCCTGACACCCTGTACAAACGCCTGAATCAACAATTCGCATAATATTATTCATAAAAAGTTTCCTCCGTAGAAATCACCTTAGAAAAATCCAGTTTGGTTTTATTTTTTCATGTACCAGTATGTATAAGATTTCTCATAACCTAATTTCAGATACATATTTACAGCCGCTGCATTTTTCCTAACGACTTGAAGGTATGTATGATGTGCGCCATTTTCTTTTGCCTGAGCAATCAAGGATTCACAGACGATCTGACCATAGCCCTGACCACGGTATTCAGGACTGACTACAACATTCTGAAGAAGCATATATCCATGCTCCATGGCTGCCGATGCACAAGCCACCACTTCACCGTCCTTAATCACAGAACAGTAGATGGTATCAACAAGAACTTTTGAAAGCATCTGACGAAACGTTTCCTGTATGGTTATATCCGTAAATCCCTCAAATGCAAAGAAAGCACGTAACCATTCCTCCGTAGGTTCTTCTGAAAAAACGCACGTTCCTTTTTGAAAAGTTTTACCTTTCAAATCCAAAATCATCACATCCGTAGGCGTGACAGTTTCGTAATCGTGTGCTTTAAGATATTCGTTCAGTTCGTTATCATCTTCGGTCAATTTAAATACGCAGGGTAGGTTTGCTTTTTTATAGATTTCTTCACAATAAGGAACCTTAACATCATAACTGATTGTAGAAGGATAGATTACACTGATTGAATTTGCTCGATTTGTATGTCCGTTAGCAAATCGTATGAGCCAGCCATCATATTGCATCATATTGAGTGCAACATGAGCATTTAATGAAATTTCCTCAAAAAATCGTATACTCGTCGTTCTCCCTTTCATTTTTTTATTCTCTCTAACAAATCTATCATCTCATTCCATTCGTGGATATGCAGATGTTCACATTCCGGCACATGCTCGGCGGAACGATCTCTGTACTCTTTGTCTGTGTCGTTATCGTACCATACGGGGTAAATACCGACTTGTGACGCTCCTTCAATATCTGCCTGCGGATTATCACCGCAATACCATACTTCGTCGGCACTGATGCCGGCTTTTTGTAAAGCAATATCAAATAAAATGCGATTGGGCTTTCGCATAAAATAGTCACTTGAAGTCATAACAAACTCAAACCGGTTCTCTGGCAGCAACCGATTGAGCCGTTCGGTTAAAGCCGCCCCTGACCACAGAAGATTGCTGATAACAGCACTTCTTATGCCGTTTTTATTTATGTAATCGAGCATTTTATCGGCGTCCGGCATAACGGCACCCATAGAAGCTCCGTTCCAAAAAACGGTTTCCATCTCAAGCGGCGTAAGTGAAAACTCAATCCCAAGATACTCATACAATACTTTGTCACCAACCTGACCGCAAATATCATAGCCAATTTTACGAACGCTTTCGATATGTTTCCCAAAAATCAATTCCGCGGCTTTTCTGACATCCTCGAGCGTGTAATTATTCGGATTTCTCGTAACATATTTCAGAAGTTCTGTATTTCCTCTAACGCTATCCCAACCCGGCTCATATAAAAGAGTATGTCCGTAATCAAATATAATCATTTTCGGATATTTCGGCAGGCTAAAATTTCCCTCGCAGTTTCCCATCATCCAATCCTTTCATTCAATCCCTTACTCTTGTAAAAAGCCGATAAGCATTCTCTTCTGTCACCCGCTCCACCTCATCCGGGGAAACGCCTTTAATCTGTGCAATCTTTGCGATCACATAAGGAATATTCGAGGAATCGTTGCGGGTTCCCCTGTGGGGCTCGGGCGCCATATAAGGGCAGTCCGTCTCAAGCAAAATCCGCTCAAGCGGCAGCTCCTCCACCGTGCACACAAGCTTTCTGGCGTTCTTGAAGGTCACCACGCCGCCCACTCCAATATAATAACCCATCGCCACGAACTCCCGCGCCAGCTCCGGAGAATAGGCGTAACAGTGGATCACTCCGGGAATCTCCCCGGCACGGCTCTCCCGCATCACCCGCAGCGTGTCCTCCGCGGCGTCTCTGGAATGAATGATGACGGGCAGGTCTGTCTCCCGCGCCAGCTCCAGCTGTCGTGCAAACCAGTCACGCTGCCGCTTTTGCACCTCGGGCTCCTTGTCCCAGTAGTAGTCCAGCCCGATCTCTCCGATTGCAACGGTCTTCTCATAGGCGGCCTGCTCCCGGAGCCACGCGAAGGTCTCCTCGTTCAGCCCATCAATGTCGCTGGGATGCACGCCCACCGCGGCGTAAATATAATCGTGGGATTTCGCCAGCTCAAGCGTTGTCTGGGAGGATTCGATCGAAGACCCCACATTGACGATCGGGGACACTCCGCCCGCGTGCACGCGGGCAAGAACCTCCTCCCGGTCCTCCGCAAACCGGTCATCGTCATAGTGGGCATGAGTCTCAAAAATCATAAACCCATCGCTCCACTCATCTTATGATCAATCCAGGTCATAATCGACTCCGAGCGCAGGGCAAGCTGTTCGCAGGCTTCCTCCCACGCCGCGTACTCCGCGCTGTCCTCGTCTGGCTCCGCAGCCTCCAGCTCTTCCATCCTGTGATTCAGCTCGTCAAATGCCTTCCGAAGTTCCTCGAGGGAAGACTGCTCTGTCACCATATTGTACATCGGTTTCTCCTGTTGTCAAAAAAATTTTTCTATGAGCTCGAGCTCCTGAATGTCGATACAGTTCGGAATCGACATCTGCTCCACTGCTTTTTTGCAGGCGGAAAATTCTATCCACATGACACTGTCGATTTCCTCCCGCTGAACACAAAATGCGCTCTCTTCCCAGTCCAACCACAGCAGGTAAACCAGACTGACCTGCCGCTCCAAAAAAGGATCTCCATGAAAAACTGCCTGCATGTCCAGCCGTTTCCGACCGCACTCGATCAGCTCCTCCGGGGTGATCTCGACCCCAAGCTCCTCCTTCAGTTCGCGCAGGGCGGAATCCACATAATCCTGTCCCGCGGGAACATGTCCCGCGCTGGAAATATCATAGCAGCCGGGAAAGGAGTCCTTGTCCATACACCGCTTTTGCAGAAGAATCTGAACTTTTCCCTCTTTGCGCCGTGCAATCCAGACATGGGCTGTCCGATGAAGGACTCCGGTGCGGTGCGCCTCGGTGCGCTCTATCACCTCTCCCGTAGGATTGCCGTTCTCGTCTACGATATCCAGATATTCCATGCGCATTCCTCCGAATTTATCAACTAATCTCCGCGCCGCTGGGCATTTTTTTCTCCGGAACCATCAGCGCCAGACTGCCCTCCGCGTCCTCCGCGCACAAGAGCATTCCCTCTGAGAGAACTCCCGCCAGCTTTGCGGGCTGAAGATTCACAAGCACCATCACCCGCTTCCCGACCATCTCCTCCGGCGCGTAATCCTTGCGGATGCCGGACACAATCTGTTTCACGGAATTGCCGATCTTTACCTGTGAACACAACAGCTTTTTCGACTTGGGAACCGCCTCGCAGGCGATAATCTCGCCGACCTGGAACTGCATTTTGGAGAAGTCGTCATACGTGATCTCCGCCTTGGGCTCGATGTCAACGACCGGCTCTCCCTCCACCGTTTCCGGCATGAGCCCAAGCGATCTCTGCTCAGCCTCATACGCCTCCCGCTGCGCCTTTTGGATCGCCTCCACCTTTGGCATGATCTCCTTTGCATCCTGCCTTGCGAACAGGATTTCCGGCTGGTCCGTCACCTTTGCGCCGTCCGGGTACAGGCCGAACCGGTCCAGCTCATCAAAATCGCGCAGTTTTGTGCCGAGATGCGCCACAATCCTTTCCGCCGTCTCAGGCAAAAACGGATGCAGAAGGCTCGCACCGATCACGATAGACTCCGTCAGGTTGTACAGCACCTCCGCCAGGCGCTCCCGCTGCGCCTCGTCCTTCGCCAGCGCCCAGGGCATGGTTTCATCGATATATTTGTTGCAGCGCCGAAACAGCGTGAACACCTCAGAGATGGCGTCCGCCACGCGCAGCTTCTCCATTTTTTCCTGTGTCTTGGCCTTCGCCGCGGTCACAACTGCCTGCAAATCCCCGTCCGGCTCTGCGGACACGCCATGCCTTACCTCGCCGTCAAAATATTTGTTGCTCATGGAAATCGTGCGGTTCACGAGATTCCCCAGAATATTCGCAAGATCCGAGTTGAACCGCTCGATCAAAAGCTCCCAGGTGATCGTCCCGTCATTCTCGTAGGGCATCTCGTGCAGGACAAAATAGCGGGTGGCATCCACACCGAACAGCTCCGCAATATCATCCGCATAGATCACATTGCCCTTCGACTTGCTCATCTTCTCCCCGCCCTGCAGGAGCCACGGATGTCCAAACACCTGCTTAGGCAGCGGAACATCCAGCGCCATCAGAAAGATCGGCCAGTAGATCGTGTGGAAACGCACGATATCCTTCCCAATCAGATGCAGGTCGGCGGGCCAGTTCTTCCGGAACAGCTCCGAGGACCCGTCCGGATCATAGCCGACTTTCGTAATATAATTCGTCAGCGCGTCCAGCCACACATAGACCACATGCTTCGGGTCGAAATCCACCGGAATCCCCCAGTCAAAGGAGGTACGGGACACACACAGATCCTGAAGCCCCGGCAGCAGGAAATTGTTCATCATCTCGTTCTTTCTGGACACCGGCTGAATGAATTCCGGGTGCGTATTGATGTGCTCGATCAGGCGGTCCGCGTACTTGCTCATCTTAAAGAAATACGCCTCCTCCTTCGCCGGTTTCACCTCCAGACCGCACTCCGGGCATCTGCCCTCCGCAAGCTGCGACTCCGTCCAGAAGGACTCGCACTCCTTGCAGTAAAGCCCCTCGTAGGAGCTCTTGTAGATATCGCCCTTGTCGTAGAGCTTTTTGAAAATCTTCTGCACACACCGCTCGTGATCCTGATCGGTCGTGCGCACAAAATTGTTGTACGAAGTATTCATCAGATCCCAGATGCGCTTTACCTCGCCGGAGATCCCGTCCACATACTCCTTGGGCGTAATCCCCGCCTGCGCCGCGCGGTCCTGAATCTTCTGTCCATGCTCATCCGTTCCGGTCTGGAAGTAGACATCATAGCCCTCTGCGCGCCGATACCGTGCAATCGCATCGGCAAGGATAATTTCATAGGTATTGCCGATATGCGGCTTGCCCGAAGTATATGCGATCGCCGTTGTGATGTAATATTTTCCCTTCTCGCTGCTCATGTCTGCTCCTTCCTCACTGATAGTATTTCAGAAAAATATTCATGATTTTATCAAACGCCGGCTTCGGCTGATAATCCTTGTCAAACAGGCGCGCATTCGTCTTATCCGCCTCGACATAATGATCCTTCAGGCCAAATAACGTCACATTAGTAATATTGGCATTTCCGCCTCCCTCAATGTCACATCCCCGGATGTTAAAGAAGATAGAGCTATAGCGTTTCGCCTGACTCTCAAATTCCTCCGGAGTCTCCTCGTCGACGCCCACGGACAGCTCCGTAATCTGAATCTCCAGGCCCAGCGATCCCAGATAAGTGATCGTGCCAGTGATCGCGGACATATCCGGATAGCTCACTCCCCAGTAGCCCTGCATGCCGATGCCGTCAATCAGTCCCTTTTCCTGGAGATCCTTGCACAGCTTGTAGATATACTGGCGTTTCTGCGATTCATAGGTGTTGAAATCGTTGTAGAACAGCTTCACGTCCTTATCCGCATACTGTCTCGCGTACTTGAAGGCGTACTCCACATACTCCGGACCGATGGTTTCGTACCAGGGATTTGGCCCATCCCCGCTCGCCGTGCGGCAGCCGAAAAAGCTTTCCGGATCTGCCGTGCCGGGGTCTACTGCCTCGTTGACCACATCCCAGCAGTAGATCACGCCCGGATAATTTTCCTGCACGTGCGTGAGTATCTGCTTTATATAGCTCTCCATCCGGAAAAGCATCGTCTCCTTATCGACCAGAGCTCCGTCGCTCTTATAGCCCTCGCGGAAAAACCAGTCGGGAGCCTGCGCATGCCACACCAGCGTGTGCCCGCGCATTTTCACGCCGTTGTCCATGCACCATTGCAGCGTGTCGTCAATGCAATCATAGCTGAGCACCGGACTTCCGTCCTCACTTGCCTGGCTTTCCCGCTGCTGTAATATATAGGCGCTCTTCATCAGATTTGTCATTGTGACACTGTTGAAATGCTTTTTTACCAGCTCCATATACTCCGGCGTGTAGGTGGTCAGGTTGCTCTTTGTGCTGCCGTTAATTCCAACACCCAGTGAAAAATACTTGGAGCACGCATCCTTGAGGGCGATGTCCGACATATCAACCTGCGTCTCTCCCTGTGTATCCCCTCCGCCCTGTGAGTTCAGTGAGTCCGTTCCCTGAGTATTTTGGGACTCCTCCTTCTGTGACTGTGAATTATTCTCCTTCTGTCCTGCTGCCTGACATCCGCAAAAGATAAGGCTTAGGCAGAGTACTCCGGCAAGTAATGTCCGTTTTCTCATTTTTTTCATAATTTTATACAACTCCCCTCAAAAAAGTTTTCCCTGATTGTACCATAATTTATGTAAGATGTCAAAAACTCCCTGGTCGTCCTCTGGTTTTCATTGACAAAATTCCATCACCATCCTAAAATGAAACAAGAACAATATCTATTTGGGAGGAGCAAACACATGAGAAGGAAACTTTGCATTTTCGGATTGGCGGCCTCGCTGCTCGTCGCGACCTGCGGATGCGGGAAAACCAATCCAGACAACTCACAGAAAGGAGCGGACACACAGATGAACGAGACAGACAACCCAACCGAGAACGTTCCCACGGATTCCTCCGGGCACTTCGTGCCGGAGAACCCGGATAAGATGCCGACCATGGACGGAGATGACGACAAGACAAACACATCCGAATCAAATACGGCGAAGCCGGACATTTATTCGCTCATGCTCGGAAAATCTCACACGAACCTCGGCAACAACAAGCGTCTGAAGGCTGTCATCGAGAAGGCTCGCGCCGGAGAACAGATCACGATCGCCACGATCGGCGGCTCAATCACCGAGGGCGCAGGCGCAACTAAATATCAGGAGTGCTACGCTTACCAGTTCTACGACAAATTCCGTCAGGAATACGGCAAGGACGACGGCTCCAATGTCGGTTTCATCAATGCCGGAGTGGGCGGCACAGGTTCACCCTTCGGTTACCTGCGCTATGAGCGCGACATCGTCTCCCGCGTGGAGGACGCAGACGGCCTGCCGGACATCGTCGTGATCGAATTTTCCGTGAATGATTATCAGGAACCGACCAAACAGCACTGCTACGAGTCCATGGTAAAGCATATCCTCTCGCAGCCCAACGATCCGGTAGTCATTCTTCTGTTTGCCGTATTCCCGGGAGGCTTTAATCTTCAGAACGAAATAAAACCGATCGGCTTCCGGTATCAGCTGATGATGGTCAGCATCAAGGACGGTCCCTTCACCTATGTTGGGGACAGAGCGATCTCACAGTGGACCGAAGCGGAATTTTTCTATGACCAGTACCATCCCACCACACTGGGCCACGGGGTCATGGCGGACTGTCTGATGGACACCGTCAAGGCCGCCGAACAGAAGGAGACCTCAGAAGAGGACATTGATCTGACAGTAAAACCGGTCTACGGCGACGACTATCTGGGCCTCAAAACCATCTACAAGACGGATTACGAGGAGGATATTCACCTGGATTTCGGCAGCTTCACGCAGGACGATAAGCAGTCCTATAGCAACGGCCCCATCGGAAGAGTGTGCGGTGAGAACTTCCACCATAACACTGGCAGCGGCAACGATCCGCTCACCTTCGAGACGAGCTGCAAGAACCTGCTGGTATCCTACCGCGCTACAGGCGACGCCAATTTCGGCAACGCCGATGTCTATGTGGACGGAAAGTTAGCCAAGACACTTCAGGGCAACACCGGAAGCTGGGGACAGTCCGTGCAGGACGTCATCTTTGCCGACGAGACAGCTGCGGTACATAAGATTGAAATCAAGATGGCAGAGGGAAATGAAAACAAGAAATTCACCATCACCTGCATCGGATACACACCGTAAAAACCATAAAAACCACTCTCCATCGCGAGAGTGGTTTTTTTCGTCAGTCCTGTCCGGCCGTTTTTTCCTTCTGAGCCAGGTACTCCTCCACCGCCGGGTCCCGCATCTGCACGATCCGTACCCATTCCTTGGTCTCTCCGTTCTTTACGGCCTCGCTGCGATTCCGATACAAAAATTTCGTGAGCTCGTAGCAGCTGACCCAGATCTGGTTCGTCCCGTCCTTCTGCGCTTCGTCAAAGATCAGCTGCAGACCAAAATGCAGATGGGGCGTGTCGATATTGTTGACATTTTCCGTTTTACTGTAGCCGGTGTGACCCATGTAGCCGATGACATCCCCGGCAGTGACCACACTGCCCTCCTCGAGCGTCTTGCAGTAGGGAAAATCCTTCCTCAGATGAGCGTAGTAATAGTACCGCTTTTTGTCAAAGCTTCGAATCCCGATGCGCCAGCCGCCGTACTGGTTCCAGCCGATCGCCTCCACATAGCCGGATTCCGCCGCGATCACCGGAGTTCCGGTCTGCCCCATCATATCGTGCCCAAGATGCGGTCTCTTGTAGCCGTAGGAGCGCGACGCGCCAAAGTCATCATAATCCGTGTAGGGAAAATATTTTGCAATCGGAAGAAACCCCTTGAGCCCGTATTTCTTCTCCCATGTGACACCGTCCTCAGAGGGTTCGGCTCCACTGCTGCCCGACTCCGTTCCCGCGGCAGAATCCGACGAAACCTGAATCTCATATTCTCCCACCAAGCCCCCCAGCACAGCCTCGTAAGCCTCATAATAATAATTGTAATATTTCTGATCCCTGACGAGCTCCTCGATCGAAATCTCCCCTGCGGCCAGCTTCTTCGCGGTCGGCGCCAGATCGCCGGACTTGTATTTTCTAAAATCTCCCCCGTTCCTGCACGCCTGATAGGCGAGGAGTGCGATCCAGTCCAGATGAACCTTTTGACCGTATGTCCCGACATCATAGTCATAGGCATCCTGCATGGCCTCCTTCGTTACATTGAAATCCACCCACTTGATATAAGCGTTCTGCCCGGGGAGCTCCCGATAGATATCACCGGAAACGCCGGAAGAGTCAAAGCGTTCTGACGCCACATGGCGCACAAGATTGGTCACAAGAATCGCCGCCAGCAAAACCGACTCCAGAAGTATCACAAGATGCTGCCTTTTCAACCGTTTCATACCTGTCATCCCGCAATAAGTTTCATCATATCCATTGTATGAAACAGGATTCGCAGATATTAATCTGAGTCTCTTTTCAGGCTCTTAGCGGATGCAGGCATAAACCACATAGGCCACGTACAGTGCCGCCATGATAAGTCCTTCCAGCTTGTCGATGCGTTTCTTTGTCGCGGCAAACAGCCATACCAGCAGGCTGAAACCCAGAAGTACACCGATGTCGATGATATTCTCCGTCAAAAATGCGATCGGACTGATCGCGGAGGCAATGCCTAATACCATAAGGATATTGAAGACATTGGAGCCGATCGCGTTGCCCAGCGCCATATCGATTTCATTTTTGCGGGCGGCGACGACAGAGGTCACCAGCTCCGGCAGCGAGGTCCCAACGGAAACGATGGTAAGCCCCACCAGCGTCTGGCTCATGCCGAAGGTCACGGCAATATTGCTGGCGCTTTTGACCACCACATCTCCTCCCAGCGCGATTCCCACGCCTCCCAGCACAATATAAATTAAACTCTTGGGCACGGACATGATCTTCACGTCCTCCGCCTCTTCGTTCGCCTCCCCTGACTTACCTGCTGAGAGCGCTTTAAAAATCATATAGAGGATAAATCCGGCGAACAGCACGAGCATGATCGCGCCGTCCAGATGCCCGAGCGTCATGTTTCCCAGATAGCCCAGTACCAGCAGCAGGATGGCGCAGAACACGGAAAACGGGATATCCCGCCGCACGACATCCCTCTGCACTGCTACCGGCGTCAGGAGCGCGCAGACACCGATCACCATCATCAGGTTAAATATGTTGGAACCCACTGCATTGCTGATTGCCAGTGCATTGTTGCCGTTGATGGAAGCCGTGACAGATACGGCAGTCTCAGGCAGAGAGGTTCCCATTGCCACGATCGTCAGTCCGATAATAATAGACGGTACATGGAACCTCTTGGCTATGCTGGAGCTGCCATCCACGAAGGAATCCGCGCCCTTGATCAGCAGCACAAATCCAACAACCAAAAATACAATGGCAAGCGGCAGTGAACATGTTTCAATAAACTTCGTCATAAAAAATCCTCCTTCTTCGCACAGTGCGCAGTTGTAACAGAACCATTAAAACGGTAGAATTCCCAGATGCTCCGTCAATATTTTTAATCCGATCAGGATCAGTATGACTCCGCCGGAAATCTCCGCCTTTTTCTTATAGCGGGTGCCAAAGAAATTGCCGACCACCACGCCCGCGACGGACAGAACAAAGGTGGTGCACCCGATGATGGTAACTGCCTCTACTATCGGAATGTCCAAAAAGGCGAAGGTGATGCCGACCGCCAGCGCGTCGATGCTGGTAGCAACCGCCATGATAAGCATCTCCTTGTGATTCAGCGGCAGATCCTTTTGCCCGACCTCCTGGTCCTCCTTGTCCCGAACTGCCTCCAGGATCATCTTTCCGCCGATGAAGACCAAAAGAACGAAGGCGACCCAGTGATCAATGGAAACAATATACTTCTGAAAGCGGACACCCAAGAGCCAGCCCAGAAGCGGCATGAGTGCCTGAAAGCCCCCAAAATACAGTCCGATGACCACCGCCTGCTTTTTGTTGATTTTTTCCATGGCAAGCCCCTTGCACACAGATACTGCAAAGGCATCCATGGAAAGTCCGACTCCAATCAGGAAAAGCTCAATAAACATCGTCAAATCTCCCTTCTCTCAATAGTAATCCATAAAAAAGACCCACGCATGCACTACACCAAATATTGGTATATGTACATACATGAGTCTCATTCTTTAATGCTTGCCAGGTCAGTGACCGGGGTTGTTGACAAGCCACACTGTGTGCGAACTACTCCCCCACATACGGGTATGATCGCGCTCCGTCAAAGCGCTGTTTTATTCAAGTATAGCTACTATAACAGAACATTCCATGATTAGTCAATCCTAACTTTCCAAATTCTTCCCGTCGGCTCACTGCCCGTTCGCCATCTGCAGCTGCGCGTTCACCAGCCCGTAGTAGATGCCCTTCTTTTCCAACAGCTCGTTGTGGGTTCCGATCTCCGCCACACCGTGTTTGTCGATAACCACCAGTCGGTTTGCGCCCCGCAGGGTGGAGAGCCGGTGCGCGATGGCAAAGGTCGTCCTGCCCTTAATCAGCCGCTCCAGCGCCTGCTGAATTAAAAACTCGCTCTCCGTATCCAGCGCGGAAGTCGCTTCATCGAGAATCAGAATTCTCGGGTTATTCAGGATCGCACGGGCAATCGCAATTCTCTGGCGCTCGCCGCCGGAGAGGTTGTAGCCGTGCTCACCCACATAGGTATTGTAGCCGTCCGGAGTCTTGCAGATAAAGTCGTGCGCGTTCGCCGCCTTTGCCGCCCGGATTACATTCTCCAGCGGCGCGTCAGGTTTCGCAAACCGGATATTTGCGAGGATGCTCCCGGAGAACAGGAATGTCTCCTGCAGCACCACACCGATCTGCGAGTGCAGGCTATCCATCCTCATATCCCGCAGATCACAGCCGTCCAATGTAATACTTCCCTGATCCACCTCGTAAAGCCGCATGATCAGGTTGATCAGCGTGGATTTTCCGCTTCCGGATGCTCCCACCAGACCAATCATTTCACCGGGCGCCACAGAAAAGCTGATATTCTCCAGCACCGGCTCGTAGGTCTGATAGCCGAAGGACACATTTTTCAGCTCCAGCGCGCCCTTGATTGGGAATGCCTTGGCATCTTTTTTGTCCGTCAAGTTCGGCTCCTCATCCAATACATCGTAGATGCGGTTTAAGCTCGTGATCATCTGCATCACCGACCGGGGCAGATGCGTCATCCAGCCCAGCGGGCCATACAGATAGCCGCTGTAGGTGATAAACTGTACGAGCTGACCCACGGTCATCTCGCCGTCCAGCACCTCAATACCGCCCATGTAAACCGCTATGTAGCTCCCCATGCCAAGCAGAAAAGTCAATATCGGGAAGAACACTGCCCAGAATGTCTCGTTGCGCTTCTGGATCGCGGCAAACTCCTCCGTCTTCTTCCGGAATCTGGCGCTCTCGCGCTCCTCCTGCCCGAAGGTTTTCACAATGCGCATACCGGCAATAATGTCCTGCAGACTGCTGTTCATGTCATCATATTTCAGCCACTGTCTGTGGAAAATTGTGTGAATCTGATGCCAGAACAGCCTTGTAATCACAATTACAAACACAATAAACACCAGCGAGAGCAGCGTCATTTTCCAGCTGATGACAAACATCATCACCAGCGATACGATCATGGTCAACAGGCACGAAAACATGTTGCCAAAGATCTCCTCCATAAAACTGCGGATCTCCCGCGTATCTCTCGACACGCGGTTCATCAGCTCGCCCGGTCTGCGATTGTTGATAAACGAGAGCGAGAGAAGCTGAATCTTGTGGTACAGTTTCGTGCGCAGGCTCATACTGATCGCCGCGCCCAGCTTTGCACAATTCCACGATCTCCAGGTAACGATCGCGATCCGCGCCACAAGCAGTGCAAAGGTGACCCCGATAAAGATCATGAGGTCTCTCATCGTTCCCGTACCTGTGTCAAGGCTTCCGTCGATAAAATTCCGCTGCACCATCGGGTTCACCAAATCAATGCCGGAGGCTAAGAGCATCAGCACCGAAATCAAAAGCAGTTTTCCGACGAACTCGCCCGCCAGCGACATGAATTTTTTCAGCACAACCGCCTTGCCCTCACAATAGGGGCACTGCCTTGTCCCCGGGAGCGCCCTGCCGCACTTTTCGCAGTATTTCTCATATTCCATGCTGACGATCCGGTCGGCCTCGGTGAGCGCGCGGCCTTCTCCGATCGCATTTAAGATCACCTGCGCACCGCGCGCCGCATAAGCCACCCTCACAATATGCCGCATGGAAAAGCGGACTGCACAGGACTTCGTGCCATCCTTTAAGTAGACCGTGACAATGCCGCTGTACACCTGATTCTCGCACTTGATCTTCTCACAGTCCTTAAGCTCGTACTCCGCCGTCTTCTCCCCGCTTTTAATCACCACAAGGCGCTCCTGGGTGACGACCATCCATGTAGTGTCGGTGTAGGTCTCTCCGGCGATCTTTTTGCCGTTGTCAAAGTCCAGATCCACCGGCACACAATACCAGATTTGCTCCCCCTCGCGCAGCGCGAGCGCCCTCTGCCCGGTCTCGTCCAACGTGTATAATAATTTCATAATATTCCAGTCTCCTTAAAACAAATGCCGGTTAAATAAACAGATCCAGTTTCTTGCGTTCCATCACGGTGAGCGCATACAGATCCGTAATCTCGTAACGGTTGCCGTCGATGTCCGTGATCTGGTAGCGGTTGTCACTCAGGTTCACCACTGCATCACCACCCATGTGCGTCGTAAAACGGCAGACTCCGAAGTCTGTCTTGACGTGCCAGTATGCGTGGCCATACTCGTCTTTCACATCCAGCACCTTGCGGATCACCGGCATGAAATAGCGCAGCCTCACCTGCTCCCGGATCATCTCCTGCTCATCCTTTCCAAGCTCGGACAGTGCACGGATTATCCCGATCTCCTTCGCTTTCTCGTCGGATTCCCGGATGGAGATGAACTCATCCGGCATCGTCATCGGAAAAGTAAGGTAAACCCCTACCCTGTCATACTCCTTTCCGTTCGTCTTAAGTGCGAGAAATCCTCCCTCCGTGCGCGTAAACACTGCATTGCTACTGTCCAGAAAGTGCATGGCAAGCGCCTCCTCAGACTCTTTTTTCAGCGCTTCCTCATCGAATTCCTGCAAATTTAATAAATCCTGTCCCTGCCCTTCAGGCGGTCTGTGTCCACTCATAGTTCCACTCCTCCCTCTCTCATTCCACGCCTCTGAGCTCCAGTGCCTTTGTCTGCAGCTGGCTCAATTTGTAGAAGGTTCCTTTTTGCTCCATCAGCTCCTCATGCGTCCCTTTCTCCGTCACCCTTCCGTTGTCGAGCACGATCAGATGCGCCGCATTCCGCAAGGTGGACAGCCGGTGCGCGATAGAGAGCACCGTACGCCCTTTTTCCAGCTGCTCCAGAGATTTCTGGATCGCAAGCTCCGTCTCCGTGTCTACCGCGGAAGTCGCCTCATCCAGAATCAGTATTTTCGGGTCAATCAGGATGGCGCGCGCAATAGAAATCCTTTGCTTTTCTCCCCCGGAGAGCGCACGGTTGGCAGGCCCCAGCAAAGTATCGTAGCCCTGCGGCATCTTGCAGATAAAGTCGTGCGCACTCGCCTGAATGGACGCGCGGATGATCTCCTCGCGGGTGGCATCCGGCTTGGCGTATGCGATATTCTCCGCCACCGTGCCCACAAAGATATAGGTCTCCTGCGACACCATCGCCACATTTTTGCGCAGCTCCTTAAAACCGTACTGCCGCACGTTCACACCGTCCACAAGCACCTCTCCCTCTTCCGCGTCGTAGAGGCGCGAGATCAGATTAACCAGCGTCGATTTGCCCGCACCGGAACGCCCGACAATGCCGAGCACTTCCCCCGCCTCAACCCGAAAGCTCACATCCTTGAGGATCGGCTTATTCGGCTCATATCCGAAGGTGACATTCTTTAACTCGATCGCACCGCTCAATGTCTCGGGGCGCAGCGGGTCCGACACCTCCTTCACCTCCGGCACCGCGTCGATAATCTCAAACATTCTCTGCGCCGAGTTCATGGCGTTCGTGTACCAGCGGAAAATCCGCGACATAAATTCAAGCGGGCCTTTGAGCTGCCCGACATAACCGGAGAACGTAATCAGGAGTCCCAGCTCCATATTGGAATGACTGATGATCAGCGCCGAGCCGACCGCCCACACCAAAAACGTCAGCAGATCCTCCACCAGATTGTAGAGCGCGGAAAACTTGCAGTCAAAGCGCGCCACATCCAGCTCTGCCTCTCTCATGCGTCCATTGTTTTTCCCAAAACGCTTGATCTCCTGCTGCTCCTGACCGAATGCCCGCACCACTCGCGCGCCCGTAAAATTCTCGTTCATCTGACCGTTTAACCGCCGCCGTGCACGGTGGGTCTTGCCATAGTAATGCCACAGCCTCGGCATCAGCTTATAGCTGATCACGAACAGAAACGGCAGCATCACTATCGACACCACGGCAAGCAGCGGGTTTAAGACAAACATGATCACAGTGGTTGCAATGATCGTACCTACATTAATAAAGAAGTAGGGAACTCCGTCAATAAAAAAGCTGGAAACCTCATCCGCGTCGTCCGTCACACGGGTCATCAGACCACCGGTCTGACGCTTGGTAAAGAAGCTGATGGACAGCTTTCCCATCGAGGTGAAAACCTGGCTTTTCAGCTTTGCAATCACCTCCGCCGCGATACGCGCCGTAAAGACGCCCTGTAAAATGCCGATGCCCTGAATCAGCACGCGCGTTATGATCATTGCCGCAACCAGAACTGCCAGCGCTGTCACAAACCTTCCCGCCGGCAGATTCAACCCGGCGAGAAACGCCTCATCCTTCCCCAGCACCTTATCGTAGAGGATAGTTCCGCTCAGATACGGCCACACCAGATTCAGCACCGCCGTCGCAATATAACACAGCATCATAATCGCAAGTCCGACCGCATAGGGCTTAAAATATCCCATCACGCGAAAGAGAATCGACCGTTTATCCATGCATTTCGGGCAGACCTTGCGCTCCTGATCCGGGTAAATCATGCCGCACTTGGGACAGCACTCGCGCCCCCTTCGCACATCCAGATCCTCCTTCGTGATTTCCTCGCTTTTCTTAAGCTTATCCAGCAGACGCCCCATGCGCATGAACGCCTCCATACGCGTGTTTGAAAACTGGCAGAGGCAGCGCTCAATCCCTTCAATCTTTCCCATCAGGACGCCGGTGCCCACTTCGCGGATCACCTCCAGCCGCTCGACGGTTTTTAGATCATACAGGAGCACTGCTGGCTCCTGATCCGCATCCGCTTCCTCCGCAGACCAGCCGCTGTAGCCTCCCAGCCGGATTTCCCTTTTCCCCGTATAGGGGTATCTGGCAATTATTAGCTTCTCCTTCGTCAGCGCAACAACCGTGTCCGCAAAGCGAAACTCCTCGTCCAGATCCGCTGTCGCCGCAAAGATCACAGACTCCTCTTCGATCCTGTTATTTTTCAAAACCTTTATAAAACTGTTTGGTAAATTCATCGTTACACACTCCCCGCCCGCTGATGCGGGCCGCTCCCTCCAAATCTCCCGGTATGCTCCTGCATACACAAAAAACGGCATAACATACTCCTGTATGTCATGCCGTCGTCATCAAATATCCATACGCCGCCTGCAAGCGGCCCTTATGGACAATCAATCTGACTGATACCGGGAGACAATACATCCAATATTTTTCATGCCTGATTCTGTCCTGAACCGTAAATTCTTCATGATGCGTGCCTCCTTTCCTTCAAAAAATTGTCAACAAGCTACAGAGAACATAATATACGCTTTCATGCAATCTGTCAACATTTTTTCGTCCTGTTTTTTGATAAATCGCCAGGTTCGTCCTGTTCACTCGTTGGGCCATGTTAAATTCTGGCAACCGAATGGAAATCCGATAGAAATATGAGTATGATTGTGGTATTCTATATAGAAATACTATCAAAATTTGGAGTACAGTGATGTTTGAAGATATTTTCAAGTGGAAAAAGAGTAATACAGAAAAAATGTCTGCCTATGGTTTTGTCAGAAAAGACGGAAAATGGGTATATGAAACTAATATCATGGATGGTGCCTTCAGACTTTATATTTTTGCAGCGGAAAACGGAGATATGGATACTAATGTAATTGAGATTGAAAATGATGAGCCTTATGTACTTTATAAGACAAATGCCTCTGGCACTTTTGTCGGAGAAATTCGCTCAGCAGTTGAAGCAGTACTTACAGATATTTCCATTTCCTGCTATGATTCATCAGTTTTCAGGACCAATCAAGCACAAATGACAATCGAATATGTTCGCAAAAAATACGGTGATGAATTGGAATTTTTATGGCCGAAATCCCCTGGTAATGCTATATGGAGAAGGAAAGACAGCCAAAAATGGTATGGTGTGATTTTGACAGTAAACGGGAGAAAAATAGGACTTGACATTGATAAAACGGTGGAAATTATTGACCTGCGTATGATGCCAGAAAACCGGAATGATATTTTATCCAGAGAACATTACCATCCCGGCTGGCACATGAATAAAAAGAGCTGGTATACTCTCGTCCTTGATGACGGTATTTCGGATGAAGAAATAATGCTGCGAATAACAGAAAGCTACGAGTTGGCAAAGAAATAGGAATCGACATTTTATTATTTAGGCAGGCCTGTGATCATTGAGGTAAATTTAACAAATTTCGATTGGAGCTGGCAAGTATGGAACACATAGCAGAGTTAGGTGGAATCGTTACAGGTTTCAATGTTACAGAGCAGTGTATTGACTGTATGACTGGGAAAAATTTACTTAAAATCGACAAAGATTCCCGAAACATTATCTTTCAAAAGACAGTTTTTGAGAAGGATGGGTTATCAAGAAAACTAATTGCAGATGATGAACATATTTTTGTATATGATTTTTGTACACTTTATGTATTAAGTCAAAAGAATTATGAATTGCTCGGCAAATGGCAGTTAGGCAATGATTTAAGTTCTGATATATGCGGGATAACCGTTGATAATGATTTTGTTTATTGTTCCATCCGAAATGGAAAGATTATTACCCTTGACAAACAGTCGTATGTGATAAAAGAATTTATTGTTTCCGAAAGCAGTATGTGGAGTATTAAAACATATGATCAATACTTGATTTGCGGAACAGTAGACGGGGAATTGCTGCTATTGGATAAATCTACTCTTTCCATTGAAAATAAACTTGTTTTAGGGAAGAAAAACATTGGCAGCTTATATATCGATGGAGAAACTTTATATGCTGCAAGTCACGATGGCAAACTTTTTAAAATCGATATGAAAAGCTTTGAAATTGAAACTGTGATGAAGAAGACCCACAAAAAAATGTTTTTTTGTGCAGGAATATATGAGGATATGCTGGTAACAGTTTCTTTCCCTTGCTCGGAAATCGCCCTTTGGAATAAAGATACATTAGAAAAGATAAGAGTAATAAATACTCCGTTAAAGCTATCGGGATGCACACACATAGAAAATGATTTTATGTATATTTCTTCTCGCAATATCTTAGGAATTGATAAGATTGAATTAAAGGAGTAGCATAAAAAGCCGCATTATGGAACATAAATACAAAAACGCAGATGATTTTTATCTGATTCATGCGGAAAGCTGATAACGATGTGAGGAATAGG
>CAZWRT010000039.1:0-26050 GCA_964636375.1 uncultured Lachnobacterium sp. | reverse complement strand
TCCACACTGTCCAGAAATATCCTGCCCTCATCAGGCTGATACAGCCTCAAAAGCAACTTAATCAGCGTTGATTTCCCTGAACCGTTCCGCCCCACGATGGAAATGCTGCCATTTAAGGGAACCTCCACAGATACCCTGTCCAGAGCCTTCATTTTCATCCCCGGATAGGTAAAGGAAACTCCCTTAAAACAGATCGTATGCTCCGGCACATCCCCCTCTGTTTCAACCGTTTCCAAAGCTTCCGTTTCTTCCTCCATCTCCATTGCCTTCATAAAATCAATGAAGTACTCTCCGTACAGGTTAAAATTCAGGTAAGACCGAACCATGGAAACCAGTGTCTGGGAAAGATTGCCGAGTGCCGCCGCATATCCTGTGAATCCTCCCAGGGTCAAACTTCCCTGAAACACCCGCACCACCAGATACCCATACGTCGCCGCCATCTGCATCAGATCCCCCAGAATTCCAAGCATATGCGAAAAATAAAATGCCGGTTTCGCCTCGTTTCTGGCGGCATAAAAATGCTCTTTATTCCGCCGGAACTGACCAAGCAAAAATTCCTGAAGCCCGTATAGACGGACCTCCTTGGCGAACCCAAAATCTATCATAACATTTGTAACATACTGGTTCTTGTTTCGATAAGGGGTAGTCTTTACACGTTCTTCATAATTTGCGCGTTTCTCCCTGCTTCCTCCAAACACATGAAAAACCAGAGCTGTCATGATGAGCAGCGCCGGTACAATGCCAAGCCACAGCAAGGAAGCCGCAAGCACAACCGCCGTCACTGCGCCGGAAACAAGGTTGACCGCTTCTGTCCCTATGGCATCCACACCCTTGTCTCCGCCTAAAGAATTTGCGGCATAGCTGATATTCCCACTGACCGCATTATCCGCCCTGAGAAAAAGCTCCTTCACCTCAACACTTTCCATTTCTTCCAGAGAGATATGCTGCTGCTTTTCGGATATTTTATAATTCAAAAAATCCTTGAAGCCGCTCTGCAGCAAGGTCTGCTTTTTCTGAATCCAGGTGTTCAGCATGGTCAGTATAAAGCTGCTGCCCGCCAGCCCCAGAACTGGCAGAAGTACTTCCGCAAGGGTTCCGTCCTCCAGCAGGGCATCCACGATCCACGCCGGGAAAATAATTGCCGGAAAAGGCAGCAGAATCTTTACAACGGCACTGCACAGCAGAAGCATGAGATATGCCGGACTCCAGACCCATGAAAGCTTAAACAAAAAGAAAATCGAACCTAATACTTGCTTTTGCTTTTTCACTTTTTTGTCCTCCTTCTTATTAATTTAACGCCGTAAAAAACAAAAAACCCGTAAACCCTTGTATCGTAAGGGTTTACGGGTTTCGTGAAGCATAGCGGATTCGAACCGCTGACCTCAACACTGCTAGTGTTGCGCGCTGCCAGCTGCGCCAATGCTACGAACAGGTCATATTATACACAAAATTCACCGTTTCGTCAATCTTTTATCAGAAAAAATTTGAGCAGGGTGCAGAAAAATATCGCTCTGCTTTAATTTTGCCGCCCCGCATCTCCTCGTCAAACACCCCAAACACATGAAGGGCCGACTGCCCATAAAGCCCCGTTTCATCGTCCGCAAAGCTGGCACCTGCAGCGGAGGTGTAAAATTTATCTAAAGCGTCATTTTCCGAAAGAGAATATTTCTCCATTATAAGTCTTATTATCTCCGGCATAAGCGTTGCCCTTACAGTTGCGTGTGCCATAATCTATCCCTCCGCCACATAGCTTTCAATGAATTTCAGCGTTGACAATGCCTTTTCCGTACAAAAAGCGATCTGATTATTTATTTTTTCAAATCTGAGCCGCTGCACAGCGTCCTCTTTCCTCATGATTCCCTGAATAACGTATGAAACGGTCTCGCCCACATTATCGTTTGCAATTTTACCGCACACAATGTCAAATCCATGCCTGTACCCAATATCGCTCCGGCATTTAACTACCATATCAAGCCATTCCATAGAAACATCGCCAAAGTTTTTAGTTCTCAATCCACCTGTACCCTGCCATTCGTAGACATTGACAACCGGCATAACCTGCGAGCAGCTTTTCCTTGACTGTATCTTTGCCCTTCTTATCGCCCAGCGTTCCGCTTGTTCCGTTATTTCAGTGGCATAAAACGCAAAACCGAAATCCCTGCCGATTTCACTGGTCATTATTTCAGGCTTTTTGATTTCCACAGTTGAACCGTGATACAATATCATTTTGTTGCTCCTTCAAGATAATCGTCAAAAAAACACATAAGATATTCCATACCCATTCCATGCAGATCGTCGTAATCGCTTTCCAGCAAGTCAAGCAGCTTTTCTTTCTTGAAAAGCAGATAGACCTCGTTGCTGGGCTTGCCGATATGCTCCGCATAGTATTCAATACAAAAGGATTTGAACGATAGCTTGCTCATGTCCGTACCTCATACTCCTTTAATATGCTCATCGCACTTATTATAAGCTATCGCTTATCCGGTATGCAACCAAAACTTCTAACGCCATACAAGCAAAAGTGGCTGTGAAATAAGGAAATTTGTCATCCTATTATTTCACAGCCACTTTTTCGTTGGTGTTAAATTGGTGTGACTTATACCCACGGACTGTGACCCTGGTATAAGTCAATTCATCTGATAATACAGTCCTTTCTTTGCCATGAGTTCCTCATGGTTTCCCTCCTCAGCGATCCCCTGATTTGCGATATACAGGATCCGGTCGGCGCCCCGGATGGTGGAGAGCCGGTGTGCTACGATAAAGGCGGTCTTCTCTCTCAGCATGATGTCGAGCGCCTGCTGGATCAGTCCCTCTGTCTCTGTGTCGATGGAGCTGGTGGCCTCGTCCAGGATGACCACGGACGGATTTTTTAGGATGATCCGGGCGAAGCAGATGAGCTGCTTTTCCCCCGCGGACAGTCCCTGGCCGCGCTCATCCAGCATTTGGTTGTAGCCGTCCGCGAACTGCAGGATGCGTTCCTCGGCGTGGATCGTCCGTGCTGCCTCCATGCACTCCTCGTCAGTGGCAGATGGACGCCCGTAGCGGATATTCTCCAGAATCGTACCCTTGAAAATGAAGGAATCCTGCATCAGGACACCCACCTCTTTCCGCAGCGAGTTCAGAGTCACCTTCCGCACATCCTTGCCGTCGATCCGGACCGAGCCGGACTGCACATCGTAGAAGCGGGTCAGGAGGTTGATGACCGTCGTCTTTCCCGCACCGGTGGGGCCCACCAGCGCAATGGTCTCGCCGGGTTTCACGTGCAGGTCAAAGTCCTTGAGAACCGGCGCGTTTTCCTCGTAGGCAAAATCCACATGGTCAAAGTCCACTCTTCCCTTCACACAGCGCAGGGAATCCGCATCCTGCTCGCTGGCGATCTCCACCGGATAGTCAATTGTGTCAAAGACCTGCTCTAAGTTGGAGCTGACCTGGGCGAGCTGCTGGATGATGAACGCAATCTGCGTCACTGGTCCGGAAAACTGGCTCATATAGCTGGTAAATATCACCACGGTTCCCGCGTTCATCGCACTGTTTCCGCCCAGAATGAGTGCCAGCGCCACTCCGTACAGAAACAGAGTTCCGAGATTCCAGAAAATCTCCACGATGGGCGTGTTCAGCTCGTTGCGGCGCATGATCCGCATCCAGTTTTTAATGCTGGTCGTGTGCAAATCCATATAAATCTCTTCACTGATCTTGGAGCGGTGATAATTTTTGATAATTTTCTCTCCCATGATCGTCTCGACCAGAAATGCCGTTCGGTTGGAAATCTTCGCGCGGTGAACCGGAAAGAGCTTGCGCAGAGAGCTGCGCAGCAGCATGACAAGTGTCATCATCGGAGCAACTGCGAAGAAAACCACAACGGTGAGCTGCGGGCTGATGCTGATCATGAAAAACAGCACCAGAACCGTCTTTACGATATAGACCGAAAGGTTCACCAGAAAGTTCGTAAAAAAGTTCGCAAGATCGTTGATATAATCCGTCACGCGAATGACAATCTTGCCGTCCGGCTTGGAGTCAAAATACTCAAAGGGCAGCTGCTGCAGCTTATAGAAAATATCCTGCCGGATCTTTGAGATAACCTTGTGTCCCATGATACCGGTCATCCGCTGGTGCGCAAAGGTGATCGCAATCTCGATCGCGGCGAGCATCACCATTCCTCCGATGACCAGCGCCAGCTCCTTATAATCCTCTTCGACCACCACCACGTTGATAATATGGCGCAGAAGCATCGGCGAGAACATGGCGCACACTGCGGAAAAGAGCATCAAAAGCACCACAATGATCAGGGTACTCTTGTACGGAACCACATAGCGCATGATCTTCATCATCTGCTTCAAATCAATTTTCTTGCGGACCACCTCGTCCTGAAAGTAGGTATTTCTTCTTGCCATTATACCGTCACCCCCAGTTCATCATAGTTGACCGTCTCGCTCCTCTGCGCCTTCTGCATGTTATAGACCTTTGCAAAATGCCCGTTCAGCTTCATCAGCTCGTCAAAGGTCCCTCTCTCTGCCACGATTCCGTCCTGCATGTATAGGATTTCGTCGCAATTGACCACCGAGCTCAGCCGATGAGCGGAAATAATGACAGTCCGGTGCTTATAGTATTTCTCAATCTCCTCCAGCAGCCGCCGCTCGGTATTCACATCCAGCGCGCTGGTAGAATCGTCCAGCACCAGAATCTGAGCGTTCTTGAGCAGAGCACGGGCGATCGCCACACGCTGTTTCTGCCCTCCGGAAATGCCAAGGCCACGCTCTCCCACAATCGTCTCGTAGCTGTCCGGCAGCCCTTTGATGAAGCCGTGGGCCTGCGCGTGCTTGGCGGCCGCCACGATCTGATCATGCGCGATTTTCGGTTCACTGTAAGCGATATTGGAGTCGATGGTGTCCGAGAAGAGAAATACGTCCTGGAACACATAGGCAAAGCAGTCCCTCAGCGCCTCCAGATCGTAGCTCTTGATATTTTTCCCGTTCAGGGTGATCTCGCCCTCCGTCACATCGTAGATCCGGGAGAGCGACTCCAAAAGCACGCTCTTGCCGCTTCCGGTTCCGCCGACAATTCCGACCTTTTTTCCGTAGGGGATATCCAGCGAGATATCCTTGAGCACCGCATTGCCGCCCAGCTCCAATGAGATATGGGACAGGGAGAGGTTGACCTTTGCATGCTCCTCGATCTGTTCCTCCCCGCTCTCCACGGCGATGGGGCAGTCCATAAAATTCAGCATCTTCTGGCCGGAAACAATCTGCTGCTGCATCTGAAACAGCGTGTTGTTAATCTGGGAGATGTGATCCATGATCTTAAGCACATATTGGCTGCACGTCACCAGAAAACCTACAAGGAGCTCCCCGCGCATGACAAGGATTGCCGCAGCCGCAATGCTTCCGATGTAGGCAATCTGCTTGATGGTGCTAAACACCACCTCAAATTTTGAGGAGAGTCTGATCTGGCGGATATGGGACTCCCTGAGATTCTCGTTGGCCACATCGAACTTTTCCTCCTCCACCTTCTCATTGGTGAAAGAGCGCACCAGACGCACCGCCTCAATATTCTCCTGCACCGTCAGATTCATCACGGAGTTATTTCCGCGGATCCTCTGATAATTGGCTTTTGCCTGCTTGCGGAAGCGCAGAAGCGCCACGGTAAAGAACGGCGCAAGCAGCACCGGAATGAACAGAAACCACGGATGAATGTTCACCAGAAGCACAATACTGATCGCCATAACAAAAATACTGTCCATAATGTTCGGGAACATTCGGCAGAACAATTCTTTGAACATGATGGTGTCGGAATTGATGGTGGTCAACAGCTCGCCAGTGTTGTACTCGGAGATCTTTGCGCTGTCCAGCCGCATCAGTTTGTCAAAGGTCAGCTTCCTAAGATCGGTCTCCAGACCGATCCCCAGCCACTGGTTGCCCACGTTTTTGATATAGACGATCGACAGACGGATGATGAGCAGAATGAGCAATGTCACCGCTACGGCGAAAAACAGCCGGAAGGTGTGAACCCCGCCAAATCTGCCGTCGGTCAGGAACGCAAAGACGCCCTCCCCCGTCGGCTCGTTCTCATAGAGCACATAATCGATCAAAATCTCCGACAAAAGCGGAATGAAAAGATCTGCCGTGATTGCACAGAAACTCAAAATCTGTATCACAATCGCCATAGGAAGATATTTTTTCCAATGGCTGAAGCCAAATTTCAATACATTCATAATCGTTACCTCTTGCGCAGCAATACCGCTCCCGCCGTCCACGCATCAATGCCCGTTATACGGACTCCTCCGCTTTCCGGTGCAAACGCGCCGTGCCCGTAAACGGCTGTAATCTCACATTCCCCGTCAACTGGAACCAAGTACTCCCCTGCCGGCTGCTCAAAGCCGTGAAATACCAGCAAAGCTTCCCTCTCATTCTCACGAACCACAACCTGCAGTCCCTTCGGATGCCGGATGAACTGTCCGCCCTCCCGGAATACCCGCGTTTTTCCGCTTAACAAGACAGACTCCGCGCTCTGATAAAACCGGATGCCACGGGTGATGACATCCCACTGCTCCTCTGTCAGCCGCTCAATATCCCCTGACAGACAGATACGCCCCAGAAAACCGGCCGCCATGCTGTACTCCAGCCGTTCTCTGCTGTCATCCGCGCGCAGCACCGCCCAGATCAGATTCTGTTTCGGAATACACAGACTCTGCAGATTGCCCGCGATCACCGGAATTTCCCTGGCCTCGTGGGCGTCCGAGAAGGAGTTCACCGCGGTAACAGACATCATCATCGGCTCCATCCGGTGTCCCCCGGAGGCACAGTTCTCGATGACGATGCCGGGAATTTCGCGCCGGATCTTCTCAAAGAAATTCTTCACGCCCTCCATCTGCAGGCGGAGTCCCTCGCCAAGGCTCTCCGCCCCGTCGCAGCCCAGACCGATATTGCCGTTGTAGTCCACCTTCATATAGCCAAAATCGTTGTTTTTTAAAACATCAATCACATGCTCTGTGAGGAAATCCACTACCTTCGGATTTCGGAAATCCCAAAAGCTCCGGTCTGTGCCGAAACGGATCACCTCGCCCTCCCGCTGCAGGTGCATGGAGTCGTAGGAATGCTCAAACACCCTTGAGCCCTCGGTCGTCACCTCAAATTCGAACCACAGCCCCGGAATCAGCCCCATCTCCCTGAACTGCCGGTTCATCTCCTTAAAATCCGGGAAACGCTCCGTATCCGGAATCCACTCGCCGTTGCCCCACTGCTCGCGGCTGCCCAGTGACCAGCCCGCATCGATGACCAGGTAGCGGATCCCCTTGTTCTGTAAAATCTTTGCATACTGCAGTTCCTTCTCCTGCGTGGGATTGCCCCAGGAGCTGCAGTATTCGTTGAATACGACGGGAAGTCCCTCCTCCCCGTACTGTTCTGCCGCCAGATCCTGCAATTCAAGGAGCGTCTGGCACACATCCTGAATGTCGCCGTGCACCGCGGCAATTCTCGCTCTTGGTGCCATAAAGGTCTCCCCCGGCGCCACCCGCTTCATCCACGCGCCCTGCTCTGCGTCGGCGATCCCGCCGCTGAAGGAGAGCGTGTCTCCGTCCCGGGTGAGCTCCATCTGCCAGGAGGACATGGACTCCAGCGACGCGCCCCAGAGAATCCCGTTTTCGGAATCCTCCACTGCCGCCGTGGGAAAATAGCGCTGCGCCGTCCAGCTCCCGACGGAACCGAAACGTTCCCCCTTCGGGAACGGCGACGCCCACGGCTTCTGCAGTCCCAGATCCTCGATGGGCACGCAGACATGCCGCCCCTCCAGAGCCCAGCTCCCATAGAACCGGTGCAGATTCAGTTTGCCGGTCTGGTCATTGTCGAGCTGGCAGGGACTTAAGTTTTCCAGACAAAAGCTGGTCAGCATCTCAAGCTCCAGCGGTTTATCGCCCGTGTTCGCAAACACGGTCTCGCACCACAGCGCGTCGATGCCCTTCTCGTGGCCAAGCGTGTGGGTAATCTCGTAGCCCTCCTCGGCCCGGAGCACGGTCGTGACCGTCTCCCGCTCTGCGGTCTCCTCCATCTGCTGACGGACAAACTTCAGTTTCTCGGTACTCTCCGAGAGTTTCATCGTAACGCCGTTTGCCCGGCTTCTCGCATGATGGCGCAGGTGCAGCTGAACCAGTGATCCCGGCCTCCACTCTCTGTTGTACTCGCCCCGGACATCCCATTTTCCCGGTCCGAGGTTCCAGTTTTCAGCCAGTTTGTCCTTACATTCCACAGGCAGCAGGAGCAGAGATACCTTGCCGCTATCCGAAATCAGATACAAAGCCTCCGCCATGCCAAGCTGATAGTTTTTTACTTCCATAGATATCTCCCTCCTGCATCACCCATGTAATCCGTTATTAGTCAGTCACAACGCCCTTCTGCAGCAAAATATTCGCATACAGCGCCTTCTCACCGGTGGCTATGATGGCGTATGCCTTTTTCGCCTCCTCGTAAAAGGCAAAGCGCTCGATCTGCCCGATGGCAGCCTTGCCTCTTGGCTCATACTTTTCCTCGATCTGGGCATAAGTCTCCCAGATCGGTGTCTCAACCGGATCTCCCTTCATCACTTCCATAAGCCGGAATGGAGTCTCCACGTAGCTGTCCAGCGGAAAGACCTGCAGAATGGCATCCAGTATCTCCGGAATGCCGTGCCCGTCCATCCGGATCACGATTGCATTTTTGCCCATGGACTCCGCCGGGAAGTTTCCGTCCGCGATCACGATCTGATCGCTGTGTCCCATCTCGCTCAGAACCTTGAGCAACTCCGGCGACAATATTTTCGGTATACCTTTTAACATGTGATTGTTCCCTCCATATCCCAGAGATCCTCCCAGCCTTTCGCGCCGGGCCATAAAAACACCTGTCCTTTTACCAGGCGGCAGTTTTTGTCCGCCGCGCGGATGATCTCCATCTCCTCGTCAGTAAGCGGGTCCTCCGTGACGCACTTTAAATTGCTGTAGTACTGCGGTTCCTTCACGGAGAAGGGAATCGGCACCTGCCCTCTCTGCACGGCCCATTTCAGGCACACGAGAGCGGGATGGATGTTGTGCGCCTCTGCGATCCGGACAATCTCCGGCATCTGGGTCGCCGCCACATCCTCCGAGGTCCGGTCGCGCTCCGGCCGCGAGGGTGAACCAATCGGGCAGTAACCGATGGGAAGCATCCCATGTTCCACCGCATAATCGTACAGCTCGGGCTGCTGGAAAGCCGGATGAAGCTCCATCTCCAGCGCAGCCGGCTGAATCCGGCATAAGGGCAGCACCGCTTCCAGCTTTGGTATCGTCATGTTAGACATGCCGATAAACTTCACCTTACCCTCGTCTACCAGCCGTTCACACTGTCGCCACGCAACCATAAAATCCTCCACCGCGAAGGGCTTGGAATCCGGATTCCTGGAATCCCCGTCGCAGCCCGGTGCGTGGTAATTCGGGAAGGGCCAGTGTACGAGATACAGATCCAGATAGTCCAGCTTTAAATCAGCAAGACTCTTTTCACAGGACGCGATCACCTGTCCCTCGCCGTGCATGTCGTTCCACACCTTGGAAACCACGAACAGTTCTTCGCGCTTTACAATCCCGTCTGCAAACGCGCGCGCGAAAACCTCCCCGATTTTATCCTCGTTCTGGTACACGGAGGCACAGTCGATCAGGCGGTATCCCGTGCGGATTCCTCCATAGACCGCCTCCGAAATCTGCTCTGCATTGTACTTGTCAGAGCCAAAGGTTCCCAATCCCATCGCCGGCACATTGATCCCGTTCTTTAGGATGCGGCGCGGAATGGCGCTCTGTTCCACAATATTTCCCATAAGGCACCTCTTTTCCATCAGTCAAAGACAACAGCGACTTTTCCGCAATGTCCGCCCGCCATCAGCTCGTAAGCTTCTGCGGCCTTCTCCAGCGGGAATTCGTCCGTGATCAGCTCCTCCGGATGAATGCCCCACCGCACCAGGCGCTCTACCAGTTCCTCCATACGCCACAGCGAGGTCACCCAGGAGCCGTAGATCGTCTTCTGTCCATGGATGATGTCCGGGCTTGGATTGAAGGTGCAGGTGCCGCCCTCTCCCACGAAGGCAATTTTTCCCCACTCTCTGGTGGCACGGATCGCAAGCTGCCGTCCGGCATCATTGGCACTCGCATCAAAGGCGCGCTCGACGCCGTGTCCGCCGGTGACTTCCAGAATTTTGTCCAGCGTGTCCTCGCCCGGTTTGAACACATGATCCACCAGACCGAGTTTCTTCGCCAGTTCGATCCGATACTCGTTCATCTCCACGCCGATCAGCTTGTTGGCGCCCAGCGCCTTCGCCAGCATCAGGGTCGCCAGTCCCACCGGACCAAGACCGGTGACTAACACTGCATCGTTTCCGGACACACCCACCTTTTCGATGGCCTCATACACCGTGCCGAAACCACAGGCAACCTGTGCGCCGTCCTTGTAGGTCAACTCGTCGGGAAGTGCAATCAGATCCTTCTCGTCACACAGAATATAGGGCGCCATGCCGCCGTTTCTCTGCCAGCCGTATGCCTGACGGAATTTGCTCTTGCAGGATATGTAGTAACCCCTGCGGCAGTCGTTGCAGACGCCGCAGCCGGAAATGTGGTACACGATCACGCGGTCGCCCTTCTTGAAACGCTTGAGGCCTTCGCCTTCCTCCACGATGATTCCGCAGGGCTCATGACCTGCGATCATTCCGGGGATGTAGCCCTCCGGTCCTTTTCCCACGTGCTCCCTGTAAATGCAGCGGATATCGCTGCCGCAGATGGTCGTTGCCTTCGTCTGCACCAGTACCTGTCCGTGTCCCGGCGTCGGGATCTCAAAATCCTTAATTTCCACTGTGCTGTTTCCGGGGAGAATTGCCCCTTTCATTGTCTTTGCATCCATTTCTGATTCGCTCCTTTTCTTTTTTAATTATATTTTTTATAACGTTATTTCTAATGCGTTCGCGTAGGAAGTCGGCAGTTTGTCGGGCAGATTGACCACCAGAACGCCGGAAAACTGAGTGAAGGACAGTTCTCCCACACCTAAAAGCCGGACAGAGCTCACATGCTCCGATTCCGCCAGGCTCTTAATTACAGCCGTTTTCCCCATCTGCGGGCACATCATGAAAGCATACAGTTTTCCGTCCTTCTGCACGAAACGGAAGTCGTCCTGCTGCCACGGCACCTGCTCCTCGGTAAAGCCATCGATCTTCACCATGGATGAGCCCTCGCCGGAAACACGCCACGGCCTCGTGCCGTACACAGCCTCCCCGTTGACGGCAAACCACTTCTCAAGCTCCTTTAAGATCCACATTGCCTCGTCGTCGATGGTTCCGTCGGGCCTCTGTACGATATTCAAAAGCATCGTACCGTTCTTCGCGATGGTATCAACCAGAATATCAATGATGTGCTGAGGCCTCTTATAGTGCGCCTTCGCGTTGTAGAACCACTCGCCGATGCAGGTCTCGGACTGCCATGGCTCCGGAGAGATGTCCGGGAGCTGGCTCCGCTCGATGTCGAGTGTGCCTACCTCATAGATTTCCTTCTTGCGGCTCTTCTGGGTGTAAACCGCCCGGTTCTCTCCCCATCTGCGCTCCGACTGGTTGTACAGGTAGGCGACCGCCTCCAAACCGTACTGGAAATCTTTATTTTCCACAGACTCAAAGTTCTCGCCGAAGGGAAGCCAGCTGTCGGAGTACAAGAGATCCGGCTCATAGTTGTCGATGATTTCCTTCATCACCGCAAGCCAGTAATCCCGGAACTTCTGGTTGCTGGTCAGCCACACCCACTTGTCCTCCTCGCCCGGTTTTGCCACATGCTCGTAATTGTCATGATAGAAATCCCGGTACTCGGGATCATTTCCGTCGTACGGCACTCCCGCATAGGGTCCGTAGCTGTCCGCGCCCTTGTTCGAACGCCACCAGCCGAAGGAAGCCCCCAGATGTTCCGTCATGCCGAAGGGCAGGTCGTATTTCTTTGCCGCTGCCTTCCACAATCCGCAGATATCCTTGTGCGGTCCCACCTCAACAGAATTGAAACGGTTGAGCTTCGACGCAAAGTTGAAAAAGTGGTCATGATGGGACGCCTGCGCCACGAAGAACCGTGCACCGGACTTGTAATACTGCTCCATCAGCTTCTCCGGCTCGAAATTTTCCGCCTTCCAAAGTGCGCAGATATCCTTATATCCGAACTTCGACGGATGCCCGTAGTGCCTCACATGGTACTGATACTGATCTGTGTCCTGAATGTACATATTTCTCGCATACCAGTCTCCGAACATCGGAACTGACTGCGGCCCCCAGTGGCTCCAGATCCCGAATTTCACGTCACGGAACCAGTCAGGACACTTGTGCTTTGACAGCGACTCAAACGTTGCCTCATACATAATACCTACCTCCCCTCGCCGACCTGTTTGATGTGAATTTTTGACGGCATTCTTGTTTCATTGTAGATTTTTCTATGGAAAATGTATATAATGAAAATTGATCACAGTTTTCGAAAAATGGACTTTTAATGTAAACACAAAGGAGCTTTCCATGGAGAACGAATATTCCATCCTCTCATACGGGAGGATATACAACCCCAGAAACTGGTTTTACAACCCCGCCTACCTCGTGAACCGAATCTACTATATCATCCGCGGGACTGCATACTACCGGGAACAAATCCCCCTAAAGCCGGGCTATCTCTACATTTTCAGGGCATCCCCCTACTTTCAGGTCTGCCAGAAGGAAAACGACCCGGTGGATCACGCGTACATCGACTTTGTGACCTATCGGCGCCTGCTGGAGACGGATTACATCGAAATCGACCCGGGCTCTTCCCCCAAGCTCTTCAATCTCCTGAACGCCATGAAGGAGGACTTTTGTGAAACTCTGTCTTTCAAGACTGCAGGGGCGTACCTTGAAATCCTGATCCACTACTTAAAGGAATATCTGGCATCAGACGTCACCTACTCCGAGACGACTTCCGCAGTCCTGCGCCTGTTTCACAGCCGCCCGGTCGTGGAACTCTCCGTCAGCCAGATTGCTGCAGAGCTCAACAAGGACGCCAGCTACATCATCCGCTGTTTCAAGAGCGAGACAGGCATGACCCCGCACAAATATCTGGCCCAGTTAAAAACCGACCTTGCAATCTCCTATGCCCGCCAGGGTATGAACTCCACGGAAATTGCAGAAAAGCTGGGATTTAGCTCACTTTCCGCCTTCTCCTACTTCTTCAAATCCGAAACGCACAAAAATCTTTCAGAATTTCGATAAAAACCACTTGCATTTTCATTTCGACTGTGCTATTATAACAAACGGTTCGTTGGTCAAGCGGTTAAGACGCCGCCCTCTCACGGCGGAAACACGGGTTCGATTCCCGTACGGACTGCTGACTGTGCATAACAGCCCAACCCAAAGAAGGCTTTCATTCTTAGAATAAGAATGGAAGCTTATCTTATTTTATGATAAAAAGACCTGTGAAAGTGAGGATTCCTATGCACACAGACAATGATTTACTCCTGGTGATCGACATGCAGAACATCTACACGAAAGGCCAGCATTGGGCATGTCTCGACACGGAGGGCGCAGCAGAACGCATTAATTCCGTCATAAACTGTCAAAAATGCAAGAATGTCATCTTTACGCGCTTTCTCTATACCGAGAATCCTGTCGGTGTCTGGGCAGACTATAATCAAAAATACGATGAAATTAACCACGACGAGTGGGCAAACGAAATGGTCCCTCAGTTCTCCGAAGCTCTGCAGAGCTATCCGCTTTACACCAAGAGCGTCTACTCCTCCCTCGCGATCCCTGAGGTGTATGCCGCCGCGAAGGAAGCGGGCCGCGTCGTCGTCACCGGCGTAGTCGCGGAGTGTTGTGTGCTCTCCACTGTGCTCGCGCTGATGGATGCCGGAATTTACGTGGTCTATCTGACAGACGGCGTTTCCGGTCTGAGCAAAGAAAAAGAGGCGGCGACCGAACTCATACTGTCCGGCCTGTCGCCCCTTCAGGTTTCACTTATGACAACGGAGGAATACCTCAAATCCTGATTTATGACGTGTATCCATTCGGATTATTCTTCTGCCATCTCCAGGAATCCTCGCACATCTCACGGATGCCGTACTTTGCCCGGAAGCCCAGTTCCCGCTCTGCCTTGCCCGGATCACAGTAGCAAGCGGCGATGTCCCCCGGCCTGCGCTCTTTGATCACATAGGGAACCTTAACCCCGTTTGCCTCCTCAAAATTCTTCACGATATCCAGCACGCTGTAGCCATGGCCAGTGCCGAGGTTGTAAATGCAAAGCCCCGCATTCTCCCGGATCTTTTTCAATGCCAGCACATGCCCCACAGCCAGATCCACCACATGAATGTAATCCCGCACACCGGTTCCGTCCGGCGTATCGTAGTCGTCGCCGAACACCCCCAGCTCCTTCAGCTTGCCGACTGCCACCTGCGTGATGTAGGGCATGAGATTATTCGGAATTCCGTTGGGATTCTCTCCCATCGTACCGCTCTTATGCGCCCCGATGGGATTGAAATACCGAAGCAGAATCACATTCCATTCATTGTCCGCCTTCTGAAGATCCATCAAGATCTGCTCGAGCATGGACTTCGTCCAGCCGTAGGGATTCGTACACTGTCCCTTCGGGCAATCCTCCGTGATCGGGATTTCTGCCGGATCGCCGTACACAGTCGCCGAGGAAGAAAAAATAATGTTTTTGCAGTCGTTCTTGCGCATCACATCCACGAGCGTCAGCGTCCCGGCGATATTGTTATTGTAGTATTCCCACGGTTTTGCCACGGACTCTGCCACTGCCTTTAAACCGGCAAAATGGATGCAGCTCTCAATCTTCTGCTCCGCAAAGATTTTTTCGAGAATCTCCCGGTCTAAAATATCTCCTCTGTAAAACGTAACCTTCTTCCCCGTCAGCGCTTCTACCCGCTCCAGCGATTTTTCCGAAGAGTTGGACAGATTATCCAATACCACCACCTCGTAGCCCGCATTTAAAAGCTCCACACACGTATGGCTCCCGATATAGCCAGCCCCTCCAGTAACTAAAATTGCCATAACCGATTCTCCTTCCATATTTTTTGTTCATGAACTATGGTTTATTTTAGTGCATGCACCACGGAATGTACATAAGGAAATGTGTTATAAAATATGTAATTATGTTGCATATAGGGAAAAAATTTGATAGGATAATGTCGAGATCAAAAGATCCACAAAGCGAGGTTTGTCATGAATCAAAAATATAAGAATTCCTATATCTCAGCATATAACGAGCTGGTCTCCCTCTCGGTCTACAACGTGGGCTGCCAGCTCTGCGACGCGGGCTACCAGTGGGGACCCGGAATCCGAAATCACTACCTGATCCACTATATCATCTCCGGCAAGGGCTCCTACCGGGTGGGCGATGCCACCTACGCGCTGTCCGCCGGAGACGCTTTTCTGGTATATCCGAACACCGAGGTCATCTACCGCGCAGACGACGCTGACCCTTGGGAGTACGCGTGGGTCGGTTTCACCGGCAGCGACGCCGCCATGATCCTGCGCGCCACGGACTTTACCCCCCGGACGCCCTGCATTTTTCATGTGCCCGCAGGCTATGAAATCCGGCATCAGTTCCTCCACATCTATGATGCCAGAGGAAACGAATTCCGGCACGCAGTGGAAATGACCGGACGGCTCTACACCGCGCTGGCGCTTTTCATCGAAAGCGCCCACAAAAAGGAACCCGAGCACACCGCAAACACCTATGTTCAAAAAAGCATCGAGTACATCAGCGCCAACTACTCCTACCCGATCACTGTGGAGGATATCGCCGCCTACGTGGGTCTCAGCCGAAGCCATCTCTTCCGCTCCTTCGAGACGGTGATGCGGCAGTCTCCCAAAGAGTACCTTACGGAATTCCGTATGAAACAGGCCTGCGATCTCCTGGAGCACTCCGACCTGTCTGTCACCGCCATCGCCAATTCCGTAGGTTTTGACAACAGCCTCTATTTCTCCAAAAGCTTCCGCAGGCAGAAAGGCATGCCGCCCAGAGAGTACCGCAATGCGCATGGCCGGCAGCACTCCCCGGGCGAACCCCTGTGATACTGTTATACAATGTTCTTTATGCTTATTTTCTGCATAAACCTCATCCTCGACGCACGGGTCTCCATATCCCGCGTCAGTTTCTCCTTATTAACGGTGTTTTCCTCGATCTGTTTTGCGATCATCGCCGCAAACTCCTCGCCCGTGTAGAACCTGATGCCGAGAGGATTCATGTACTTCGCCCAACCGATCTTGTCCCTGTCAATTCGCATATTGTTCTCGTCGCCGATACCGTAGTTGGGGATGCCGTTGTTTGTTCCCTCCAGAAACTCCTTGAACGCGTCAACATCCAGTTTTTCGTTCAAATAATCTTCCCAGAAATTGCAGTGTGCCGCGAACAGAAAATTGTCCATCACGCCGCCAGCCCATTCCATAAACTCCGCCGCCCGCTGATACTGTGATTCATCCTCAAAAACAATCTGCCACTCATACTCCGAAGAGCCTGCCTTACTGCAGCGGATTCCGTCGCGGTCCATCGCGATCAGATAAATCGTATCCAGCCTTTCGCCCGCCTCGTCGAGTTCCTGCGAGGGGAAACGAGCCTGCACGGTCGATGACACCAGCATATCCGTGCGCGCATCAGATGCCTCCGCAGCCGCCTTCTTCTTCTCGACCTCCTCTGCGACCGCGATCCTGATTTCCTCCATGACCGCATCAAACTTTGCGAGGAGCTCATCCCACTCCTTTAGTGTGAAGGACTCGCTGCCGATCTGAAACTCCTCCTCGATATCCCCGCTCTCAATTTTCTCCATCATCTGTGCCATGTGGTCGCGAATCATCTGCCAACAATCCGCAAATGACAATTTCGCTGATTCCTCCGGATCTACCGCCCCCTCCGGTTTCTCAGCCAACTGACCTGCCACTGATGACTTTGCCGCCTCTGAAAGACTGTCGAAAAAATCATAGTCCTTCGCCTTTCCGCGTGCCCCATACCCCAGATAATCCGGCTTGTACGAGGCGTTTACTGCTCCAATTCCCATAGATCTCCTTTCTGCGGCCTCTTCTGTCATTCCGAGCCCGCGCCGCTCTCCGAAAGGTCCGAGCGGCTATTTTTTTTTTACAAAGAAAAAGCGCATGCATTCAAAGATTTTTCAATCCGTTGAATCCATGCGCAATCCTTTGCCGTTATTATATCGGTCAGTTTGGCGGAAAACTTTAGAATAGTAAGTCCCTCTTTAAGTGTGGGAAGTGTGAGTTTATTTATGCTCGGCTAAGTTAATTCCCTATCATTCTAATAATCTCCTGCCAATATCAGATGCACTATACAGTACTCTCGTGACAATCACACTATCATCTTCAATAATATAAAATGCCGAAAAATTATCTATCGGAAGCTGTCTAAGTCCCATTGTATGCTCTGGTTCAGCTTCCATTATCCGCATGCGCTCTGGGAATACATTTAATTTCTGTATTGCCTCTGCAATTCGCTTATACTGTCCCATAGCATTTTCCGGAGCCTGAAGCTGTTCGCAAATATAAGTGTAAATTTCTTCCATATCATCTAATGCTTTATCTGTAATCTGTACGGTATATTGTTTCAAAATCAGTGGCTCTCCCTAAACTTTGCAAATGCTGTTGCTGCGTCCTGCAATCTTCCGGCTTTCATATCATCATAGCCTTCCTGCAGCTTTGAATGAATTTCTTCTGTTGTCATCAAATCTGCATTGATAGACTGAGGTGCTTTCGGCAATGTTACTGTGAAAGGTATTCCCCCAGTCAGATAGATTTGATTTAAATACATATCAATAGCTGTTGACATCGGTATTCCCAAGCGTGATAGAACATCTTCTGCACGTTGCTTAACAGTCGGATTTACTCTTAAATTTAATGTTGTTGATTTTTCCATCACATTCATCTCCTTTTTTATTAAACATTGTAACGCAAACGTCGTTACTTATCAACTGTTAATTTATGCATCCTTTCCAAAGTCTGTCGAATTATGCAGGTATCTCAATATGGAATCAATGACAGGGATGGTAGCCTCCTAAGCATAATGACCGGCTTGCTGATTGCCTTTGGTACCTTTGTCATAGCGTTGCTTGCCGTTCTTGACAGAGAAAAGGAACACAAATGAAAAAGCCCACTCTGTTGCAACCAGGATGGGCACCTCTCACTGAGAGGTAATAGCCTCTTGGGAAACTCCACCTTTGGAGTAGGGCTCCTATTGGACACCTGTTAGCATCAGGTGCCCTTCTATAGTTCAATAATCCATCTGTGTTGCACTATATATTTCTTTTTACATTTAAAACATTCATCAACGCTTCCTGTAATACCCTTGAAACATTTATACCAGCATGATCTAGTTGTTCTTTGTTGTCTTCCATTGAAATTCCAGCCAAGCCTATAGCATCTCTCGCCATTTCTATAGCATTTGCAAAGGTATCACCTTCTGTAAATATTTCCATATCAGGAACACATACTAAAAAAGGATGTTCCGAACCATCATTTGTATTTACTATAAAAGTTGGATAAACCTGTTTCATACAATTAACTCCTTATAATAATCTACTGTCATGGTTTCCACCATGTCTCTCAAAAATAAAACCTGCATCTTCAAGTTTCTTAATCAATTCTCTTTGTTTCATTAGTGTATCTCCTCACAATATTATTATACACACTAATTACACAATCGTCAATGTGCTTATACACAATTATTTCACATTAATATAATAAACTCAGTAAATATTTTACCTTCGAGACTCTTCTCAGGCTTTTATTAGTGCCTGCGCATGTTGAGCCGTTTTTAGGATGAAAATCCTGCGTATCTTTTAGTACTGATTCATCAGCAATGAGCATCATAAAAAGAAATATTTTTATCCACAGGTACCGAAAAAACTTATCTTCCCTTTTAACGACGAAATTTATAGATATATCGTTTGATTCCTTCGATCGTCTTCTTGGAAGCAGAATCTGCCGCCTTATCTAACCCTATCGCCAATTTTGCTGCTGCCTCTAATTGTACTTCAATTTCTAATCTTCTTCCCTCAAACCATTCCGGCTGATCATCATATAGCAATACTACTTTGCGAGATAAATTTAATAGCATACGCGAATAATCTGATTTATAATCATTTGATACATCTCTATAAAACGCTTCAAGCTTCTTCAATGCTTCTGCAAGATAAGAAACCGAATCGAACACTTTTCCACGAAATGTATATTTATCCTCCAATATAAAATATGACTCAATTAATAGCTTTTCTGTTGGCTTGCGGTTAAGTATAAAACTTTCTATATTATCCCAAAATTTACAAATCAAAAGAGAAAGATTAATATATGAAAATTGACTGTTCCATTCGTATTCTATTATTGAATCTCTTTCATTCATGAAACGAGGTCCTAGAATACGGAAATATTCCTCTATACTTGAGATTTTATTATCCCCAGTATTTAATTGTTCTATTGTCTCTTTATCAATTTTTTTGAGACACTCATAGAGTCCATCAATACTTATATCTGACCTTAAAAAAAGACTCCATTCCTCTTCAACAATAGTCATTTTATTCACAATGGATAAAACATTGAAAAACGATTGGGAATTATCTAATATTGCCTTCGCTATGATATCTTTTTTTGCATTTATACATAATCTTATACTTTTATCTGAGAGCCCCTTTTCACCAAGACAATTCATCAAATTTTTTGAAAAATCCAAAAAATCTTGTGTGTTGGCAGGAAATGAAATACCTCGATCAGATAAATGTGCCAGTATTTTTTCAAAAGCACGCTCTTCCAAAGCCTTGTCCTTAAAATCGGGCTTTCTATATATATCCAATATTTTATCTAAATCCTTATATTCTTTGGCCAGGTTAATATACTCTACTATATGACTGTTTACAGCCTGATCGTTATGTAATTCAGAAAGATATTTCTCCGGTTTTGTTATAACTTGAGAAAAATCTATTACATCTATATTGTATATGATATAATTTAATACTTCTTCTTTATTTTCATTATAAATATTAATATTAAAAAATGATTCGAGCAAACCATAAATATCACTTTGGCGATACTTCGCAATATCTCCACTCATTTTAATATCATTAAAAATTTCCGGTAAAAAGTTTTTCACAGACTGCACTTTAATAATTGCATCAAGCCAATCCTCCTGCAAAAAAGCCTCACTACTTTTCCCTATATCATCGTTCAGTATTTCAACATTCCTTTTTACTCCTTTTATATAATTCTTTACTTTTCTGGAAATCTTAACATTTTTCTCCACTTTAAGTTCTGTTTGCTCAAATTTATTAATTTCATCTTCATCTTTATTAGAGGCACTTTTTTCAGATTCCTTATTTTTTTTCAGGATTTCACCCTTAAGATATTCTATAAGATGAATTGGACATCTGTATACCGAATCTCTTATTTGTTCTGCACTTCTGTTTTTTAAAAAAACATCATCCATATTCTGGATGAATTCATCATCCAGAATATCTTTAATATAATAATCTTTGATTTCTTGATAGCCCACCTCACATAAATCTAATGTGTAACTCACATATTTTTCAATATAACCGGCATCGTTTTTTTCATCAAGAAATTTTTCTCTATCGACAAGAAATATGGTTTTACAATTGTGAAGCTCCATGCTTTCCCGTATGACTTTAAACATCTTTATCTGATATTCATGATCACATCTATCCAGGTCGTCTATAATAAGATAGATTGTTTTTCCTAAATGGTCTAATTTATTATTTAAATACTCCCTATCATCAATATCTTTACTGCCAACAAAAACGGTAGAAAGTTTTTTCATTGGTTTAAAAGCCTTATCTTCCAACATATTTGTAAATGCCAAAAAATATCCTTCTATTAAATCTTTGTGTTCCAAGAAAATATTATTTTTCCGCAATATATCTAATATATTAGTTGAAATCTCTGACATGATTTCTGTAACAGTTTTTTCACTTCCAGCATAAACCCATATAAAGCTGTCCGTACATAACTCCTTTTCTAATCTTTTTATAAAACTAGTTTTTCCAACTCCCCATTCTCCCGAAATCATAATCGAATATGGTTCTTGCTTCAGTTGTTTCAATACAATTTTAAAATTTTTTAACTGTTTTTCTCTGGTAGGAAACAAATCAGGATTGGGATAATCATTTTCCTTATTACTTTCTTTCTCCCCTTTTTGAATACGCATCCGCTTCTCTAAGGGCATAATTGTCACATCTAACCCAACAATGCAACAAACTCCTGCTACCCATTCTACACATTCTAAATGATGCGTAACTGCAAGCAAAAACACTTCAAAAAAAGTTGCCATTTGAATATACTGAAAACATTGCAATACCGGCAATAATATCTGTTTATACATGAGACTCATTAGAATTTCATATACCACAATGGTTCCTATAAAAAACATAAAAACAATTGCATTAAAATAAACATACTCTATATTTAACATTAATCCCATCAAACTAAGTAAAATGCCCATGACAGCTATAATTGCGACATAAATGATTTTATAAATCAATTTATTTACAATATATCGCATATTTTCTTTCTTTATTATTAAATAAATGAGTCCGGCAACTATAATCAAAATAAAGAGTACAGCAAACGCACTAAGTATTATTTTATTATATTTGTAATATTTATCTATAATGCTTTCGATCGTATTCATCACTTTATCTTTCCTCCAATAGTTTACTACAATAAAATGAATCAAGTAGAAGGCACTACATAACAGCTCTGTATGTGCTTACATACGACCTGCTACCTCCTATGGACATACACATTTTCATTTATCATATCATTTTTCCATTGAATTTCAACGGATGTGGCAAGATACGACCAAAACCGACATATATCGAAGGTTCACTGATTGTTTCACTCCCACGTCGCTCACTCCCACATCGGTTATTTTTGCATATACAATTATTCAAATGCGTAAGAGTGTGCCAAAAGTTAGTCCAAACTAACTCGTGAGCAAAAAATATACATGCGAATCAGATATCCCATGCCAGTCTTTTTCCGGATCATTCCACGCGATTCCGCCTTCGTCATCCGGATGATAAAAATCATCACACTTATAGCAGAACTCCGCAACATCTGATAAAACAAGAAAACCATGTTATCCGGCAAAGCCCAATCCTGAGAACACTTCCTCCGGCGTTTTGGAAAGTCCCTCGATCTTACCGTCTATAATGCGCATATAGCCCTTCGTTCCGTCGCCGCCTCTGACAAAAACCCACTCCTTTGCGTCCGTTGCAAGGAAGGTCACTTTTTCCTGCGCCGGAAGCACTCTTGTCATAGAGCCTGCATCCATCGCCAGATAGACTGTGATGTTCTCGACAAGCTGGTGTGGGTATTCCGGCACAATCCGGTAATAACCGCTGTCCTGATATACCAGACGTCGGTTCCCATAATCATACCACCAGCTTCCGTAGGCCCTGCATGTATGCGTAAAATTCAAAACGATCTCTCCGGTCACGCTGCCCTCATTTGCAAAGCCATTATAGCCGGATTGCTGCCGGAATGGAAAACCGGTCACACTCCCGATATAGGACAGCCCGTTTTCATAGATAAAAAAATGCGTGATCGGATCGTCGCTCGGCCCATCGTCCAATATTGCGATCTCCAGTCCGTCATAATACGGCGAGATATCTGTGATATAAAATTCCGGATGAGGGTTCTCCAGCCAGACGCCATCGAACGCATCGAGGAAAAATTCCTGTCCGTCGATCTGCAGGATTCCGCGATAGCCTCCGACAAGCGCCTCCTCATCAAGCGTGTATTGGATCTGCTCATACTCCCCGTCACCATCCAAATCCTCCTTAGCGATTCGCCCCCGTTCATACTCCAGCGGATACAGATGCGCCAGCTCATACGCATGCTCCGCGCTCTGGATCGTCTTTATATTCTCCTTCTCAATCTCGCCAAGCACTGCCGCGTCAAAATCGGCTGCCGACACATTGCCCTCATACCAGCTTCGGGATTCAAAATAGCGGGACAGGTAATAATCGTTAAACTTGCGCCCGTGCCTTGCGTAAATCTCATTGCGCGCGATCAAAAGCTCATTGTCCGAAAAATTGAGAAGTTCATCTCCATTCAGCCGAACCGTACTGCTTAATGGCAGCACAAACTCATCCGGATTGGTGCGCACACCATCCCCGCTGATTTCAATAAATGCCGCAATCGTCGGCACCATTTCATACATCTCATGATATTCTGCGGCAACCGCCTCATTCTCATAATCGAAGGTCACATCCGTAGGCTCGACCATATAATAGGTCTGCGTGTCGGTGTACGCTAAAGCTGTTGCGCCCGGAACATCAATAACCATCCCGTCCGTCCGGAAAAAGCCGCACAAAAATCCCATCCCGTCTCCCTTTTGGCGGGATGCGGTCTGGATCAGCGAAAAACCGCCCTCCGAGGCTGCAGCCTCATATTTCCCTTTCCATGCATCGGGAATAGACACGGTAATCTCCTCCCAACTGTAGGTGTGAGAGTCCGGATACCGCCCGACGGATTCCACCTGCTGCGATGTCTCCTGACCGGTCATATCATCCGTTTCCTGCTCATATGCCGACGGGTGCTCGGACTCCCTGCTTCCCTGCGCACAGCCTGTGGCGAGCAGCGTTCCCGCTATGAATATCACGACTGCCGTTTTGCATTTTTTCATTGTGATTGCCATACCTTCTTCCTACCTCACATAAAACTTAGCGCGGATACCTCCACAATCGCATTCCCACTATTCATGACGACCATAAACAGGATAGACGACAAAAAGTTTTGTGTCAAGTGTCTCCATAGTATGTGTAAAAAGCCGTCGCCCATACATTTCAACTACAAATCTATTTAACCGGCTCTCTGATGTCCAAACAGATGACGCTATCAGCGAGTATATCAAATGTACCATTATCGACATGTCAAACAAAGTATTGGAGCACATTGCCACAAAGTATAATTCTGTCAGGGAAGAAGTGAAATCTATTATGGGCGGAAAAATATTTATAAAACTCATGTGCTTTAATTCAAGTCCCACAAGCCATTAGAATCAACGCTTGCGGGACTTTTTTCTCCTTTTTTAAGTACAATTTCCCTACTCCTGAGTCTTTTCAAGATAGTTCTGATAGATCCGGTCTTCATCGCAGTTCGGAGCATAAGACTGGATAATATCATACAACAGCCGAATATCTTCCGGGTGCTCTTCCATTTCCAGAGCCGTCTGTTCCAAAGATTTTTGCTTGTTCACCTTTTTGCAAATGACTTGAATAGTCTTTCGAATTTCGCCCTCTGCACGACCTTCCTCGCGACCAGTCGCAAGACCAGCCTTGAGTCCCTCGGCAAGTCCTTCCTCGCGTCCTTCCTCGCGGCTCTCGATTCTTTCAAGCGTGATCTGTCTGTCGAATGTGTAATCCAGCTTGGTCACTTTCACCACCTCCGAACGATGTCTGATTAAAAATTCTCTCAACACATTTTCTTCAATACAGCGGTCAATTGCCCGCTCTATGCAGTCGTCAAGATCTTCGTAATCGTTTTCCCTGTAAAAATCCCTCACATAATCAATAAAAATCATATATTCCCGGAGAAACCTGCATTTCTCGAGAAGCTCTTTGTTCTTGCCGTAATTAATATTGTAAATCGTGCAGATGAGCTCCGCCTCCGGTCGGTCCATAGGATGCTCAAATGCATCGGAAAGCCGCTGCTCATAAATCTCCGGCTGATCCTCGTCGCCGTTGTAAAAGACTGCAAAGTGCGGCGTGGGTATCTTCACGAGCTTGTGCCCGTAGATATTGCGTCCTTTAATCATGCCCTCCAAAATGTTGGAGAAATAAATCAGGCTCCGCACCGGCATGTTGGGACAGACCGACGACTGGTGCTCATAAATGCTCAAATGCAAATTCCAGATCCAACGGGGGTGATAAGGAATCCTCCCACTTCGTGGGTCCCTCCTTGTCACAATGCATCGTTGCGTACCGTCAGGGAAATCCCCTTGTCCAGCGTGTTGATCTCAACAATACCGGGGTCCGTATAATTTGAGCCGTTCATTGCGTTGTAGAGCTCCAGCGCATTCTGGGGATCCTCCATAAGCATGCTGAACACATCGCTCTTATACTCTCGGTTTCCTTTCATAAAAACACCTCCTGTACATGGTGCAGGGATGCAGAAGGATCCGACAACTCCTTCATTCCTGCCGTTATCAATTGTAAGATCAATGGGGTAAAAGCAAGAATTTCAGGATTATCAACTATTCTCTAAGGTATTATGAAAGACATGCACCCAGCATGCCCGCTAAGAAATCTGCTTTTTCTTATCTTAACATCAAAGGCCGAAAAAAGCAAGAAAAAATAATTCGGTCAGTGCTGAAAATTAGTAAATCCACACTCCCTGACCACTACATGCTCTGTTTCAACAAACGCTTTGAAAAGCCTGTGAAATCCGCTTTCATCAATCCTTCCTTCCAACCCTTTATGATTTTGACAGGATGTTGTCCCTTTTGGTTAGAACTGTTTCACATAAGCTGGATATCTCATATATTTATTATCATAATATACAATACATTTCAAGAAAAATTACAGGCATTAAAAAACTTGTTTTTCAATACCTGTAACACTATTTATGACTTTGCAATTACCCTACTTATTATTGCAGCATCAAACTACAAAATATCACTTTCTCCAAACAAATTTATTTATCACACCTACATAACTCTGGATAATTTTCACAACTTTACTGCTCACATTCAGATCCATGTAATCAGGTACAGGCACTCCGTAATCTCCTGATTTATTCATTTCAACAGCCAAGTCTACTGATCGCAGCAATCCTTCCGAATCAATCCCAGATAGAATGAAATTCCCTTTATCGAGTGCCTCTGGGCGTTCCGTACTCGTCCTGATGCATACTGCGGGGAAAGGATGCCCGATAGAATGAAAGAAGCTGCTCTCTTCCGGCAAGGTGCCACTGTCACTCACACAGCAAAAAGAATACATCTGCAGGCAGTTATAATCATGAAAACCAAGCGGTTCATGAGCAATCACCC
>CAZWRT010000038.1:15086-26363 GCA_964636375.1 uncultured Lachnobacterium sp. | reverse complement strand
CAGTGATTGGATTTCCCAGAATCGGTACTTTAAGAGAATTAAAGTTTGCTTCTGAGAAATATTTTAAAAAGGAAATTACCGCAGATGAACTACTACAAATCGGTGAGACTTTGCGTAAAACCCATTGGAACACACAGAAAAATGCAGGAACAGATTATATTTCCTGCAATGACTTTTCATATTATGATACGATGCTGGATACGGCGGTATTGTTCGGCATCATTCCCGAACGCTATAAAAAACTCAACCTTTCAGCATTGGACACATATTTTGCAATGGCTCGTGGCTATCAGGGCGATTCGGGCGATGTAAAAGCCCTTGCCATGAAAAAGTGGTTCAATACCAATTACCACTATATTGTTCCCGAGGCAGAAGATGATACCGATATAAGGCTTTCAGGAAATAAGCTGTGGGAAGAATACGCAGAGGCAAAAGCATTCGGAATTGAAACAAAACCTGTTGTAATCGGAGCATATACATTATTAAAGCTATGCCGCTACACTGGTAAGAAATCTTCCGACGATTACATAGACGCAGTGATCAAAGCCTATCAAGATCTGCTCAAAAAATGTGAGGAACACAGGATTGCATGGATTCAGTTTGATGAACCGGCTCTTGTGCAGGATATGGACCAGAAAGATTTGGCATTATTCCATAAAATATATGACACGGTTCTTCCTGCCGGAAGCCAAAGCCGCGTTTTGCTGCAGACTTATTTTGGGGATGTCAGGGATATTTACCCTGAATTGATAGAAATGCCGTTTGCAGGAATCGGTCTTGATTTTGTGGAAGGAAAAGAAACCTGTCACCTGATCGAAAAATATGGTTTTCCACAGGATAAGCTGTTGTTTGCAGGACTGGTCAACGGAAAAAATATCTGGAAGAACAACTATGCGAAAACATTGTTTATTCTGGAGGAATTGCGGGAAAAAGGAATCCAAACTGTACTGTCAACCTCCTGCTCACTGTTACATGTTCCCTATACCACAAAGCAGGAGAACGTATTAGCACCGGAATATTTATATCATTTTGCTTTTGCGGAAGAAAAACTGACAGAGTTAGCGGAACTAAAAAAACTTGCCGAATGTAGGAATTACCATTCAGAAGCAGCATATCAGAATAACGAAAGACTTTTTGCAGGAGACAGGGATTGCCAAAAAGAGGATGTGAAAAAGCGGCTTTCCCTTGTAACAGACGCGGATTATATAAGGCTGCCAAAACGAAGCGAGCGTCAAAAACTACAGAAAAAGGCTTTCGCACTGCCGGAGTTTCCGACAACAACAATTGGTTCTTTCCCGCAGACCAAAGACGTAAAGACCAACCGATCCGCTTACCGCAGGGGAGAAATATCAGAAAAAGAGTATGCGGAGTTTAACCGGAAAAAAATTGCGGAGTGTGTAACATGGCAGGAAGAAATCGGACTGGATGTATTAGTTCATGGAGAATTTGAAAGAAACGACATGGTTGAATATTTCGGCGAGGCTTTAGGCGGTTTCCTGTTTACGGAAAAAGCATGGGTGCAGTCCTACGGTACAAGATGTGTGAAGCCGCCGATTATTTGGGGCGATGTCTATCGCGAAAAACCGATAACGGTGGATTGGTCTGTTTATGCACAATCTTTGACGAAAAAAATCATGAAAGGGATGCTGACAGGTCCTGTTACCATCTTAAACTGGTCATTCCCAAGGGAGGATATTTCCATTAAAGAATCCATTTCTCAAATTGCCTTGGCTATTAGGGATGAGGTACTGGATTTGGAGAAAAACGGAATCCATATCATACAGATTGATGAGGCGGCGCTCCGGGAAAAATTGCCCCTCCGGAAATCAGACTGGTATGAAGAGTATCTTGATTTTGCAATTCCTGCTTTCCGTCTGACACACAGTGGCGTAAAACCGGAAACACAGATTCATACGCATATGTGTTACAGCGAATTTACAGATATTATTCCGGCGATTGATGATATGGATGCAGATGTCATCACCTTCGAAGCATCCCGGTCAGATTTACAGATATTGGATTCTTTAAGGGAACACAACTTTGAAACGGAAGTTGGACCGGGAGTCTATGACATTCATTCCCCAAGAGTGCCGTCTGTGGGTGAAATCGTGGATGCGCTCCATATCATGCTTGCCAAAATTGACAGAGAAAAATTGTGGATCAATCCTGACTGCGGCTTAAAAACAAGAGGTGTGCCCGAAACAGAAGCAAGCCTGAAAAATCTTGTGGCTGCAGCAAGGCAGTTAAGGAGCGAAGTATAAGGAAATGAAGATTTCGGAGATATACAGGAAAAATAAAAAAAGTCTGTCCTTTGAGATTTTTCCACCCAAAAAGGACAGTGAACTGAATAATATTGATGAAACACTGGCTGTTTTGTGTGAATTGAATCCTGATTACATCAGTGTGACTTTTGGTGCGGGCGGCAGTGCAAACTGCAACCGCACGATAGAACTTGCCAAAAAAATAAAGCAGGAATATCATGTAGAACCGGTGGTTCATTTGACATGCCTGCATTATGGTAAAACGGAAATCGACGAGTTCGCAAGGATTTTAAGTAACGAGGGCATCCAAAATATACTGGCCCTTCGGGGCGATAAAAATCCAGACATTCCGGAAAAGGGAGATTTTAAACATGCTTCTGATTTGATTGCATATATGAAATCGAAAGGAGATTTTTGCTTTTTAGGAGCATGTTACCCTGAATGCCACCCGGAATCTGACAACAGAATCAGTGAAATCAAAAATATAAAGACAAAAGTGGATGCAGGGGCGGAAGCACTGCTGTCACAGCTATTTTTTGACAATAATCTGTTTTTCCGGTTTCTTGAGGACTGCAGAATCGCAGAAATCAATGTTCCGGTTATTCCAGGCATTATGCCGGTAATCAATGCTTCGCAAATAAAAAGAATGATAACCATGTGCGGAGCAACTTTTCCAGTACGTTTTCAGAAGATAATTCACAGATATGAGAACAACAGGGAAGCACTTTTTGATGCCGGAATGTCTTATGCGTTAAGTCAGATTATTGATTTGCTTGTCAGTGATATTGACGGGATTCATTTATATACCATGAACAATCCGATTGTCGCAAAAAGGATCTGTGATGGCTTACGCAATATTATATAGGGCAAAAATCATCCTGGAAAAATCCTGCTGTATTTTTCGGTCAAAACGTGCTATGTTTATTATATGAGAAATACAATGTATCATGAACGTTGAAAACGGAAAGAAAGGTGCTCAGCAGCGAAGATGGAAGAGAAAACGAAAAATCAGATATCCACGAAATACGTCTGGATAGGCATCGCAATCCTTTGCGGAATTTCGCTTATAGTTTTGGCGGTGTGCTTCAATATCAGGCCTCGAACGGATAAGGGGCTCGACTCCAACACGGAAACAGGAAATCCGGACAATATCCCGCCGGTTCAGGCAGAGGGCGATACCGCGCCGGATTTTACCGCGGAGCTTGCCGGCGGCGGCACATTTACCTTGTCCAAGCAGAACAACAAAGTAGTTTTGCTGAACTTCTGGGCGACATGGTGCGGTCCCTGTGTGAGGGAGATGCCCGCATTCGAACGCCTGCAGGCGGATTACGGCGACCGTGTGGCAATCCTTGCAGTAAACAGCATGGAACAAACTAAAACCGTAGACCAATTTATTGAACAAACGGGATATACCTTTCCCATCGCTTACGACGAAACGGGTGCCATCGGCAGGAATTTTCCCACGGACGGAATACCCTACACACTGGTAATCGGAAAGGACGGCATTGTGAAATATATATTCATCGGAGCATATGACGCAGATACCCAGTATCAGACATACCGCTCGGCGATTGAGTCTGTACTGTCCCAAGCAGACGCGACGGAATAGTAACACTGGAGAGTTACTATTCACAGCCACTCCACACACATCATGCGCAAAAGCAGCCAGCAAAGCTGTCTGACGCTGCGTTGCAGCTCAACCTTTTGCTTATGTGGGTGGAGTGACTGATTCCAGTCACACGAAAACCATCCAACAGCTTCTTGCCAGCGAGCTGGGCGAAGCTGTTCGCTGATTTTCATGTGGCTGTGAATAGTAACACTGGAGACATGATATGAAAAAAGTAAATTGGATTCGGAGCGGTTTGCTTGTGGCAGCCGCCGCACTGATTCTGGCCGGTATCAGCCAGAAGGATTTTACGGATATCAAAAATAAAGCAATCCGCATCTGCTACGAGTGTATAGGAATCGGATGATGAAAAAACGAAAACTGATACAGGTAATCTGCGCACTTTTGTACAACTGTCATTTTACCGGCTTTGCGAAGGGAACCATCTATCAGGGGAACCTGAAAAGCGTCTGCACGCCGGGGCTCAACTGCTATTCCTGCCCCGGCGCCATCAGCGCCTGCCCTCTTGGAAGCCTGCAGACCGCACTGGTGTCCTCCCGATACAGATTTCCGTACTACATACTGGGAGTGCTGTTACTGTTCGGCGTTATTCTCGGAAGAGTGGTCTGCGGCTTTCTGTGCCCGTTTGGGCTGATCCAGGAGCTGTTATACAAGATCCCGTCCCCCAAGATTCCAAAATCCAAATGGACGCGGCGCCTCTCTTATCTGAAATATGTGATTCTGGTGGTTTTTGTCATCGGAATACCGCTTTTTTTCGCGGTTCCGGGTTTCTGCAAATACATCTGTCCCGCCGGGACCCTGGAGGGCGGCATTTTTCTGACCGCTGTGAACGAAAAAATCCGGGCGCTCACCGGCGCTCTGTTTGTATGGAAAACCGCGCTGCTGGCGGTAATCCTCGTGTCTGCAGTCTTTGTATTCCGGAGCTTTTGCCGCTTTCTGTGCCCTCTCGGCGCATTTTACGCTTTGTTTTCCAGAGTATCGATCTTCGGGATGAAGGTGGATGAGAACACATGCAATCACTGCAACGCCTGTGTCCGCCACTGCAAAATGGATGTCAAACACGTGGGCGATTCCGAGTGCATCCAGTGCGGGGAATGTATCGGGAACTGCATGGAATGTGCGATCTCCTTTGGGGTAAAAAAGTCCGCACCTCCCAAGCATTAAGACCCGCTGGACTTATAATGCCTGACTCCGAACCTCCACAATCCATAACACGGGACTAAGAAAAACAGCGCGCACAGCGGCGCCAGCATATAACCCACACGATCCGTCCGCCCCAGAATATACAAAAGCGGGTAATACTGCACCAGCGCGTAAGGAACGACGAAGGTTGCGAATAACAGCATCTTTTTCCCGTAGATCCCGATGGGATAGACGCCGAACTCCCGCGCACCGTCCGTAAACACATTCATGAATTCCAGCCCCTCCAGGGTGAAAAAGCACAGCGCCGCGTAGATTAAAAACAGACCGGTAAACACAGCGGTTCCGCCGATCAGCATAAGGACGACTGTCAACACTCTTGCGGCATTCCACTGCACTCCGCAGTGCCCGATCCCGTAAATAAACAAAACAACCGCCTGAAGCATTCTGCCGATTCTCGTCAGCTCAAACTTACTCCCCAGCACCTGCAGGACCTCATTCCTCGGCCGTATCAGCACCTGATCAAAGCTTCCCGTCCGGACCATCCCGGAAAATGCATCAAAGCCTCTCGCAAACATCTCCGCAAGAGAGAACTCCAACAGCATAATCGAAAAACACAGCAAAACCTCACTGTAGGTAAAATCCTTCACCTTCTGAAATCTCTGGAACAGGAAATATACTCCTAAGAACGCATTAAAAGACACCAGAAACTGCCCCAGGGCGGTCAAAAAAAAGGATGTCTTATACTGCATCATGCTCCGCACATTGATTGACACATAATGCCAATAAAGCCGGGTACTGTCTTTTATTTTACTAAACATACGCTCACCCTCCCTGCACCGTCACTTTTCGCTCCGCGTACCTGCACAGCAGGTTTCCGCAGAGCACCAACACGATCAGCCAGAACACCTGCAATGCCACCGTCCTTTGCATCTGCGCCGCGGTCATACTTCCGCTGTACACACGCAGCGCCACATTCTGCATGGCGGCAAAGGGTGAAAGCTCTATCACTGCCTGCAGTTTTTCCGGAAAAAACGGAATCGGTATCACCCCTCCCGCGAAGAAGTCCAACAAAGAGGTGAACACCATCCGAATCCCCTGAGCAGATATCGTGAAGAAGGTGAGTCCGTACACCAGCATACAGAAAGCGACTGTAACCAGAAGTCCCAACAACAGCGTAATGAGAAAGAGGGCAAAATGCATCCCGGAAGCGGGCGCCTGAATTCCGTAAGGCTCCGGCAGAATGGCGGCGACCAGCAAAATCGGCAGGCAGCGCAGCAGCGCTCTGGAAATCCTGTTCGCCAGGCTTCTGGAAAACCACATGTGATAGATGCGTACCGGCCGGCACAGCTCGTAGGCAATGTTGCCGTTCACCACGGAATCAAAGATCTCATTCTCCATCATCCATGTCGCGAAGAGGGCAAGAAACGCCTGCTGCAGCCAGAGATAGGAAACCGTCGCCGAGAGCGTCATGGGAAATGCCTCCGGGTCGGCCTCGTAGAATGCATGAAACACCATGATCAGCATAAAGCCCCACGCAAACTGTGTGACAACACCAGCCAGTGCCGCCGCACGGTACTGAAGCCCCATCGAAAAACGGAGCCTGAAAAAGGTCAGATATTTTTTCATAGCGGCCCTCCTAGATGTCATAGGAGCGGTAGAGCTCCGCTATCGTCTCGTCGATATTGTGATCGCCTTTTTTGATATCGTCCAGCGTCCCGTCCAGGAGAATCCTCCCCTTCCCAACCAGGATGATGCGCTTGGAGATCGCCTCAATATCCTGCATGTCATGGGTTGTGAGGATCACGGTAGTTCCATGGATCTCATTTTGTTTTCTAATGAAGTCGCGGACAGCAAGCTTGGACACCGCATCCAATCCAATCGTAGGCTCGTCCAAAAACAAAATCCTTGGACTGTGCAGCAGAGACGCGGCAATCTCGCACCGCATGCGCTGTCCCAGCGAGAGCGTTCTCGCCGGAGAGCGCAGCAACTCCTTTAGATCCAACAGCTCCGTGAGCTCCTCCACATTGTCGCGATAAATTTTCTCTGGAATAGAATAGATATCTTTTAACAGCTCAAAAGAATCTGTGACCGGGACATCCCACCACAGCTGGGAGCGCTGGCCGAAAACCACGCCGATCCGACCCACATGGGCAATCCTGTCCCTGTAGGGGACGCGCCCATCGACCAGCACCGTCCCGCTGTCCGGTGTCAATATCCCGCTTAGAATTTTGATCGTGGAGCTTTTGCCGGCTCCGTTCGGCCCTATGTAGCCCACCATCTCTCCGTCCGAGATGGTAAAGCTCACATCACACAGAGCATGAATGACCTCATACTCTCGGCGAAATAATGATTTGCAGGCTTCGCCGAAACCTGCGTTCCTCTTTGCAACTCTGTACGATTTGCACACATTTTCCATCGTAATCATAGTTACTTCCTCCTGGTAGTTATACTTTCATATCTTGCCAAGTTGGTTCGATTTTAATTGTCAGTTATTATCCTTTGATTGCCCCCTGTGTCAAGCCCTCCACAATATGATTGCTGAAACAGCAATAAGCGATGATCGTCGGAACGATCGCGATTACAATTGCCGCAAACATCTGCGAATAGTTCGTATTGTACGGTCCCACGAACTTGGACAGTGCAACCGGCAGCGTCTTCTTCGAGTCATCCGAAATAAATACCATCGCCAAAAGCAGCTCGTTCCAGTTGGCAACAAAGGTCAGAAGCCCCGTCACCATCAGTCCCGTTCTGGCGAGCGGAAGCGCAATGACCGTAAAGCACTTGTAGATCGAGCACCCGTCGATGCATGCTGCCTCAAACAGCTCATTCGGGAGCCCTTTAAAGAATCCCGTCATAATAAAGATCGTGATGGGCAGCGACAGCGTCACGTAAGGAATAATCAGCCCGAACAGATTGTCTGTCAGATGCATTGCAGAAAATCTGGAAAACAGCGGGATCAGGATACAGTGCACCGGAATCATCATACCGGTCAGGAAATAAGTCATCACCAAACCGGAAAGCTTCCACTTCATCCTGCCGATGGCAAACGCCGCCATGGAGCCGATCAGCATACACAACAGCAGAGACGAAACGCAGACAATCGCCGAATTCAGCGTGGCGATCCCCAGCTTACCCGCCGACCATGCAAAGGTATAGTTCTCGAACATCAGCCGCTCCGGCATTGCCCAGGGCGAAATAAACAAAGTCTTGTCATCCTTCAGGGAGACGAAAATGATCCACACCAGCGGAAACAGAAACAAAATCGCAAGTAAGATCAAAAAGATATAGATGATAATGGTGCTAACCTTTACTTTTCCTCTTTTTTTCATGTGTCTCCCCCCTTACATCTCGTAATTATCAACCTTGATAAACTTATTTACGATAAACGTGACAATCAGGCAGAGTATCAAAAGTATCACTCCGATCGCGCTCGCATACCCGTATTTAAAGTACTTAAAGCCCTGCTCATAAAGGTGCGTCGCCAGCACGCTTGTCATCTTGTTCGGCCCGCCCTCCGTCATGTTGAAGATCAGGTCAAAAAACTTTAAGGAACCGATCGCATTTAAGGATATGGCTGTCGCCATCATCGGTTTGATCAGCGGCAGCGTGATATGCCAGCACGCCTTCGGCTTGGAGCAGCCATCCAGATACGCCGATTCGTACAGAGATCCGTTAATCCCTGAGATCTGAGCGATGTAGAGCATCATTGACTGTCCGACATACTGCCACAGGCAGACAAACGCGATGACCCACATGGGAAGAATGATGAATCCCTTAGTTTCCATCAGCCACAGCGGCCCCTGAATCCCGAACTGCGCCAGCAGCTGATTGATTCCCATCTTAGGAGTAAATATAAACATCCACAGAAGTCCGAGCGCCGCCGAGGACAAAATGCAGGGAAGGTAATACACATTCTTAAAGAAATTCCGTCCCATCTTGATATTCGTGACCAGCACCGCCAGAATGATACCGGCAATGAACTGCGACACTACCGAAAAGATCAGGAAAAACAGCGAGTTTTTCAGCGCAATCTTCATGGTCCTGTCAGTAGTGAACAGATCAATGTAATTCTTGAGGCCGATAAACTTCGGTTCAGTCAGCGCATTGTAGTCACAGAATGAATAGTAGACGGACTGGCAGATCGGAATAAACAAAATGAACGTAAAGAGCAATAAAGCCGGTGCCAGAAAAAGGATGATCGCCATTTTGTTTCTCAACAATTTGTCCATATATGCCTCCGAAATCTTAGAAAAATGCGGGATTGGATTCTCCAATCCCGCGTGAAAAGCTCAAATCATTATTTCTTCCAAACATTGTTCTTGTAGAAATCCTCTACGAGCTGCAAACCAGCCTCTACTGAATTCTGCTTCAGGTAGATGGAAACCATCGCATCGTCGAAGGTAGAACCAGCCTCGGTGCTCGCCATGGACTCATTGTAGAATCCGAAGGTTGACTTCGCGTTCTTAAATACATCCATAACGTATGCAAGCTCTGCCGGTGCCTTGTCGGCATCATACTGAACGGTCGTAACCGGAATCTTTCCACCAACCTCTGCAGTGTACTTCTGCGCAGTGTTATCTGTGAAATATTTCATAAATGCGATAACTGCCTCCGGATTCTTTGTGTCTGCACTCATAGCAAGACTGTCAGACTTTGCAATAACTCTTCCGTTTGTTCCCGGGAATGCGAACACGCCGCACTTCTTCTCAAAGTCAGGATTTGCTCCGTTGATCTGTCCGATTGCCCAGGAGCCCTGAATCAGCATTGCAGCCTCTCCGTTGTAGAAATTCGCAGTGGCAACGTCATTGGTATCGCCGGCTGCGGTGTCCTGGAAATACTGGGAAAGCTCAACCATCTTGTTGACAGCACTCACGACATTGGCGTCAAGCCAGGATGCCTCACCAGCATTAAGCTTATCCAGATCTACGCCCTCACTGTCACATAAGTAACCGCAGAGCATAGACAGGCACCATGCAGTACCAGCCGAAATCGTGATCGGTGTATAGCCTTTCTCCTTCAGTTTCTTGCAGGCATCCAGAAGTCCGTTGTAATCCGTAGGCATTGTTGTGATACCCGCATCCTCAAACATCTCCGTGTTGTAGAATACGCAGGCAGCCGCAATGTTCAGCGGAACTGCATAAATCTTGCCGTCATAGGTCTGCTGGGAGAAGGCGTTCTTGCCTCCGTTGAAGCTGTTGATCCATCCGTCCTTCTCCAGATACGGGGTAAGGTCGGCAACCTTTCCCGGCTCAACGTAAACATCAAGGTTCGGTCCCGGGCTGACAATGAAGCAATCCGGTGTCTCTTTGCCTGCAACCTTTGCATTCAGCTTGGAATAATACTCTTCCAGGTTGGTCGTGATCACATCCACATAATACTTACCCTCGTTGTCCTTGTTAAATCTGTCGACAACATCCTTGTAACCCTTGGAAATCAGATCCTCCGTGGCGTTCAGGTCATCCCAGAACATCCACGTAATCTTCTGAACTCCGTCAGAGTCCGCCTTTTTGCCGCAGCCGACGAACATCGTCAGCACCATTGCGGCGCAAAGTACTACCGATAAAATCCTCTTTTTCATAATATCTACCTCCATAAACAAGCCTTGTCAGATAATCTGACACTACATTATTAATATATCAATTTTTACGTTATTGTACTATTCAAATATTGCTTTCGGACTATCAATTATTGCTTTTTCTTATATTTAGTGATAGCTGCCCGCCCCCCACACCTTGTCGCACAGATTTTTACAGTACTCTAATGAAAAATTGCCATCCTGAAGACGGATTTCATTTTTTTCTGCCAGTTCCTCGGTGTAATCTGACAGAAAATAGACTGATACTCCGTTTGTCCCACTCTCCACATGGGTGACGAGCGCCCGGATGCCATAGTCTGACACAACCGCTGCCCCGCTCTCATCCCTGGTCAGCGTCACCTCCGCCAGGCCCCCGACCGAGCGGTTTGCAACGCCGTTCCCCTCCATACTCGTCCAGCTCACAAAATTTCCTATCGAATAGTAGACCAGCATCCGATGCCCCGTCTCCTCATCCTCCACCCACTCGACAGGCTCGATCACATGAGGATGCGTCCCAAGCACCAGATCCACTCCGTGCTCCAGAAAAATCTGCGTCCAATGTTTCTGCGAGTCGTCCGGTTTCAGCCAGTACTCCGAACCCCAGTGCGGGCAGACCACCGTGAAATCCGCCAGCTGTTCCGCTTTCTCGATGTCGGCGATCACTTTCTCCT
>CAZWRT010000038.1:0-15076 GCA_964636375.1 uncultured Lachnobacterium sp. | reverse complement strand
AATAAATATTGGCGGTGATGAAGCAGGAAATGATTCTTTATTGGCAATTATGGCCCATATGTGTAGTTCAAAAATGCCACGCGAATGCCGTCCTTTTCATATATATACATGAAATCCTGCGATTCCTGCGAGTCGTGAATCCCGAGTACCGCCGCCTCCGGATGGTTTTGATCCCAATAATTCAGGCAGTTTACAATGCCATCCTTCCGTCGGTCCAACGCATGATTTGTCCCGTGGCAGATCACGTCAAACCCGGTTTCCGTCAGGGCATCCCCAAACGCATAGGGTGCGTTAAAGCAGGGATAACCCGTAATTTCCAGCTCCTCGCCCCCGATAATAACCTCCTGATTCACAAGTGCGACATCCGCCGTTTTTACAGCCTCCGCCACATGCGCAAACACCGCGTCAAAAGCATAGGTTCCGTCCGCCTGTTTCGCTGCATCCATCACGCGAGTATGCAAAAGCATGTCCCCGGTCATAACCAGCGTGATCTGCGGGGGTGTCTCCTCCGTCTCTGTGGACATCCTCTCAACTTCTGTTCCGGCACTGCACTCCGGCTCTCTCGGATCAACGGCTGTCTGGTCCTTGCTGCCGCATGCGGACAGAATAAAAAAAGCCAGGCACAGAATCACAAGGTTCTTTCGACTTTTAATTTTCCCATTATTCTCACATTTCATTATTTGCCACCTTGATTTTTTCTTTTTTTTGTTTTATAATGCACCTTACGGGGCATTAGCGCAGTTGGGAGCGCGCCACACTGGCAGTGTGGAGGTCACGGGTTCGAATCCCGTATGCTCCACTCAAAAGAGTCTTGAAAAATCAAGACTCTTTTATTTTTCCGCCATTTCATCATCTCATACAATAGGATGGCATTTATTCGACTGTACGTATATATACATTTTTAACAGAAATTCATGTGCATATTTGTATCATTTGCACATCAAGACATTTTCGTACCTAATTTCCTTTTTCTCAGCTCCCGAAAGAACTCCGAAAGCATTTGCGAGCACTCCTCGCCCAGCACCCCTCTGGTAATTTCCACCTGATGGTTGAACTCCTTCATCTGCAAAAGATTGAGCACTGATCCGGCGCAGCCCGCCTTGGGATTCATCGTGGCGATCACAACACGCCGCATCCGCGACTGCACGATTGCTCCGGCGCACATCTGGCACGGCTCTAAAGTCACATACATCGTACATTCCTCCAGCCGCCAGTCCCCGGTCTTTCTGCTTGCTTTGCGGATGGCGGCAAGCTCCGCGTGCGCGAGTGTATTCTTGTCGATATTGCGACGGTTGTAGCTCCGCGCGATAATCTCTCCCTCCCGCACGATCACACAGCCGATCGGCACCTCGTCGATAGCGCGCGCCTTTTTCGCCTGAGTCAGCGCCGCTTTCATAAATCTCTCATCCTCTGTCACAATCCCTGCCGCTCCTCTCTTTACAAAAGCACGTTGGTATCATATCATATCTATAGGAAATAATCAAAGCAGAAAGGGAAAAAGATGCAGTTTATATATGAAACCGAACGTTTGCTCTTAAAAATTGTCAATGCCTCGGCAGCGGAACAAATACTGGATTTTTACCTCCGGGACAAAGAGCTGTTCGAACAATTTGAGCCGGATCGAATCCCTGATTTTTACACCATAACGAAATTGCGGCAGATCACCGACTTAGAGTACAAGGCCGCTGAAAAGGGCACGATTTATCGGTATTACGCCTACGAGAAGGAGAATCCCGGCAAAATCATCGGAACCATCTGTTTTCACGACATCCGCTGGGGGTTCTCCTCCCACTGTGAGATCGGCTACAAGTTCTCAAGCGCCTATCACCGCAGAGGATATGCGACCGAGGCGCTCGGAACCATCACGAAGGCAATCTTCACTGATCTCGGGCTGCACTATATCACCGCGTGGGTTCTGCCGGACAACATCGCAAGCATCCGCCTGCTCACCCGTGTCGGCTTTTCCTTCGAAAAAATCAAACACAGCCACCTCTTCCTGCAGGGGCAATGGAGAGATCACGCGATGTATATCATGGCCAACCCGGAGGACTGGTCGCCCTCCTTTTTTCAATCCAGGCGGCACAACCAGTAGCCCTGCACGCCGGTACCTCCCCCCGCCGCGCCGTGGGTGTCCGGCATTTCCCCAACGCGCGCAGGCTCAAACTCCGGGAATCCAAACATAGTCGCCATCATTCTCTCCGGCTGCTCATAAATTCCGGGAACCCCAAGATAACAGACCTTCCCGCTTCCTTTTCCAACTGTTTTCAAAATCAGGTAATGATAATTAAAGAAACCATGAATCAGAAAGCTGTTGCTGCACAAATGCCAATTGCTTTTCGGCAGGCCGCGAATATCTGTGATATCAATTCTCCGAAAGGAGACCTCCGGCGACGTGAGCTCTTCCTCACCCGCTCCCACATCCGTGGCGCGGAGCATCTCTGCCGACTCATGTTTCCCGCCGTCATGATCGCAGACCTCCACCAGCGGCTGAGAAATCTCCTCCGGTTTCGGCAAACTTTCCTCCTCTTTGCCCGGCAGGCCCTGCCCCTCTTCCTCCTCCGCAGGTCGAGGCATTTCTGCCGGCTTCGGCAAATTTCCCGCATCTTCGCCCGGCAGCCCCTGCTCCTTTTCCTCCTCCGCAGGCCGAGGCATTTCTGCCGGCTTCGGCAAATTTCCCGCCTCTTCGCCCGGCAACCCCTGCTCCTTTTCCTCCTCCGCAGGCCGAGGGACTTCTTTCAGCTGTTTTTCCGCCTCTTCGCTCGGCCGCCTCTGCACTTTTTCCGCCTTTTCGTCCGGCAGCCCCTGCTCCTCTTCCTCCTCCACAGGCTGAGTGCCGGATTTCGACATTTCCTGCTCAGCCCCATATATACGGAATTGCCCACGCAAAACAGCCTCCGGAACCTGCTCCGACCAGCAGCTCACCAGAAGGGAACCTCCGCAGCGGATCACCACCGCCAGAATCTGGTCAACTGTATATCCACTGTCCCCAAGGAGATTGCGGTTAAAAAACAGTTTCATGCGGCCCCCCTGCACTCCGACCGGCATTTCCCCGGCGGCAAAGGCAAGAGGTTCCTCCCCGCGGACAATCAGATTGACATGCGCCTTACCCGAAAAGCGCTCCACTCCGCGCACCTGTATTTCCATCCGGCATCCGTCGCTGCGCATATCCGCCTTGATAAATCCCGCGTTTTTCCCGCGGTTTCCCTGATCATACCTATAGACATAGGTAACAAACCGTCTCAAATTCATGTTGACTCCTGCAATTATTTCCAATTTCTCCTCATATTTTATGAGCAAACGAGGCAGAATATCATCACAAAATTTGATTGACAATTTTTTGCCAATGTATTATATTGTTATAACTATCTTAGAAAATTATTAAAAGGAGGGTATTATCTATGGCAAAATATGTATGTCCGGTATGTGGTTATGTGCACGAGGGTGAAGAGCCCCCGGCTGAGTGCCCAGTGTGCCATGTAAGCGGAGACCAGTTCCGGAAGGTTGAGGGCGAGCTCTCTCTCGCTGCAGAGCATGAGTATGGCCTCTATGCGGCAACCGTCAAGAACAATCCGGAAATCAGCAGCGATGACAAGAAGTTCATTTTCGAGCAGCTGAAGGCCAACTTTGACGGAGAGTGCGCTGAGGTCGGCATGTATCTGTGCATGGCAAGAATCGCGCACCGCGAAGGTTATCCGGAGATCGGCCTGTACTGGGAGAAGGCTGCAATTGAGGAAGCAGAGCACGCTTCTAAATTTGCGGAGATGCTGGGTGAAGATCTCGAGCCGAACATGAAGGCAACCACAAAGGACAACCTCAAGTGGAGAGTTGACTGCGAATTCGGTGCAACCTCAGGCAAGGTTGAGCTCGCAAAATGCGCGAAAAAGAACAATCTGGACGCAATCCATGACGCCGTGCATGAGATGGCAAGGGATGAGGCGCGCCACGGCAGAGCATTGAAAGGCCTCTATGACCGCTATTTCAGCTAAGGTGCCGCCCTTCTGCAATATATGACTTATACCAAAAAACTGCCTTGCGCAAGCACAGGCAGTTTTTTTACAACATCATTATAAATCCGAGCGTCCCGCTTCGAACCCCTCCAACAGACGTTACCTCGGCAGCCGGCTCCCCCCAGGCGACCTCACGGCACATGAGAGGTTCTGCTTAGGGCTGCTGTATTCCTACCCTGACCCGGTTCACAGATTCCCATTGCGCAAGACCCAGGCGTCAACGCCACTTACCGAGGGCAGCTCCACCGGAGAAAGCCCTCCACGAGACATCACCCCAACTATAGCGGATTGTTGGTACAAGGCACCGCTGCCGCCCCGGCTGCTCGGAGATTTAAGTATAAGCTAAGAAACTCTCTATTGTCAAGGCGTTTCCTTCCGATTACATAATTTTTTTAAAAAACTGTAAAGTAATTTCCGCAATCGTCGATATAAATTACAACAGGAGGAAAAAATAAGCAAAGATACAAAATTTTCGGATTATCCTAAAGTCTTTAGCCAAACGTCCGATAAATAATGTAGAAGGCTTATTCTCAAGCAAGAAAGGAGATGCTGTTATGCGGATAGATGCATATAACCAAATTGCACAGGTTTATGGAGTACAGAAATCAGCCAGAACCGCACGGATGCAGAGTACCGGCGGCCAGAGCGACCAGTTATCTATTTCACAGACCGGACGCGATTATCAGGTTGCAAAAGCAGCGGTGGCAGAGGCCTCAGATATCAGAGAGGACAAGATTGCCAGAATCAAACCTATGATTGACAACGGAACTTATTCCGTAGACCCGGGAGCTTTCGCCAGCAAATTACTGGCAAGGTACAATGGTAGCATTATCTAGTCAAAAGTGAGGAAAAAACAGTGGCCAGTTTGGTAGAAGAACTCGTGAGTGTACTCGAATCGGAAGAAGAAATGTATCGGACTCTGGTCGAATACGGCGAGGAAAAACGCGAAGTACTGATCCGAGCGGATGTTTCCGCCCTTGAGCAGATCACGGCTTTGGAACAGGTCACAAGCGATGGTCTGATAAGCCTGAGCAACCGTCAGATCCGCATTTTAAATGACATTGCAATCGTTCTGGGAAAAGACCAGGGAGATATGACCGTATCGCGGCTCATTGACAGCCTTGGTTCCCAGCCCGAGGTTCAGCAGAAACTGACCGAAACGAGAGATCGTCTGGTCGCTGTGGCAGGAGAAATGAAACGTCTCAATGACGAAAATATCCTCCTTCTCCAGACGGCAATTGAGCTGAACGAATTTGACCTCACCTTATTTAAAAGTTATCATCAGGCCCCTGAAACCGCTAACTACGACAAAAGTGCCTGCAGCACAGGCTCTCGGTTGGGCGGAAGCGGGTTCGACGTTTCATCGTAATATGTAGTGCCCTCCATACGGGTATCACAGTAGAGGTATTTTTTATATGGCCAATGGATTTGGAAGCTTATATGTCGGCGCATCCGGGCTTCGGAACGCGCAGAATGCATTAAATACAACAGCGAACAACATGTCTAACGTGGACACTGCCGGCTATGTCCGGCAGCAAGTGCGTTTCGCTGAAATGAATTACACGAAATTGAGACAGCCGCACGCCAATGTGAACCTCCAGCAGTCAGGTCTGGGAGTCTCCATTGGCGATGTTGTTCATGCAAGAGATATCTTTCTGGACGAACTCTATCGGCTCGAGAACGGGCGTCGGGAGTTCTATTCGGTGCGCCAGGAGACAGCCAACTATTCTGAAGATCTCATGCAGGAGCTGGCCGGCGAGCAATTCAAGCAGAGCATCGAAGACCTCTGGAAGGCATTCGATACGCTCTCCTCAAATCCGGCTGACTCGGTCACCCAGAACCTTGTTCTGGAGAAGAGCGAGCTGCTGGTAAGCCGCAGTCTGGCTCTGTACAAAAATTTTCAGAGTTATCAATCCAATATCAACGAACAAATTAAGAAAGACGTGGAGAAGGTCAACGAGATCGGCGACCGGATCTATGAGCTGAATCTTGAGATCCAGAAGGTGGAGGCCGGCCATATTGAGACGGCTATGACCCTCCGCGACGAGCGAGACTATCTGCTGGATAAGCTCGGCGCTTACGGCAACATTGAGGTCACGGAAGACGCCACCGGATTTGCCTTAGTGGATTTCGAGGGCGTTCGCTTTGTCGAAGAAATCAAATGCTTTAACATTGGTTTGCTTGAAGATTTCGGAACCGGTTTTTACACTCCGTACTGGCCGCACCTTTCCAATATGGAGCAGGAACAGTATGTGCACGTCAGCAGGGATACGGGCCACTTCGATTCCGAGACCAACACGGATGTCGGCGGCATTGATTCCAAGCTGATGGTTCGCGGAAATACTTACGGCCGGGCATCGGATCTCGCCGATCAGGAGGCTTACGACAAGATTGCAAACCGTACCCTCATGAAGGTTGAGGCACAGATTGATCACCTCTTCAGCTCCATTGTAAAGAGCATGAACGACCTGTACTGCCCCAACAAAACACTGGATACAACGATCACCGGTACTACCTCTGCCGGAGAAACCATCACCATCGAGGCAGGTAAGACCCTGGTGCTGGATGAAGAGAACTGCCCGGTCGGCGTGGACGGCAAGCTGCCGCCGCGTGAACTGTTTGTTCGCTCCGGCTGCGAGCGCTACACAGAGGTGACAGGCTCTGACGGTAACACCTACTATGTATATAATGAAGAAAATCCGGATGATGCCTCCACCCGCTACGAAATCGGCAACGTCCACACCAATGAGGAGCTGGATAAACAGATCACGCTGACGCCCGCATACAAGAACGATGGTGTGTTCGATAAGGTCGATTACGACCTCGGTAAGAAAATTTCTGCGGCATGGGCCAAACAGGGAATGAAACTGAACCCCTACGACGCAAAGCCCTGCACCTTTGAAGAGTTCTACCAGCGGATTGTCAACGAACTCGGCGTCGAGGGCAGTACCAGCGGCGCCGCTGCTGAAACCTTAACCGGCGCAGTGGAGTCCGTAGACAATAAACGCCAGATGGTCACCGGCGTTTCCTCGGACGAGGAGTTGACCAAAATGATCAAATATCAGTCTGCATATAATGCCGCCAGTCGGTTTATCACTGTCATCAGCCAGATGACAGAGCTGATCGTGACCGGACTGATTTAACGACGCAAAGGAGGTTTACGCATGCCATCTACATTTTTCGGTCTGAATATCGCGGCGAGCGGACTGACCGCATTCCAGGCCTCGATCAACACGATCGCAAACAATATTTCCAATGTTCAGACTGCGGGATATACCAGACAGACAACAACTCTTGAATCTACGGAGCCATTGCGCGTATACACCCGGTACGGCAGCACCGGAACCGGCGTCGCGGCAATCAAAATCACTCAGGAGCGCAATCTCTACTACGACACTAAGTACTGGGAGAATAATGCGAGCCGCGGATATTACGAACAGCAGATGTACTATCTGGATCAGGTTCAGACGATCCTGAAAAATGACGACACGCAAAAGGGATTCACCGCGATTTTCTCCGAAATGTTCAACGCTCTGGACACCTTAAAAACCAACGGCGGCGACAAGAGCGTGCGCAACCAGTTCATCAATCAGGCGCAGAGCTTATGCACATACTTTAACGCTTTAAACCAGAGCCTGTCAGAAATGCAGGCGGACTGCAACGAGGAGATCAAGAGCACCGTAACCAACATCAACTCCATCTCCGAGAAAATCGCTCTGCTAAACCGCGAGATTAATATGATTGAAGTCCGGGGCGGATTCGCGAACGAGCTCCGCGATCAGCGTGCGCTGCTCGTGGATGAACTCTCCGGCATTGTGAGTGTGGAGACACAGGAATTTGATGTGCACAATACCTACGGCCAGGATCTGGGCGGCACCAATTACCGCGTCATCATCAACGGGCAGGTGCTCGTGGACGGCAACGACTACCGCACCTTAGAGTGCACCTCTTCCAAATATAAGCAGAATCAGATGGACATTGAGGGGCTCTACTCTATCTCATGGTCAGATACCCATATGGATTTTGCTGCGACAACCGGCACGGCCAGCGGCAGCCTGAAAGCGCTCTTTGCAGTGCGCGACGGCAACAACAACGATAATTTAAAGGGCAGTGTTTCCGAAGTCACGGAAAACACAATCAAGATGGATCATCTTTCCTCCGCTGACGTCAACGCTTTAAGCCTTCCCGAACACGGGCAGATCAAGATCGGCAACGCCCGTTACAAATACGACAGCTGGAGCGCAGAGGTGGGCAAAGACGGCCTCACCTCCGTAACCTTCAATCTGAGCACCCCGCTGGAGGGCAACAACTCCGGTCTTGTCGATATGCGCGTCACCTGCGGAACCAGCGTGGATGCCATGGGCGTCCCCTACTACCAGCAGCAGATCAACGAGTTTATCCGCAACTTCACGGAGGCCTTCAACGATATCGAGAAGAAGGGCGTGGATTTAAACGGTAAGCCGATGGGCTCCTTCTTTGTGGGTGAATCCAAGACCGGCAACCTCTGGGATGTAGACGAATATGACCAGTTGACCGCGGATGCCAAGGCGCAGGAAGATGCAGGCAGAGACTTCAGTTATGTGCTGACTTCGGAGACTGACAGCTACTACAAGCTCACCGCGGAAACGATCAGAGTCAACGAACAATCTCTGCGGGACCCCAATTATTTTTCCACGACCTCAGAGCTCTTGGAAAAAGTTGACCAGTACGACATCGCCAAGGAGCTTTTGACCCTGCAGAAAGACGTGAAGATGTTCCGCGGCGACTCGGCAGAATCCTTCCTGGAAACTTTGCTCTCGGACATCACTGTGGATGTAAACAAAGTGGGAATCCACCAAAAAAACTACACGAATCTCTGCAGCACGATCGCGAGCCAGCGAACATCTGTCTCCGGCGTGGACGAGGACGAGGAGGCCACGAACCTGGTCAAATTCCAGAATGCGTACAATCTCGCATCAAAGATGATTTCCGTAATGGCTGAGATTTACGATAAACTGATCAATCAGACCGGAGTGACCTAAATTAGGTTAATGTTTTTATAAAAAGCGCCGATATATAAATTGTCGGGAATTCAGTACAAGGATGTCGAACCCGTAAGAAACCAACCATTACAGGGGGTATCCATATGCGAGTTACCAACAACATGATCACGGAGAACACGAAGACCAACATTAATGCCAACAAGGTTCTCGTGGACAAATACAACACCCAGATGACGACGCACAAAAAAATTGCGAAAGCATCTGAAGATCCCGTCATCGCCATCCGGGCACTGCGGATGCAGACCAACATGAGCCACATCGAGCAGTATCTCGACCACAATATTTCAGAGGTCAATGCATGGCTGGAAGTGACGGGAACCGCGCTTTCAAATATGAAGAACATCCTCACGGACATCCGTACCCAGTGCAATAACGGTTCCACCGACACTCTGAACGAGGATGACCGCCAGACAATCTTAAACTCTCTGAACGCACTGGCCGACCAGGTCTATACGGAGGGCAACGCCGACTATGCAGGCAGAACCGTGTTCACCGGATACCGCACCGGTTCTAAGCTTACTTTTATGGAAGACGAAAAGGCGACCACCTACGCGATCGATCAGACTTTCGATTTCAAAGAGCTGCATGACCATCGCTACTATTACGGCGATACAACGGTTCCGGCTGATGCCAGTACCCCTTGTACGACCGAAATCGGCACCAGCACATACAGCCGGCTGCGTCTGGCATACGATAAGATTGACGGGCTGGGCGATACTCTGATGAACACCGGAAGCGCCACAGAGATCTCCTACACCGCAGGCAATCCGCCTGTCAATACCACCTTAGACGTTACGGTTTACGACACCGAGGATGACTGGCTTGCTGCGGCTGCTGCGGCAACTCCCCCCACAACGGGAAAAATCGTGGGCGACAACGAAGTGGTTCTGATCAAATCCAACGGCGAGCTGATTTTCGGCAATGAGATCGCACACGAGATTGCAAAAAAAGAGGCCACCGTCAACGTAACCTACACAAGGACCGGGTTTTCGGAAGGTGAAGTCCGTCCGGAATATTACTATGACTGCCGGAAAATCAACGAAGATCTTGAAGAACCGGTGACGCTCATGAGAACCGACGGCGAGGGCAATATCAAGACCCAGCTGATCGATTTCACGATTTCCAACGGCATTACCATCAGTGCCAACACCGAGGCGCACAGCGTCTTTGACACTGCCATCGCCAGGGATGTTCAGGAACTGGTCGATATAGTATCCCATGCAATCAATGCACACGCAAAGGTGGAGCGCATTACAGAAATGATGCACCGCGAGCAATATGTCAGCGACGAGGATCAGGCCGTTTTACAGACCTATCTCGACGCTGCCAAAAAAGAGATGGACTACGCGGATGACAATATGCAGAAGACCTACAGCCAGTATATCACGAATTTTGACAATTATCTGGAAAAGGTAAACATTGCCCTCACCAATGTCGGAAGTCTGGAGAAACGGCTGGATTTGACAAAAACCCGTGTCGAAAACCAGAAAATGACCGTTGAGGAATTACAGTCAAACAATGAGGACCGCGACATCTCGGACATCATTATCGACTACTATGCGTCCTACAACGCATATACCGCAAGCCTGACAGCGGCTGCAAAGGTAGGAGAACAGACACTGCTTAATTATATCTAACGCGGAGCGAGGAGAACAACGACCATGAAGGCACAAACAAGAATTTTCGGTCAGATCGAAATTGCGGATGACCAAATCATCTGTATGTCAAAGGGAATGATCGGATTCCCGGATTTGAATAACTTTGCCCTGATCTTTGATGAGGAGAAGGGGCGCAAGGCTACATCGATCATGTGGCTGCAATCCATGGATGACCCGGATATCGCATTTCCGGTCATGGATCCGATAGCGATAATGGAGGATTACGCTCCAAACGTGAACGACGAAATCATCGCTCCGCTCGGAGAATTGAACGCGGACAACACCTACATTCTGGTAACCGTTACCGTGCCGAGAAAGGTGGAAGATTTCTCCGTGAACTTAAAGGCGCCGATCGTCGTCAATATGGACAATCGAAAGGCTGTACAGCTGATCGTGGAGGACGACTACCCCGTCAAGTACAAGGTATACGATGTTCTCAAAGCAAAAAAGGAAAAGGCAGGTGAATAAGATATGTTGGCATTGACCAGAAAAAAAGGCGAGGCCTTAGTAATCAACAACAATATCGAGATCACCGTGCTGGATATCCGCGGTGATCAGATCAAGATCGGTATTCAGGCTCCGAAGGACGTGCCGGTGTATCGCAAGGAAGTATATCTCCAGATCCAGAAAGAAAACGAAGAAGCATCCAGCGTAACCAATCTGGACGCACTGAAGGATATATTTGGATAATTTTTGAAAAAATTTATCGGAGGGTGTTAATTTCTGATTAATATCCTCCGATATGTATTATAAGAACTCCGTTATTGCGCTTATTTTCGGGCAGTAACCTAACGGAACGATGAACAGGAGGTAATCATCATGGCTATTGAAGCAATCAGAAACGCAGCAATGACTTATCAGGGAAGTGTGTCAACTGCAGAGGTTAAGGAAACGGCAAAACCGAAGGTGGAGGCTAGAGAGGTGATTAACATCTCCGAATCCATTTCTAAAAATACATCTGCAATTGACATCAAGCAAACCAGCGAGGACGGAGCCGGCGGCAGCAAAAATAACAATAACGCCCAGAATCAGCTGACTCCGGAACAGCAGGCCGCACAGATCAAGAAGGCAGTTGAAGACATCAACAAGAAGGCCAACAACTCCGAGGCGATCTTTGGCATCCACGACAAGACGAACCGTGTGACAATCAAGCTGATCGACAAGGACACAAAAGAGGTCATCAAGGAGCTCCCCCCGGAAAAGACCCTTGACATGATTGCCAAGGTCTGGGAGATGGCAGGTCTTCTGGTAGACGAGAGAAGGTAAGGAGGTAAAATTTTATGGCAATGCGAGTTTCCGGCATCAATTCCGGACTGGATACAGACGCTATCGTTCAGGAGTTGGTGTCTGCATACAGCAAAAAGACAGAGAAATACGAGAAGGAACAGACAAAACTTTCCTGGAAGCAGGATATCTGGAAGAGCTTAAACTCCAAGGTTTACAGCTTCTACACGGATGTATCCAAGTTAAAATACAGCAGCGCATACAGCCTGCGTAAAACCACAGTTTCAGACCCCACGAAGGCGTCCGTATCCGCGAACGGCACAACCATCGGTTCGCAGAAATTAAATATACTTAAGACAGCGCAGTCTGCATATCTGACCGGAACCAAGATCAAGACAAAATCCGGCGCAGACGCAAAGGGCGACACTAAGCTGAGCGCTCTGGGCGTGCAGAGCGACTCTACGATCCGTGTGAACACGAAGGATGAAAACGGCGAGTCTCAGACCAAGGACATCAAGGTCACAAAGGATATGACCATCTCCGAATTTGCCAAGGAATTATCGGATGCAGGCTTAAATGCCAGCTTTGACGAGGGCAACGGACGGTTGTTCATCAGCTCGAAAAAGAGCGGAGCAAACGGTGATTTCTCCATCACTGCGGCGGATACCAAAGAGATTCCCCTTTTCGTGACGGACCCGGAGACCGGAGAAAATGTCCTGCAGAAAGACAAGAACGGCAAGCCCCTTTATGAGACGATCGACGCGAAGCCAGAGGACATTCGGGCAGCAAACTCTATGCTCAGTTTTCTCGGTATCAGCCAGAGCATGTCACAGATAAGCGGCAAAATTAATCCGGCGTCCGACAAGGTCGCCATAAACGAGAATCTGCGCCTTATGAACCTTGGCTACGACGGGGAGGACGAGTCCGAGATTGAGGTAAAGGGAGCAGACGGCGCAGTAGTCGGGACCTTGAAGATCAACCAATACACCTCCATGAAGGATATTGTCACCCAGCTCAAGGACATGGGAATTAACGCGAGCTTTAACGTCGCGCAAGACAAGGACACGGGCAAAGATTTCGGCTATCTCGCATTCCATGGGCAGCCAAACCTCTCCTTCTCCGCCGCTGATGCCAACGGTACAGACATTTTGGCGAAGCTTGCGCTGGATCAGGGATATATGGATGACAAGGTCAACGTTCCGGTCAAGATCGACGGTCAGGATGCTGAAATTCGTCTGAACGGCGAGATCTACAACAGCTCGACCAACAATTTCACCATCAACGGTCTGGACATTAACGCTCAGGCGGTGACCGGCGACGGCGACGAAAACGCACTGACCATCAATGTGGCCGTCGACACTCAGGGGCTCTATGACAAGGTAAAGGATTTCTTAACCCAATACAACAACATTATCAACGAGATCACCAAGCTTTACAATGCGGATTCCGCATACGGCTACGATCCGCTGACGGATGACGAAAAAGATTCCATGTCTGACAGGGAGATCGAGAAGTGGGAAACCAAGATCAAGGATTCCCTTCTCCGCAGGGACAGTTCGCTCAGCTCGCTCATGTCCTCCATGATCAATTCCATGAACAGGAACATCACGATCAACGGAAAGAGCTACAACCTGACGAGTTTCGGCATCCACACAATGGGATATTTAAATTCGGTGAAGAACGAGCACAATGCGTTCCACATTGACGGTGATGCCGATGACGAAAACACCTCCGGCGAAAAGGATGAGTTGATGAAGGCGATCAACAGCGATCCTGACACCGTCGTGGAATTTATGAAGCAGCTCGCCACCAATCTGTATCAGGCGATTGATGATAACATGCAGTCCAACAGTATGCGTAGCAGATATAAAATCTACAACGACAAGGAAATGGATAAGCAGTACGATGCCTATAAGAAACAGATTAAAGAGTGGGAGGACCGCGTGTCAGCCAAGGAGGATTATTACTATAAGAAGTTCTCCAAGATGGAAACCGCACTGGCGAAACTCAACAGTCAGACCAATACTCTTTCAGGACTGTTTGGATCATAAGGAAAGGAGCCGCTATGATTCAGAAGAATGCATACGCCGCATACAATAACAGTAAAGTGCTGACCGCCACACCGGCGGAGCTGACCTTGATGCTCTATGAGGGTGCGATCAAGTTTGCCAATATTGCGATCGTTGCCATCGAAAAAAATGACATCGAAAAAGCGCATAATAACATTATGAAAACCGAGCGCATCATTATTGAGTTCCAATCGACACTGGATCACAAATATGAGGTAGCAAAGGATTTTGACGCGGTGTATACTTATCTCATCCGAAGGCTTCGGGACGCCAATCTGCGAAAAGACCCGGAGATCCTCGAGGAGGTACTGAAGCATCTGCGCACCATGCGTGACGCGTGGAAAGAGGTCATGGATAAGACTGCGAACGGAACCAAAACGAGCGCAGCCGTTTCATAGAGCAGACAGGAGAGATTATGCCGGAAACTTACATTGCAATTATGCTGCAAAGCCTTGAAAAAAAAGAAAAGGTTCTCACAGAGATCTCTCGTCTGAACGATGTGCAGAAGGATCAGTTGGATCGCGTGGACAGCACCGTGGATGAGTTCGATGAAACCGTGGAGGCTAAGTCAAAATTAATTGAGCAGCTCGAATATCTGGACAGCGGTTTTGAAAAGCTCTATGCTCAGGTTGCCGAGGAGCTCAGCCAAACCCCGGACTCTCATGCTCCGGAAATCCGGAAAATGCAGGATCTGATCCGCAAAATTACGGACGACAGTGTTCTCATTCAGGCGCAGGAAGCCCGGAATAAGAGAATGATGACGCAGAAATTTGCCACGGTCAAGCGGCAGGCGCAAAGCGTCCGCTTGAACAGTAAGGCGATTACCGGATATTACAAGACCATGGACCGCACCCGCTTTATGGACCCGCAGTTTCTGGAAACCAAAAGTTAAAGATTGTACGATCAGATAGTTTTAGGCAAATTTTTATTTAAAAATTTGCCTTTACTATAAAATATCGGAGTTACCCTCTGATATATGTAACAAGTAACAAGGAAACATCTCAGTTACCGGAAATTGTGACAGAGAATTTGGACGGAGCGTACGGCCGGAAGAAAACAATGTCACACCAGTAAAC
>CAZWRT010000037.1:0-26365 GCA_964636375.1 uncultured Lachnobacterium sp. | reverse complement strand
CAGAATGTTTTCATAGGTCAGTCTGGAAAAGAAGTTGACCAGCGCCATGGTAAGCATAATGTACAAAAGCCCCCGCTCCTTTTGTAAAAAAGCGAAGCCCTCTCTTGTGCCCGCAAACGGAGAAACGTGCTCCCGTTTTTCCGGATGATCCGGGATTTGTATGAAGAACAGCAAAATGCAGAAAGCAAAGGCGAAGCTCAGCAGGTCGATCACCAGGAGCAGCGGAAGTCCTCCCAGACCGTACAGCGCCGCCGCCAGCATAGGTCTTACCACCATGATCAGATTGCCGGAAAAGGAGTTCATGCCGCTGACGTTGGACAGCTTTTCCTTCGGCACCATATTGCCAACCGCCACTGCCGAAGCGGGCTGCTGGAAAGCGGTGGTAACTCCCATCACCACATTGATCACGTAAATATTCCAGATGGAGAGATGTTCTGTCACCAAGAGCAGCAGGACACTCAGAGATCCTATGGCGGCAATGGTATCTGCCGCAAGCATGATCGATTTCTTGCGGTGGCTGTCCACAAAGGCGCCCACAAACAGGCTCACCAGAATATACGGCACATAGTCGCAAAACGACATCAGAGAGACGGACAGGGCGGATCGGCTCTGCTCGTATGCCCACAGCACCAACGCAAACGAAGTCATGGAGCTGCCCAGCTGGGACACGCACTGACTTAGCCACAAAACGATATATTTTTTAAAATTATCCATTGAATTTTCCTCCAATTCGGCCCGGTCCGGGCTTTGCTGTTTTGTATTTTGCGGTTATCGGAGTACAAAATCCAATGTCGGACGATCACTTATCTCTGTACAAAACTCGTCCCGTCATCAGACTTTGTACAGAGTGTGCAGCTTAAATCAATTATCATACGGCACAGCATATCGTTCACCTCCCGTTGGGTCATAGTGTGCATATTTAAAAAAAGCCATTTCTATCAGTATACCATAATTGCGGTTAGTATTCTACAGGGAAAACGAGATTACATAATGATTGTATTTTCGTTTACTTATGTTAAAATGGGCATGAGCTATCACGAAAAAGAAAGGCAGAATCTATCAGGTATGAAGAATGTGAATCGCAGGGGAATCGGGAAACGGATATTGGCGGCGCTGCTGTGCGCGATGCTTTTCATCGGAGGGGGTCAGCCTGCCGCGCAGCCGGTGCTGGCGGCTCAGCAGAGCGCGGTGCAGCGCGCAGTACAGACATTTATCACAAACAATCAGAAAGATGAGGCGTTTCGCTTTTCGCTGGAAGATGGGACGCTTATCATAAATTCTGTTCCGTCCACTGGGGGATATCAGTATGCGATGGCGCGCATAGGCGAGAATCAGGCGACGTTTCCGGTCTCGGATCAGGCAAAGCTTGACCTGCCAAGAAGGGACGGCGTGTATTATGTCGAAATTTTTGTCGGAAAAGCACTCTATGGCACATATCAAGGCGTACTTTACGGGGAAGACCTTGGGATCAAGATAAAAAACGGCATTGCGTCCTTCGTCGTATCTCCTGTGTACGAGAACAACCGAAAGCTGTACAAGAAGGGGAGCACGAGCGATACCGCACGCGGATATTATACGCAGCCGTCGCACTGGGTCGAGAGTGACGCGGCGGAAATCAAGGCGCTGGCAGAGAAAATCGTGAATGCGGGAGACTCTGATTATGAAAAGGTCAGGAAGGTGCATGACTGGGTTGCAAATAATATCTGGTATGATTATGACGCTCTTTATTCGGGGGAATCTGTAGAGGTGGATGCGTTAAAGGTGCTGAAATTAAAGCGCACGGTCTGCCACGGCTACTCGAACCTGACGGCGGCGCTTCTGCGTTCTATGGGGATTCCGACAAAAGTGACCTGCGGCTACGCGCTGGGTGTCAGCACATCCGGAGCGTGGACGGATGCCATCGTTTCCGGTGACCAGTCAAACCATGCGTGGAACGAGGCGTATGTGGACGGCAGATGGGTCATTTTAGACACAACGTGGGATTCCGGCAATAAGTATGAAAAAGGAAAGTTTTCCGAAGGGACCGGATTGAGGAACAGAAAATATCTTGATCCGACGCTGGAATTTTTTTCCGCAGACCATAAGATCATGCCGGAGAGCGAGTACGATAAGTGGGAGCGTGAGAAGGCGTTTTCGTCGGCGCTGTCGGTTTCCAAGGAAAGCCTTTCATTAAAGAAGGGCGGGACAGAGAAGCTCGCAGTCAGGACATCGAAAAAGTACATTAAAATAAAGGATGCAAAGATCACATACACTTCAAGTAACAAAGAGGTCGCATCTGTGGGCAGCAAGGGCAAAATTAAAGCAAAAAAGGCAGGAAATGTGGTTATTACAACAAAGGTGAAGCTTGAGGGCGTCACATTGGAATTCCGCACGAGCGTAACGGTAAAGGACTAGAATTTCCTTACATCGGACCGAGAAAGCTTAAAGATAGAGCAGAATATATAATTAGTAACAGTAAGCCGGGAATCTGAAAATGGATTCCCGGCTATATTTTGCGATCGAAGATGTTTGGTTTTGCCCGATTATCTTTTTTGCTTATCCTCCAGCTCGTCCAGGAAGCTTCTGAGCTCTTCGACATCAGAATCTTTGATTGCCTTATTGCTGTACAGCGTAGCTACCATATTTCGTATAGAATTGTTATACACTGTTTCCAGAAAATGTTTGCTTGCGCCGGTTTTATATTCATTTTCCGTGATGATGGAAGAATAAAGATTACTTCCGGTTGAGCGGTCACAGCTGACAAATCCTTTATCCGCCAATCTCGTCAATGAAGTCATCAAAGAGGAAAGAGGCCATTTCCTGCGCCCTTCCAGTTGTTTTAAGATAAAGCTTGAGGTTACGGGATTTTCATTGTCCCAAATCACTTGCATAATATCTAATTCTGCTTCACCCAGCTTTTTTGTCAGATTACTCATATTAAATACCTCCATATTATATAATTGCATAATCCCGTGCTCTTACGAAAATTATACATGCGCATAAATTCTTTGTCAAGCAGTATTTACCATCTTGACAGTGAAAATTTACTGTAGATAATATGAAGTAAAGCCCACGTAAAATTTTTTGAAAATCCATGAATGGATTTTGCCGGTTCAATCGTATTAGTATTGTAACCAGATAAATATCAACAAGCAGGGAGTGAAAAGGATGAAAAAAATAATAGCAGGAGTTTTGGCAGCAACAATTGTTTTGGCAGCAGGAACATCGGCGGTGGTAGCACGACCGAGAGGAGGAGCAGGGAACGCGAATACCGCTTACGGGTGTGGTCATGGCGGTCATGGCGGCGGATGCGGCGGATATTATGTGGACGCCGACAATGACGGAATCTGTGACAACTATGGACAGAGAGTGGGATGCCACTATGCGGATGCCAACAACGACGGAATCTGTGACAACTGCAATCAGAAAACAGGATGCCATTATGTAGATGCCAACAATGACGGAATCTGTGACAACTGCAATCAGAAAACAGGATGCCACTATGTGGACGCCGACAACAATGGAATCTGCGATATCTGTACTCTGAAAAAAGGCCGTCATTATATTGACACCGACGGCGACGGATACTGTGACAACTGCGACAAAAAGTTAAAGAAACACAGTGTTTCCCGCACCAGATGCCCCCAAAATTCCGGTCATGGGCATCATTCCGGCAGATAATTTTATCCCAAAGATGAATGGAGCCGTGCCATGCGCAGCAATCAAGAGACCAGCAGGGCGATCGAACAATATTCAGATACTGTCCGGCGCCTTTGTATGGTACATTTGAAAAATTACGCCGATACAGAGGACATTTTTCAGAATGTATTCTTGAAATATGCCCTCTGTGAAACTGTGTTTGAAAATGCGGCGCATGAAAAGGCGTGGATTATCCGCGTTACGATTAACGAGTGCAAAGATCTGCTCAAGAGTTTTTTCCGTGGCCGGACAGAGCCGATTGATGAACTGCCGGAGATTTCCGCCGTGGCGGAAGAGGATAACAGGGAGGTTTTAGAGGCTGTCCTCTCGCTGCCCGCGAAGTACAGGGAGGCGGTATATCTTCATTATTATGAGGAGTATACTGCGCTGGAGATCGGAAAAATTCTCGGAAAGAATGTAAACACCGTATATACTCTGTTGACGAGGGCGCGCGAGATGCTGAAGAACAGGCTGGGAGGTGAGGGCTGTGACTGACAGAATCCGGAATGCTTTTGACAGCATTCATGCGGAGGAAGAGCTCAAGGAGCGAACGAGAAGATTTCTGGAAAATCAGACGAAAAGCCGCAAGACAAAAGGCCATGCTTTTTATGGAAGGCTGGCGGCGGCAATGGCTTGTGTTGTGGTTATGGTTGGCGTCGGAGGCTGGGTGTATGTGACGCCGGTCTCTGCAATCAGCCTGGATATCAATCCATCCATTGAGCTTGGAATCAACCGGTTTGACCGGGTGGTGTCGGTGGAGACTTACAACGACGACAATCTTTTGCCTGCGGCGATCCTTGCCGTAAAAAATAAGAATTATGCGGATGCGATTGAAGAGATTCTCTCCAATGAGACAATTGCCCAGCTCTTAAATGAAAACGAACGGATGGAGGTAACAGTCGTAAGCGCAGATGAGAAGCAGCGCAGCCAGATGCTTACAAGGATAGAGAGCTGCACCGCAGGTGCAGAAAATATCTCCTGCCATGCGGGCGATTCTCACGAGGCCGACGAGGCTCATCACATGGGAATGTCTGTCGGGAAATACCGCGTGCTTCAGGAGCTGCGTGCGCTTGATCCGGATATTCTTTCAGAGGACGTGCAGAATCTTACCATGCGGGAGCTCCGGGAGCGCATCAATGCACTGAGCGGCGGTTCCCTGAGTGATCCCGGCTGCGATGACGTGGACCATCAGCCGGACTGCGACAATGTAAGCCATCAGCCGGATTGCGACAAGCCAGACTGCGATGACGTGAGTCATCAGTCAGACCGTGACGATGTGAATCATCCGACAAATTGTGACGATGTGGGTCATCAGCCGGATTGCGACAAGCCGGACTGCGATGACGTGAGTCATCAGCAAGACTGTGACGACGGAAACTGGGGCGGAAACGGAGCCGGAAATGGAAACGGCGTAGGAACAGGAGCCGGGACTGGAAGCAGCACCGGGAATGGAAACGGTGCAGGAACGGGAGTCGGAAATGGAAATGGGGCCGGGAATGGAAATGGGGCTGGGAATGGAACCGGCACCAGTAAAGGAACCGGGCATGGTCATGGACATAACAGCGACCACGAAAACAGACATAACGGCTGGCAGTGATATGGAAAGCCTCCCGCGGGCATTGAGCCTGCGGGAGGTTTTTTCTTTTGCTTCAAATTCTGGTTTGACGATAAAGTGAGAATAGTAACTGAATAGAATCCCTGTATCATAGAAAAAGGATGGTACAGGGATCGTATTATTCCCATTCTATCTTCGACAGATCATTCCACAGCATTCCGGCTTTTTCCTGAACTGCCTCGATATCTTTGGGGTTTAAAGTCTCAAACAATGTAACTGTCAATTTTTTGCCTTTTTTCTTCCATCTGCCGACGACTGTTCCGTCCACCATAAGTGCCGGCATAACAATTCCCGCAAGATTAAAGATACCCCGTATGTTTTCAGGCGAAAGATACAGGCTCTCTTTCTTCTCATATCCCAACATAAGCTGATCAAAGCCTGCAAGAAACAGGCATTTCGGAATATCATATGGATATGCCTTACCGTTTTCTATGTAATAGTATACCCTGCCGCCACATTCAGCAGACTTTACAGGAAGCTTTGAAATCCATTTTTTCACCGCCGCGGCAGTTGTATGGAAATAGTATTGCGCGTCATGGATCGTCGCCGGACCGAAATGCATAAAATACCGCCGGGCGATCTCCAGCATTGCTTCTTCCTCCGGGATCGGGGTAAACTGAGGGGACAGGCAATACGCCTTTTTCTCCTGCACTACATAGTTCATAAAGCCCCTCTCACACAGTTCCCTTATACCTCCGCCCCACTGGTCAAACATACTGTCTTCTTCAGAGGCAGTCATACCTTGCTCTCGACAAATTGCTTTCAGTTCGTCACGGTTTCGTGCCTCAGCTTTAACAGCTTCCAGTATAAGGTCTGCAAAAAATTTTTGCCGCTCTGGTGTCAGCGCCCATTTGTCCCGCTGATTCCAGAATGTATACCCATTCCACTCGTTTCGCCTGTAATCCTTGCCGTTATTGCAGTGAATAAACAGCGGAAGATCGTCCTCCGCAAAAACATGGACCGTACCCCGCACCGTCCAGTTTTTAACCAGGCCGTTTTGAACAGTATTCTCACTGTAATCAGAACATCGGATCTTAAGTGAATGCATCACATTTACCATAAACTGAGATTGTATGCCGCAAAGGTCACGCACAACCGTCAATTTGTCTGCCGGAGCAGTCAGGTATTGGTTTGCGATCCGCCGAAATTTTATTTCTTCAATTGTCAAATTCGAGATCGAACACATGTTCATAATAATGAGAGTACTACTTTTCAACTAAAAAGTCAATTATAACTTTTCCTGGGAGGACTCCTTTTTGAAAATTGCAGTTGACAATTTCAGGTTACAGGTGTATCCTGCATATAGGGTACACTTGTAACTAACGAAGACGAAAGGGGTAAAGGGCATGTTGAAACCGGAAGCAAAGATTACGGATGCAGAGTTGGAGGTCATGCAGGTACTGTGGGCAGCAGGAGAACCAATGACTCTGGCGGGGATAAAGGCGGCTCTGGCGCAGCGCAATGGGGATACGACCAAAACGCTTCTGCGCAGGTTGTGCCAAAAGGGGGCAGTAGCGCAGGAAAAAAGGGAAGTCTTTTATTACAGTCCGCTTGTGGCGCAGGACGAATTGGGGCATTATCGTACGCAGTGCCTGATTGACAAGCTCTATGCAGGCAGCGCCAAGGCTATGATAGCGGCGCTGGTGGAGCATGAGCAGCTGCAGCAGCGGGATGTGGAGGAGCTGCGGGAATTGTTCGATGAGCTGTGGAAAAAGGAGGAGAGGTAAGTGCCCGATTTTTTGTTCGTTTTGCTGCGGTTAAGCATATTTGGTTCTTTGCTGGCGGGGTTGCTTGTGCTTCTTCGCTTTATGCTGAAGAAATGGGTTGGTCAGACGATATTTTATTATCTGTGGTTGCTCGTGCTCCTGCGTCTGTGTGTTCCAGCGGGTCTTACCGTGCCGCTGCCTGCTGCGGAGGCAGTGTGGAGCCCTTATCATTTTCTGGCGGATGCTCCGTCTCAGGCGGATGCTCCAACCAAGGCGGAGGTTCCAAACAAGGCAGATGCTTTGACTCAGGTGAATGCTCCATCAGAAAATGCTTTGCAGGATGCGCTGGGGGATCAGAATAATAAGGTAACGGCAGCGCCGTCGGATGCGGCGTGGGTCGAGTCGGGGCATGGGGCTGGTCCTTCTGATGCTTCTGGCGTGTCTGATGCTTCTGACTCTTCTGATACTTCCGGTATGCATTCCCGGGAGCATGTATGGGACAATCCGGTACTGTGGGCAGTTTTATGGGGATTAGGTGTGCTGGTCTGCATGTGGCGGCATATATGGGGCTATCTGAGATTTTCGCATACTGTACGGCGGTCTGCTTTGGAAATTTCTGCGGACGCATTGGGAGTATCCGATCTTCTGGAAGATTTTAATATGGCGGGGAGAGTGCGGCTGGCAGAGTGCTTGGAGGTCAGTACGCCTGTACAGGTTGGGATACTGCGGCCGATGGTCGTTCTTCCGAAAGGCATCGAGGACGAAAGGGTGCTGCGTGATATTCTGCATCATGAGTTGACCCATGCGAGGCGGCATGACCTGCTTTATAAATGGTTTGCGATGGCAGTGACCAGCCTGCATTGGTTCAATCCGCTGATGTTTCTGGTGCGGAAGGAGATTGGGCGGACCTGTGAGCTGTCCTGTGACGAAGCTGTGGTGCGCGGCATGGATGCAGATGCCAGGCGGCATTACGGGGAAACTCTGCTGAAGCTGGCGGCTCCGTATCCTGGGCCGGGAATGCTGTCAGCTCCGTTATGTGAAGAAAAAAAGAAGTTGAAGGAAAGGCTGGTGGCGATTGTGAAATACCGTAAAAAAGGCATGGCAGCGATCCAGATCTCTATTCTGCTGGTAGCAGTTGTATGCGGATGTGCATTGATTTCTGCTGCGGAACATGGAAGTCGGGAGGTTTCTGCTGCGAATCATGGCAACGGGGAGGTTTCTGTTGGGGATTTAGGCAACGGGGAGGTTTCCGCTGCAAATCATGGCAGCGGGGAGACTGATACAGAGGACCATGCGTCTGTACGTCCGTCTGTCACGCCGAGTGCAGAAAATATGGCTCCTTATCTCTCGATTTTACGGGGAATGAGTTCTTTTTATATAGCTTCTGACGATGTGTTTGCCGAATGGGGTCATGAGGATTGGTTAGAACAGGGCAGGCAGACTGAACCGTGGATAGGTATTAACTGGATTTCCGGTATCTTCAGCCAGGATAGCGATACAGCCATCATTTTCGGTCTTTCCAGCCACAATAGCGGTGTCGCCCACGAGTCCCGTATTTTCAGACCGGATAGAGATGCCGCCATCATGAAGTATGCGGTTATTGACTTAGAAGGAGATGGACAGGAAGAGATTGTCCTCCAGCTGGCCGGTGTGGCAGGAGACCTTGGCGGATATTTGATCCTGCATCAGCAGGGTGATCGGGAGTACGGTTTTGAAAGTCATTATAAGACCTTAGAGAATCTGAAAGAAGATGGTACATACACTTATTCTGATCCGGCGGGAACAGAGACCGGAGTCTGCAGGGTCAGAAGTTTCACGCAGACAGGCTATGAAACCGAACGGCTTTTCTATGAGCGGACAGACCATGACAGTGGGGCGGTTTCTTATCTGCAAGACGGGAAGGCGGTTACGGAGTACGAATATCACGCGGCAAAGGATATACATGATAAAAAGCCGGATGTCGTGTGGTACGATTTTACAAAAGCTGAAATAGCCAAGTTTGTCACTGCAGAGCATGGATCAGATCCTGCATCCGGACAGGAAGAAGATACCGACTGGTATAATGATTTTTTCCCGGAAAAGGAGATGGTCATTCATGTGGGTGATGAGATGGTACGTGTGCCGGAACGGAATGTTGCAGTTTCTGAGGACGGTAAGCTGGGGATTGCATTTGCAGAGATGTATTGTTTTTCGAATACGATGCATTATAATATTTACCGAAGTTTAGACGGTGGAATCAGCTGGAGTCTGGTTGTTGAGGATCATATGGAGGCAGTAGCTGATATCGATTATATATCTTTTCCGGATCAAAACACAGTATGCTGCTGTTGGGAAGTCAGCGGAGTGACAGACCTGGCAGAAACTATTGTATCAGAGGATGCAGGAATGACATGGTATGACTTTGAAGACGGGATGACACTTCCAAACTTGGTGGAATAGAGAGCATATGGATGGCTATTATGTCAAACGGTACATTCTTTCCAGAATGTGCCGTTTGACGTTTTTGGAGTTTTGTAAAATTTTCCTTGCTATTCGAAGGAAGCTGTGTTATAATAATTTTCGCTGAAGTCAGCAGACCTCTAACTGTCTGGGTCAGGTGGTTTTTGATACGGTGACTTAGCCAAGTGGTAAGGCGTGGGACTGCAACTCCCTGATCGGCGGTTCAAATCCGCCAGTCACCTCTTTTCTTCCGGAAACGTGAGTTTCCGGATTTATTTTTCCGGAGGTAACGTGTTTACTGCATAGGCCGCAGATACCCGTCCTCCATCTCGTACACCTCGTCACACAGAATGTCGATATCCTCCTTGTTGTGGCTGGCGAGCAGAATGACCGTTCCCGCTGCCTTCAGGCTCAAAAGCAGCTCCCGAATATCCTCTACGCCCTGCTTGTCAAGTCCGTTCATCGGCTCATCCAGGATTAAAATGTGCGGGTTCTCCATAATCGCCTGCGCGATGCCCAGCCGCTGCCGCATTCCGAGCGAATATTTCCGAACCTTTTTTCGGCTATCCGGGTCGAGACCGACCTTTCTCATGCAGGCGCGTATCTTATTTTTCCCGATCTTGCCCCGGATGCCGGCAAGGTACTCCAGATTTTTATATCCGTTAAAAGCGCCCAGAAAGCCCGGCGTCTCGATGATGATCCCGATCTCCTTCGCAAAATCGGTATCCTTCCCGATTTCCAGCCCATCCACCAGAATTTTTCCGCTGCTGGGCTTTAAAAACCCGATGATCATCTTAAAAAGCACGGTTTTTCCGGAGCCGTTCCGTCCGACGATCCCGTATATGTTACCCTGATCCATGGAGAGAGACACATCGTTGACCACCGTGTCGCTTCCAAACCGTTTGCTCACATTTATCACATCAATCACATGTTCCATTTTTATACCTCTCTTTTTTGTGTTCCTATATTTTTCCACTGTAATTCCAGTCTGTCCGCCGTATCCACTGCAATCCGCCGATGTAGCTCAGCGCGATAATTCCGCCCTCAACCAGCAGCACCGGAATATCAGAAAATCCGTTGACCGGGTCCAGATGCCTGCTCTCTACATACATACCCCATGTTCCAAACATGAATTTCGCGATGTGCCAGAAGGAAAAGCTAAGCCCTATCGTGAAGACTTCCGCGGCGAGCAAAATTACCGGAGCCATGCCGGACAAACGCGTCGCGTCCAGCAGGCATAACAGTGCAACTAAGGTCAGCATGTGCCCCAGCCAGAGAATCGCGATAAGATATTCGCTGGCGAAGAAATCCACCGGCTGCTTCAAAATCAGATCCAGCGCGTGCAGGATCATCCAATAGCAGATCGCCGTTGCCGCTCCGGTCAAAAAGCAGAAAAGAAAATGCCGCCTCCACCAGCGGCTCCGGCTCTCGTAGCGCACCGCGGAGAAAAGCCCGGACTGCCGATCCATGCTCAGCGCGCTTTCCGTAGTAATGAAGATAATTGCAATTCCGAAAAGCCACCGTACCAGTTCCTGAAGCAACATACCGCCAACATAGGCTTGGAAAACGCCGTCCCGATAGTACACGCGGGACACTCCGCCCATAAAATCACAAACCCATTTACCCGCCATCTCTTATTCCTCCTGTATATTGGTCCTGAAATCCACGTTTTTGCAAAACAGATTCTGCAGCAGCACACCGACGCCAATCGCGAAAAGCATGGTAAAAATCGGTTTCATCTGCATTCCCCGGTCATTCACAAAATTAACGGCAACGGAGTAGGACATCAGGGAGTGCAGTGGACTGCCGTCCGCTGCAAAGAGATATCCGCTGATATAGATCAGCAGCGTACAGACAACGCCGAAAATGCTGCCCAGCAGAAGGTTAAAGGTGTATAAAATCTCAGCGAGCACCAGCAGGTACAGCAGAAAACACAGCGCCGTCAGAAAGAACGCCTGCACCACATTCATACCGCGCATCATCTCCATCCCCGGAAACTGCACATGGTATTTGCTGAGATATTCAAAGTGAATATCTTTTGCCAGTGCATAGACGGGACTGCTCCACATCTTTCCCACGAATCCGTGGGGGGAGACTGCCAGTACAGCCGGCAGCGTTATCAGTGCGGTATACAAAACCGACTGTCCGAACAGATACAATTGCGACGAGTTGATCCATGTCCGCCTTGTGGTGCGGTAGAGGGAATAATGGGTATTTTTGTTGACGAAGGGTGCATCGGAGACGATCAGGAGCCATCCTGCCATATAAAGCAGAATGTTTCTGGGTGTCTGTATAAGGACGATGAACGCCTCCAGCACATTGACCGGCTCTCCGAAATCCTTCACAAACTCTAAAAAATCCTTAATCCAGTGAAACGGGATTACCATGCCTAATAGAAATCCCATGATGGTTCGTTTGTTCGCCCACTCCCAGCAGAACAGATTTCTCGTAAGAGAAAAAAATTGTTTACACTTACCCATGAGCAGCCCTCCTCATGCCCTTTACGGTCAGAAGGACCGTCACTGTAATATAGATTGCCGTTACCAGAGCGGCAGTCGGGTAACATCCCCACCCTGATTCGCCGATAAGGGCAGAAGACGGGCTGAGCGGCGTGCCGTCCAGCAAAAACCACGTGGACTCATACAGAATAATAGGTGCCAAAAGCGCCACGTAGCGGTTGGTAATCCACACGGCAAAGCAGAGTCCTATCAGCGCCCACAGCGCGCCGCCTAAAAAGCCAAGAATCGTTTTGCTCAAAAGTACGAACCAGTCACCGAAGGTTTCAATATAGTAAAGAATTGCGCTTCCGCGCAGCAGCTCCTCATCTACGCCCGTCGGGAGACCGTGCATTCCCGTGGCGTGTGCGATGAGGCAGACGATGCCGATCGGGACTGCCAGTATGGCTCCGCCTGAAAGTGCGACCGTGGTGATCCTTACTCTGGCAAAATTTTTAAATCCTGCCCGCGATACGATCAGGCGCAGATAGCCGCTCTGGTATTCCTCACAGAATATGGTTGCATAGGCCAGGACAGGAAAGGCCGGGGCGATGGGGGAAAAGCCGGAGGCGTGGAACACATTGCCCAGCGTGTGCAGGTAGCTCCTGCTGCCGTCCAGCGGGGAGTCAAAAAAGAGCGGCGGAAACAGAATGGCAAACACAAAGCAGATCCCCACTGCAAATCCCATATTCAAAAAGCTCCGCTTTAAATCCAGTAAAAATAATCGTTTCATTGCTGCACCTCGATCAGCTCGCCCGTCAGCGCGCTGAGATATATATTGTGACAGACAGAGCCATGATAATCCACATACTCGTCCAGTGACATAAAGATATTCCACGCCGGCACAAGCCGCACACGATCCCCCCGCGGCGTGGGATAATAGACGAGTTCGATGTGGGAGAGCACCGCATCCTCCCGGCAGGAAAGCTGCCCCTCTTCCAGATAGAAGGTAAGGAGCTCCACCACGTGGTCAAAGTCACAGGTTCTGCCTTCCTCAGTGTCGGCGATCTTCATACAGTATTGCCACAGGGAGACTTCTGCGACCCCTTCGGGACTCACCCACGCATAGCCGCGCGGCTTGATCTCTTCTATGGCATTTGATCCAAAATCGAGTGCGGTGGGAACTCCCCCAAAGGAAGGCGAAAATTCCAGCTCATAAAAACCGAAACCGCCGGTCTCGTTGAAGTGTGTCTTGCGCAGATAGATTTCCTCAATTCCCAGCGCAGAGAGCTTTTCTATCAATAAATCTGTGGCTGCCTGAACGGAAAAAGAGGCATCCTCGTCGGTCTCGCTTTTCTCGTAGGACGACTGGCACCGCTCGTACAGCGCCTGGTCCCTGTAGCTTGCGAAAAACTGGTCCGAACAGGTCACAGTCCGGTTTCCGTCCGTGAGCACCATGTGAAAATCCGGATCACCGATGCTCTTCGCATGATACACTGCCTTTCCTTCCCCTGCCGCTACAGCGCGCTCGTCTGCCAGCCGATTCTTTTCCGCCTCTTCCTCCAGATATTGCTGTGTGATATCCAGGACTTCCCCCTGCGGATCAAGAAACTGCCGCAGCTTCGTCTCGTCCAGGCTGGTGTCTGCCTGCATGTAGAGTGTGCCCGGCGCTGTCGCTGCCGCCGGAAAGTGTGCCTGAATGTTCAGGCGGTTCTCTCCCTTGCCAAGCAGGAGTTTGATCTCCTCGCCCGTCTCGTACCTGCTTTCCGACGTTCCCGTCTGATCCACGATCGCCTGTGCGAGATCCTCACCGGGACTCTTGGCGCGGAACACATCCGAATCCGAGGATGCCTCCGGCGTTTGACAGCCGCTTAGGCCGAGCGCGGCCGCCAGCGACAGCATGAATAGTTTTTTCCTCATTACTCAACCTCCTTGTCTCTTTTGTCTGTGAAAGATATCCTTCGCTTGTCTGACATGGTCATTATAGGCCTTTACCCGACAAAAAACGTGCAGTTGCCGAAATCCGCCCATCATAGTGGCGAAAAGCGCCCATTGATATAGAGCATAACTTCCACTTCAAATAATCCATTGGAGTAAGTAATCGCAATCTCTCCGTTCTGTTTTTCCACCATATGGCGCACATTCTGCAGGCCGATTCCGTGCTCGCCTCCCTCCTTGGTTGATGAAAAAAGCGCGCCCTCCCGTTTGATTGTCCCGCTGTAGCTGTTTGCGACATGGATCAGGAGCATTCCCCGGACAGCACGGATCTCCAGGTTCAATATCTTGCGCTCGCTTTTGGCTGCGGCCTCGATGGCATTGTCAAGCAAATTTCCAAGAATGACGTTGTTGTCGAAGGACTGCCACTCCAGATCCTTCGGAATATGGATTCGATAATCCACGGTGTTCAGCAGTCTCTCCGCCAGCTTAATCTTATAGTTTAAAAGGCTGTCGATTTCCTCGTTTCTGGTAGAGACATACTCTGTCGGGCTCTGCAGGCCGGCGGCCATGGCGTCAAGATACTGCCTCGCATCCGCGCAGTTTTCCTTTGCAAGCAGAGCTTCCAGATGTAAGATATGGTTTTTCATATCGTGGCGCAGCGACCGTATACTGTTCTGGGATTCGGCGATCACATAGAGCTGGTTCCTGTAGTATGCCGTCTGCTGCATATATACATCTCTCTGTCTGATATGGCGGTAATTCTGGAGCATGATCTGACAGAGAAAGAGCACACTCAGATTCATGACGAGAATGCCGATGCAGCACACCATGGAAAATAGACTGGGGATGTTATCTTTATAATGAAGAAGTCCGCACATCGCCGCCAGACTGACCAGAGGAACCGGCAGGGACACGGCTATGCAGCGCCTGTCTGCCTCTTCCTCATCCCGGAAGGAGACGCCCAGCCGATTGATGATGAGAAAGCACGCGAGAAAAAGCATAACGGAGATACTCCACTCATGCCATAGGTCGTACTGGAAGGCAAACACTTTGATAAGCAGGCACAGGAAACGAACGCTGCCAAATGTCAGGACAGCCCAGATGCGCGTTTCCCATGAATTTTCATAGAGGAGGGTAAAAAAGAACAGCAAAAGCAGGTAACACACTCCGTACTGCCATGATACCCCAAGCTTCCATGCCGCCGTCCCCAGCAGAAAGAAAGCCCCGTATGCAGACAGAGTGAAGGTTCTGTGAACAGTTCTCCTGCATAAACAGGCATCCATCAGCCTGATCATAATGATGCTGTCCAAAAGATATACAGCGCCATAGATTAAGATTCCGTAATTAATTTCCACCTACACGAAGCCTCGCTTTCTCGTACTGTACAATTTTGCTTCTCACATCCCTGCGGTACGGCTTGCTGATGTTTAACGTGTCCCCGTTTTTCATCTGCACGGTTTCGTAGGAGTATTCGCTGACACCGTCGCGGTTTATGATATAAGACTGATGGATTGCAAGGAACTGGCCCGGGAGCCGGTCGGCAATCGCCTTCAGCTTTCCGTAAAACTCATGGGTTTCCGTCTCCGTGATGATGCAGATTTTCTTGTTGATGCTCATAAAGTATAGAATCTCACTGCAGGGAATTTTATAAAATGTCCCGCTCTTCTGATACTCGAACAGAGATTTTTCCATTGCATTCTGCCGCATGCTCCTCTCCAGAACCTCCCGGAGCTGTTCCCGGCTGACCGGCTTTATGAGAAAATCGATGGGCTGTATCCTGAAAAGCTGCATGGCGTATTCCTGCCTCGATGAGACATAGACGATGTGGGTCGTGTAATTCCCGCGCTCGCGGATGAACCTTCCCACGTCAATTCCGCTGTTTTCATACAGTTCAATGTCGAGAAAAAGGATGTCCGGAGGCGTCTCTGCGCAGAGATCTCCCGAGAGGCTCTGCATCAGGCTCTCCCCGGAGAACCAGACCTCCGTCTCCATTTTTTCTGACAGCTCTTCTGACAGCGACAAAATCATCTCTTCGGTCTGCGAACAGAAGAGCCTGTCGTCGTCACAGATTCCAACCCGGTACATATCTCATTCCTCCCTTATGTGCAAAAAACAGCCGATAAACCGTCAGTAACAGGGTCTATCGGCTGTTGTTCATGATTCGATGGGCGAGGCATTCCTCACCGCCGAACTACGGCAGCTGAAACGGAATATCTGCGATGGTGGAGCCGTCGGTGTTTTTGTTCGTGACTACAAAAGAAAGCTCCTTCTCTTCGCCGTACAGTACCATGATTTGCTCGGTTGTGGTGCCGTCCGCATTCTGCGTGGATTTCTGGGAGAGCCACTGCAGGTATCTGCCCTGGCTGTCCATAATGGCTTCATCCGGGTCATTGAAGGGATCGTTGTACGGTTCTTTGGTAAAATCCGGAAGCTCGACAGTGAGCACCAGCCCCGCTTTGGTTATTACGGCATTTTTCACGGTAATGCCATTCTGTTCCCGGTCAATGTCATAGGTCAGGTTCGCCGAGGTGTCCACAGTCACCGGGAAACGCAGCTTCCATTCGCCGTCCACAGCTCCCATGGCCTGATAGTTGCCCTGTGCATCCCACTTGTCCCAGAGATAGCCCTGCAAATCCGTCAGTGTGTACTCGACGTCGAAGGTATTGCCTTTCGATTCCAAATCTGTTAAGCCAAGCAGATCAATCTGATTGGTTGCGACGAAGATTCCGTCGCCCACCTGTTCAAATGCCCGATTGGCGCCTTCAGAATCAGGCACTCCGGAGATCTGAATATCGCAGGTGCCCTTTTTCTCCGCCGGAACAATCCCGTCGGCCTGCATCAGCTCGGCGTCATCCGTCTCCAGTGTTGTCGTAAAATACAAAAGATAGCCGTCACAATACAGATCCGACACGGACACCTTTACGCCGTTGTTTTCCACGGAGGTTGCATATTCTGTCCGGTCGGATGCCTGGCCGATTTCCTCCTGCACGGGTACGGATTGGCGGCCGAGCTTTGAGTACAGATCGACATAGTCCGCCTCATCCTTTTGGCCCCTGGCGGATTCGATCAGTTTTCCGAAGGTGTCGCTGAAAAGATTCCTGGCGAACACCGGGTTGCACACGCCGACTGTCGCCGCAACAAGGGCAAGTGCCGCAGCTGTCGCCGCAACCGCCGTTTTCCATGTTTTAGTGGTTTTTGTTTTTCTGTTTTTCATACATTTTACCTCTTTCAAGATCATCTGTCTACAGTGAAGCCTTTCCTTCGAGGATAATTCTGTCCACTCATATTCCTGATCGTCTGTCTTTACTTCGTTCAGTAATTGATAAATTGTCTTTTCCATTTTGCATCCCTCTTTCGGCGTTGTTGTAGGTGTTAAAGCTTTGAAAACTGCGGAAACTGCCGGCGGAGCTTTTCTCTGCCGCGCGAGAGGTGGTTGTAGATGGCCTCCCGCTTCATGCCCGTCTCTGTGCTGACGACGTCCATCGGTTTTTCCTCCACATACAGCTTTCGGAATAATTCCCGGTCCAGAGGCGACAGTGTCTGCAGCATTTTCTCCACCTCTTCCGAAATTTCCGTTTCAACGGCATCCGCAAGCATTCGATCCTCCATGGCAGGCTCCGCTGCCTCGATGCTCACGGCCGTCAATTCCTGTCGGTACTGCCGCAGATAGTCTATGGAACGATAGCGGGCAATGGCCGCCGCCCAGTTTTTGAATGTGTTTTTGTTCTCGTCGAAGTCGGAAATGTTCTGCCATATTTTCATGAGAACGTCGTCAAGGCATTCCTCCTGCCGCTCCGGCAGATTGGACAGGTGCTTGCGGATAATCGATTTCAGCAGGCCTCCGTACTCATCAATCACATACAAAAGTGCTTTTTCATTGTGCAATTGTAATTGCCGAATATAGTTGTGTGGTCCAATTTTCATAGGTTATCCTCGTTTTCACCCGCGCGGTTGAAATTTCATTACACTTATTATTACGGATGCGAAAAGGGAAATCTATCTTTTTTGCAAAAATATTAAAGAGGTGCAACAAAAGTCTTTTTTTTATACACTATATCATCAGACAGCTGTGACAGTTGCGAAAGGAGGTTTTATGAGGAAGAGATGTGAGGCGGCGGTCGTGGCGGCACTGGCGGGAGTGCTGCTGCTGGGCTGCGGAACGCGGATGGAGTTTCCGGAAAAGGAACAGGCGGCAGTTAAAGGCGCGGCGGGCATAGAGTTGGCGAAAGATGCCACGGACGGTAATCCGGAAGCTGCTAAGGCAGATGCCATGTCCGCACCGATTGATGACGGGAATCAGCCAGACGCTGCGGAGGAGAACGATCCGGGCGCAGGTGAGTGGAAGCGTATGGTGATGCTGAACGGAAAGCTCTATGTGGAGACCGGGGAGACGAACTCCATGCTGCGGTGCGGGATGATGGACGGCAATATCACCTCGACTACCGACGGGGAAAAACCGACGGAGAACGGACAGTCAAACTTTGGCGCGGATATCGGCTATCAGCTAGGGGGCCGCGAGAACCGGATCGAGATATTTCTGGATGACAAATGGCGCGTGTTCGCATACAATGAGAACAATCTGGAGGGGGTTTCGATGTTGGTATCGGATGTGACGGCGGACGGATGCACCGTGGTTTTCCAGAATGACAGCGGAGAAGAGCTGACCTTTGGGGAGGATTACTGTCTGGAGCGTCTGGATGCGGAGACTTCGGAGTGGCGCTATGTGCGCATTGTCCTGGAGGGAGATTACAGCTTTAACTCCATCGGCTATCCGGTCGCGGACTGTGAGAGCAGAGACTGGACAGTGAACTGGAACTGGCTCTACGGCAGTCTGGAGCCGGGAACCTACCGGATCGTGAAAAGTGTGAGTTTATCCGGGGCAGCAGGCTATACGGGATACACGATGAGTCAGGAATTTGAGGTAGCTTCAAATTAATTTCCGGGGACGCCCGGGATGGGAAAAATTTATGGAAGAGCGTTTATTGGTAAAACGGGCAAAGCGGGGAGACGTGGACGCCTTTGGTGAGCTGTACGCACAAATTTATAAGAAATTGTACGCCTATGCGCTGTATACCTTAAAGCGGCCGGCGGACGCAGAGGACGCCGTCAGTGAGGCGGTGGCGGACGCCTTTGCCGCGATTGGGCAGTTGAAAAAGGAGGAGTCCTTCGTGAGCTGGATGTACCGGATCGTGGCGAACAAGTGTAATCAGCGGATGAGGGAGTACTACCATCAGAGCGGAGAACTCACCGAGGAGCTGCTGGAGGCGGCAGGGCCGCCGGGCGGCTGGTGGAATGACGACCGCGAGGAATCCATGCAGGTGCGTCAGGTGTTCTTACAGCTGCCGGAGGAAGACCGGCGGATTGTGGGACTGCACGTATTTTTCGGCTATCGGACGAGGGAGATTGCCGAGGCGTTGGGAATGAATGAAAATACGGTGCGTTCCCGGGAGAGCCGCGCACTCAAGAGGATGGGTGGTCAGCTGCAGGCGCCAAGCCCTTCGTAAAGTGAGAGTAGTTAATTGGATAGATGAGGGATCTATGATGGAAGAAGAAAGAAAAGATCAAAAAAATAGTGCAGAGGAACTGCAGATGGAGGAGCTATTGAAACGAATTGAAGAGACATCCGAAGATATCCGTGTTCCGGCATCTTTAGAGCCGGAGGCCGTGAAGGCGAGGCTGCGCGCCGAAAGGAAACATGTGCGCAGGACCCTGCCGATGCGCCGGCTGGCGAACGCGGCGGCGGTGGTGGTGCTGGTAGCCGCCATGGGCGGAGTCGGGATCTACGGGGCACAGCCTGAGGATGGCCGGAACCTGCTGCACTTGGCACAGGGACATAAACCTGCAGAATCCGCAGACCACTCGGAGATGCAGAATGCAAACAATACAAACAATACAATGGCAGAGAACGTGCGGGTGACTCCGCAGAAGAAGGCGGTTGTGGGCAGTTACCGGCTTGCCTCCGGCTATAAAGAGGTTCTCGCCGCGCTGGAGAATAACAGATTTTATCTGTACACCAACTGCGCCGATGAAGGCGAATTTGTCCAGATCGAAGATGCAAACTTCTACGAGCCCAGCAGCACCAGCCCGAAGGAATTGGGCGAGGCAATCCAGAAGCCGACAGATAGTGCGAATATGGAGAGTGCAGGTCTTGACCAGAACAGTGCCGATGCGACGGACTACTCCAAGACCAATCTGCAGGTGGACGGAGTGGACGAGAGTGATTTCATCAAAAATGACGGAAGCTATCTCTATGTGCAGAGCGGTGAAGAGATCCATATCGTGGACATTCGCGCGGAGCAGATGAAGACGGTTGCGACGATAAAGCCGGAGCTTGGGATGAGTGACAGGATCTGTGATATGTATGTAGACGGGGATCGTCTGTTTCTGGTGGTTCAGAGGCGTGAGACGTTAATGGAGGAAAATCCTTGGGATTTTGGCGTTGAGGAAGGGCTGTATTTGAACAGAGGGTGTAGCTTCCGGATCGATAAGGATTTATCCACAGAGCTGCAGACTTATGATATCTCGGATCGCAGCGCGGGAAAGCTCCTCGGCACGGTGAGTCAGGACGGCGGTTATTACAGCTCGCGCAAGGTGGGCGATTATATCTATCTGTTCAGCCGGAAGAATCCTCGCTATTACCAGATTTTTCCTAAAGAATATGTTATTTTCGATGATGAAGTGAGTGTTCCGCTGGAAATACCGGAGACGGAGTCAGACGGGCTGGCGGATGCGGCTGCATCCCTCGGGAGTGAACCGGCCGGGGAGGAGCCCGTGGAGGGAATAATTCCCTGCATCGGCGGTAATCTGGCAGAGCCGGACTGTATCTATGTGCAGGATGACGCGGGAAGCCAGCTGATTATCTCTTCCGTGAATGTAAATGCGCCGGACACCGTCGTGGATTATATGGTTCTTATGAACAACTGGGCGCAGATTTATATGAGCACAGAGGCGATCTATCTTTACTCGGAAGATTGGGAGTGGACGGGCAATGAGAGCAAGAGTTTCACGGACATTGCGAAATTCTCATACAAGGACGGGATCTTAAACGGTGTGGGTGCCGTGACCGTGCGGGGAACGATTCAGGATACGTTCGCGATCTCGGAGGGCAGCGGAATCCTCCGCGTGCTGACTACCGAGTGGTCGGAGAATTCTGAGAACCGCCTGTATCTGCTGGATGAGAACCTGAAGGAGATGGGTTCTCTGGAAAATATTGCAAGGGGTGAGGAGATCTACGCGGCGCGCTATCTCGGAAATGTGGCATATTTTATCACCTACCATAACACGGACCCGCTTTTTGCGGTGGATATTTCCGATCCGCGCAGCCCGAAAATGCTGGGCCAGCTTGAGATTACCGGATTTTCGGACTATCTGCACCCGTACGGGGACGGGCTGCTTCTGGGCATCGGCTATGAGACGGACCCGGAGACGAGCATAAGGCTGGGTGTCAAGCTCGTGATGTTTGACATTTCCGATCCGGTGAACCTGAAGATTCTGGACACGGTCACGCTGGAAAGGGATAGCTGGACAATTGCGACGGATTACTACAAGGGCGTTCTCGCGGATGCGAATAAAAACCTGATCGGTTTTGAGGCGATGAGCTGGAAGGACGATGAGAACACCATGGGTTATCAGCTTTACAGCTGGCAGGATGGGAAGTTTGTCCGACTGCTTCATGAGCTGGTTGATACTGGAAAATGCTGGGATGATTCCAGCATTCGCGGGCTGTACGCCGGGCAGCGTTTCTATCTGTTGAATCAGTGGGATGATACTTATCAGCTGCGCTCCTACGATATGGAAGATCAGTTCCGGAAGCTGGATGAGCTGGTGCTGGATTAGTTTGGACAGCGGGCGCTGGGAAAAATTGGTCATATAGCCTTATATTGCCTCCCTAAGGTTTAGGGGGGCAATGACATTGGTGCAGACCTTTGCTCTGCGGTCTGTTTGCTGACCTCTAATGTATGGAAATATCCAAGTGTAACCCGAAACATTAATATCTCACGGGGTGTTACAATATACCTCATATATTTGACGTAAGGTTCACGGATTCAGGTATATAATATATCTTTTTGAAACTTATGACATAAGTCTGTTGACTTATGATATTGATCTACCGTGTCTAGGGAACACAGCCCTCTTTCTATTTTAATTTTACTATCGCCAGTCAAAAAATCTGTTTCTGGTTTTGGTCCTAACCAATTTTTACAGAACACACATATATTTCTGTGCCTGCAATTAACTTTTGCCATATAAATTATCACACCTTTCCTATTTGTTTGCTTTACGAATTATAAACGCCTTTCTGTCATGGATGACTTCTTACTCTTCATATTGCTATTACTCACGAAATTTTATTAAAAGAAAAAACATAGGAATGCAGTAATTGCAACCATTAAGATACAAAAAACAAATGTCAGTATCTTACATCTGTGTGCTTTTTCTTCGCAAACTGCTGCCATTATAAGATCCTCTTTTGTCGATAAACGCTCTACAACATCATCCATGTTATTTATCGACTTCATTGTTCTATCATAACCGTGTTGAACGGTATTCAATACCTCTCCAATCGTATCTAATGCATCCCGAAAATCGCCCATACTTCTTACCTCCACAAATGAAAATATATAATAACAGCACATGCAATTAATACTATCATTCTTATTACTCGACATATTGTTTTACATTTCTTATATTCATAATATGCACGTTCGGAAACATTTCTTGTAGACAATAGATTTATGCCCTGATCAAAACGATCTGCAATTCCATCAATTAATTCATCCCATTGTCTTTCTTCTAGCATAAATATATCCTCCTCTTATCTTTATCCAAAAGAATTTCTGAAAACGCATATATGTCTTCATTTATAGGCATGATCTGAGTGATATGTGATCATATAATAGCTATTTGTCTTATACTGGCATACAATTCCAATTTCTAATTCGACATAGAAACAGCCGGAAAGATATTCTCATTTTTTCCGGCTGTTCCCTTTCCTCACAATTACATTATCGCATAATCCTATCCTATGCGGGTTCCCAACGAGGTGCATGTTTTCCAGTCGGTGATGATGGACATTTCCCTGACACCGACGGGGTAAAGTTAGGCGTGCCCCCAGTAGATGTCCCACTAGCTCTGGAATTTCCTACCTTTCCGCAAAACTGACAAACTGGTTTGAAACGTTGTGTCATAAAGCAACTACCTCCTTTCAGATGTTGTAAATATAACCTGAATCCGTGAAACTCAATACTTTTATATTGCCAATAGAGCCTTGCTTTGCAAGGGTTACAAGGCTTTAGCCCTCAAAATTCCCTTCACCCAATGGGTGAAGGGATGCATGAAATTCACGGTTTCTGGTATAATACTATCATACAATACCCCATTCTGTCAATATCAAAACCACGTATAGGCATTTCATTTTTTCAGTAAATCTACATAAAATAATCATGGGGTGATTATATGGACTATAAGAGGTTAGGCAAACGAATACGGGAAGAACGGCAGCGGTTAAATCTGACACAAGCTGAACTTGCAGAAGCAATTGACATATCGGATACCTACATGGGTGCTATCGAGCGCGGCGAACGCAGTCTTACACTGGATACATTAGTAAGGCTTGTCAACAGACTCGGAGTCACTGTCGATTACATGCTGACTGATTCTGTATCGGATAGTGACCCCAACATCTTAGCGCAGTTCAGACAGATTACGGATAACCAGCCTTTGGAGCGTAAACAGTTTGCTATCAAAGTGCTGCGTACGATTTTTTCATATTTTGACAACGAGGAAAACCGGGAATCACTCTAATGATACTTTCCCGTTTCTCAAATCTCTGATAAACTCCACATCATCAATCAGCCGTTTTACAGCCAGATTGATAAGCAAATCAGTAGACAAATCATATTCTACAGAAAGCGTATGAAGTCTGTCATACAGCATAGGATTACTAAACTGAACTGTTATTTTTTCCATTTTATTTCCATCCTTTCTTTTTTATAAGTCAGCATTTGTATTCTGAATGTTGATGTCTACAAGTGACTACTGTTTTTCTTAGTGATTGTTAAGAGGCAATGCCATGATGCCGGGGTCAAAACATTGTGTTCAAATGTTTGACTGTCCTTGCCTTGTTCCGGTAAGTGGAATCCGTATCAGACGGATTCTGAAGGGATTTAGAATTCATGGTGCCTTCTTCAATAATCGGATTCACGCAGGGCTAGCAGGCTGTCACTATCCTTCAGCAGGGTTTGGATAAGTTCTTGGAAAACGGGGTACGGAAGAAAAAGGACAACGTACAGCTTGACCGCCGACATGCAGCTGTTTATAATACAAAGACCGGAAGGGGAATGAAGTTTGCAGCCAGAGATGCAAGAATTAGTTGAATGTCTGCAAATTAAGGAATAAGAAGAAAGGGAACAAAAGAGATGATTGAAAACAGGAATGTAAATATCATAACCGATGCCGACGGCAGAAAGCTGGTCTTGATTAACGATATCCGATTTAAAGGAAAACGGCAGATTGACTGGAACGATGTAAAACAATATCTTGAAGGCTATGTAGGGGATTATTACGAAATTGAAGAAAGTGCAGAGCGTATCTATATTGGAAATGAGCTGCCCGAAGAATATACGGAATCAGAGAGTCGGAAAAGCCTTATGGGTGCAAATGCGAAAGCTAAAGCAAATGCCGCTACTGCGATACCGAAAATGGCAGGAAATATCTGTATGACATTTTGGCAGTAAAAAAAGAAACGAGCAAGCCGTAACAGGATGTACGGTGAAAACCCATTTCTTATATTCAATAATAAGCTGTTTTTTCAGTCCTGTCAATCCCCGATCTTGTTTTTTTCAAAGTACCGCCATTGGCGGAATGGTGCTGCTTTCATATTAATATTTGACCACAATTGGCCGATATTAATATTGATCATATGAAATGAGGGGCAAAAGGTGTTTTGACCCTTGTGTCATCATAAGTGGCAGGAAGCCAATAGGGTTTCAGGAAAAGGGTCAGGGAGGACAGAATATGGCAATGGGGATTACAGACGGATGCAGCCCTTATTCATCACAGGGCATGGCGGCCTGCGGCGCGGGAATGAGAGGAGCAGAAAATCTGCGAAGGGCAGCAGGGGGCAGCAGTGCTGGAAGCACGGCAGAGTACGCGAGAAAGCTGGCAAGGCTGGTTCCGAGTGCCGAGTTTCGGATTGGCAGTACATTTCCAGCCACGAAAAGCGGCCGGACACTGACGGTTCACCCACGGCTTCTGGAGAAAATGAAAAATGATCCGAAGCAGAGAAGGGAGACCGAAGAGATGATCCGGGGCGTCGAAGCGATTTCAAGTACCATGGATGGCATTTATAAGGCCACCGGGCGGACCGTCGTATACCGCCATGGCTATATAGATGAAAACGGTAAGTTCAGTCAGACATCCTGTGTCAGAAATGATTATATGCTCAACCTGAGTAAAAAGCTTCGGGAGGAGAGACGAAGAAATTCCGATAAGCTGATAAAAAGGTTAAGGGCAAAGAAAAAATAAGGAAAATATTTCTATAGCAATTAGGGGACGTGAAATCGTCCCCCCTTTTTGTGTTATCGAATACCCTGAAATCATACTTGACGTTTTGGCGGAATACTTTCATAATGGAATAATACGAAACTGAAGGGGAATACATATGGTCTATCAAAATATTCTGGACGCAGTGGGGCACACGCCGATGATCCGCCTGAACCGTCTGGCGGAGCCGGAGAGTGCGCAGATTCTTGTAAAGTTCGAGGGTCTGAACGTGGGCGGTTCGATCAAGACGCGCACGGCGTACAATATGATCCGGCAGGCGGAGGAGCAGGGAATTATCCACAAGGACACCATCATCGTAGAGCCCACCAGCGGCAATCAGGGGATCGGGCTGGCGCTGATCGGGGCAGTCCGCGGTTACCGCACGATCATCATTATGCCGGACTCGGTCAGCGAGGAGCGGCGCAAGCTGGTGCGCCATTATGGGGCGGAGGTGATATTAATTCACGACGCGGGCAATATTGGAGCGTGCATTGACGAGTGTCTGCAGACGGCGCTCCGCATGCGTGCGGAGAACCCGAATATTTTTGTCCCGCAGCAGTTTGAGAACCCGGCGAATCCCATGGCGCACCGCCATCACACGGGACTGGAGATCTTAGAGCAGGTGGCGGGGCCGATTCACGGCTTCTGCTCCGGGATCGGGACCGGCGGGACAATCACCGGCATCGGCTTGGTGCTAAAGGCTCAGAACCCGGATATTGAGATCTGGGCGGTGGAGCCGGAGCACGCGGCGATATTGTCCGGCGGCTCGATCGGGACACATCTGCAGATGGGGATCGGAGACGGCCTCATTCCGGAGATTCTCGATCAACAGATCTATGACGATATCTACATCGTGACGGATGATGAGGCGATCAGCACCGCGAAGGCGCTCGCCACCCGCGAGGGCATTATGTGCGGCATTTCCAGCGGCACGAACGTGGCGGCGGCGATCCGGCTCGCGAAGAAGCTCGGCCCGGGCAAAACGGTGGTGACGGTCCTGCCGGATACGG
>CAZWRT010000036.1:0-26897 GCA_964636375.1 uncultured Lachnobacterium sp. | reverse complement strand
GAGGGACCCACGTAGTGGGAGGATTCCTTATCACACGGCAGACGCCTACGAACGGAGTTCGTACTGCGATGCGTCTGCTCCTCCCCTGGTATCAATTTAAGTATCCTTTGCCCGCCAGATAGTCGGCAATCGTGTTCACATCCTTGTCGCCTCTGCCGGAGAGACAGATAATCATGCTCTGCTCCATCGTCATCTCCTTCGCCTTCTTCATCGCATAGGCAAGGGCGTGGGCACTTTCGATGGCGGGGATGATCCCCTCCAGCCGGCACAGTTCAATCAGCGCGTCCATTGCCTCCACATCGGTGATGGACACATACTCTGCTCTTCCACTGTCCTTTAAGTAAGCGTGCTCCGGACCGACGCCGGGGTAATCAAGCCCTGCGGAGATGGAGTGTGCAAGCTGGACATTGCCGTCGTTATCCTGCAGGAGATAGGAGCGCATTCCGTGCAGGACGCCGGGCTCGCCGAGCGCCATCGCGGATGCGTGCTTTCCGGTTTCAATGCCGAGACCTGCCGCCTCCACGCCGATCAGCTCCACTCCCTTCTCGTCGATAAAATCCGCAAACATACCGATTGAGTTGGAGCCGCCGCCCACACATGCCATGACGACATCCGGGTTTTTGCCCTCCGCCTCCATGTGCTGGCGTTTTGCCTCGCGGCTGATCACGCTCTGGAACTCCTTGACGATCTTCGGGTAGGGGTAAGGTCCCACTGCGGAGCCGATCACATAGAAGGTGTCCTCCGCCGTCTTCGCCCAGGTGCGTATGGCCTCATTCGTCGCGTCCTTTAAGGTGTTGCTGCCGGACTCCACCGACACCACGGTCGCTCCGAGCATCTCCATGCGCATCACATTCAGTTTCTGCCGCTCTATGTCTTCTTTTCCCATGTAGACGGTGCATTCCATGTCAAACAGCGCCGCTCCCGTGGCGGTTGCCACTCCGTGCTGCCCCGCTCCGGTCTCTGCGATGACCTTGGTCTTGCCCATGCGCTTCGCAAGAAGGATCTGACCAATCACGTTGTTGATCTTGTGGGCGCCGGTGTGGTTTAAATCCTCGCGCTTTAAGTAGATTTTCGTCCCGTATTTTTCGCTCATGCGGGCCGCATAGTACAGAGGGGTCTCGCGGCCGACATACTGGCGCAGATAATAGTGGTACTGTTCCATAAACGAGGGGTCGCGGATTGCCTCCTCGAAGGCCGTGTCCAGTTCGTTCAAGGTGTTCATCAGCGTTTCCGCCACGTACTGGCCACCGTATTCTCCATAATATGCTTTCTTATTCATATTCTCTCACCTTTCTTATGAATGAATTTAATTTTTTCTCGTCCTTGCCGTTTTCTCCCTCAACGCCGGAGCTCACATCTACCACATCCGGAGAAAAGAGCCGGATACCGGTCTGTACGTTTTCCTCGTTCAGACCGCCCGCAAGGATGAGGATTCTTCCCTTTAAGATCTCCATATCCCGCCATCGGCTGTCCGCCCAGTCAAAGGTCTTTCCGCCTCCGTACTCGGCGCCGTCCACGACAATTCCGGTGATCTTTTCCCGCATAACCGCAGGGAGGCTTGAGAAAAACTCCATCCTCTCCGCAAGCACTGCAGGGTCGGCGATATTGACGGCGTACCAGAGCGGAATTTTGGCGTGTTTGACTGTTTCCATACTCAGGCTTCCGTGAATCTGCAGAAGATCAAATCCTGCCTCCTGCAATTCCTTTATCTGTGAAGCATCCGGAGAGACGAGCACCGCCACGCGTCTGATGCCCGGATTCAGCCCCTCCATGATTTCCTTTGCCTGAGATAATGTGACATTTCGTTTACTTGGTGGGTGGAACACAAAACCGGCGTAGTCCGCAGCAGCCTCATTTAGGTATTGCGCCTCTGCCGGGCGGGTGATTCCACAAATTTTAACCTTCATTTAAATTCCTCCATCTGGTCGCGAGCTCTCTCGGATTCTCTGCTTCCATGAAGGCACGGCCGATCAGGAAGGCGTCCACGCCGCAGTCGTGAAGGAAACGCACATCATCATCTCCCATGATCCCGCTCTCCGCCACGAATACCTTATCCTTGGGTACGTAGGGGCGGAGACGTTTTGTTGTCTCCAGAGTGATGGAGAAGTCCTTTAAATTGCGGTTGTTGACTCCGACAATGCGCGGATCGATCTTCATCGCGCGCTCGATCTCCCACTCATCGTGTGTTTCCACAAGAACATCCAGCTCCAGCTCCCGGGCAAGCCCGTAAAAATCACGCATGCGGGCATCGTCCAGAATGGCGGTGATCAGAAGAACCGCATTCGCGCCGATTGCCTTTGCCTCGTAGAACTGGTATTCATCGATCATAAAGTCCTTGCGCAGGATCGGGAGATTGGACTTGGCGCGAATCTGTTTCAGGTAATCTACATTGCCGTGGAAGTGGTCCTCCTCCGTCAGACAGGAGATGGCGTCCACGGAGGCGTTATACTCTTCGATGCGCTCCATCAGGTCGATCTTCTCCGTGATCTGTCCGAGGCTGGGGGAGGCTTTTTTGAATTCCCCGATAATGGATAAACCAGGCTTTTTCAGGTTTTCATAAAAGCTGATTTTATTTTCCATTACCGCATTTTCTGCAATACGCCTTATCTCGGTTTCCGGAATACGCGCCTTATGCTCGACCAGACGTACTTTTTTGTTGGCTACAATTTCATCTAATATCATTTTATTAACCGTCTTTCCTGTTAAATCATATTATAATTTTTAAATCAATCCGCTTGTTATTACCCTTCAGCATCGTCCGTTGACAAAATTCTCAATCAGCCGCTTGCCGTGTTCGGTGTAGATGGATTCCGGATGGAACTGCAGGCCAATCACCGGGTATTCCTTATGGCGCATTGCCATAATCTCACCGTCCTCCGTGCGCGCCAGCACCTGCAGGCAGTCCGGCAGATCGCTTTCCTGCACTGCCAGCGAATGGTAACGCGCCACGCGGATCGGGGAATTGATTCCTGCAAAAATACTGTCTCCGTTATGCTCGATCAGGGACTGCTTGCCGTGATACAATGCCTTTGCGTAGCTCACAGTGCCGCCCAGTGCCTCACCGATGCACTGATGGCCCAGACAGATGCCTAAGATGGGAAGCTTCCCCGTAAATTCTTTCACCACATCCATGCAGATTCCGGCCTCCTTCGGGCTCTTTGGACCGGGCGAGATCACGATCCGCTCCGGCGCCAGCTCCCGGATCTCGTCCAGTGTGATCTTGTCGTTCCTCACCACCCGGATGTCCGGTTCAAAGATGCCAATGTACTGATAGAGATTATAGGTAAACGAGTCGTAGTTATCAATCATTAAAATCATAGGTTTTTCCTCACAGAGAACTTGATACATTTACTAGCGTCTTGGCAAGGGCCATCACCTTGTTGCAGCACTCCTCGTACTCCTTCTCCGGTACGGAGTCCGCAACGATCCCGGCGCCCGCCTGCAGATACACCTTGTCGCCCTTCTTGATCATGGTGCGTATGGTGATGCAGAAATCCATGTCGCCGGAGAAATCCACGTAGCCGGTGGCTCCGCCGTACAGCCCTCTGCGGACGCTCTCCAGCTCATCGATGATCTCCATGGCACGGATCTTCGGAGCCCCGCTCAGGGTCCCTGCCGGGAGGAAGGAGGACACCAGGTCCATCGGGTGGAAATCGCCTTTTTTGCGCCCCTCTACCATGGAAACGATGTGCATGACATGGGAGTAATTCTGTACCTCCATGAACTGTGTCACCTTCACCGTGCCGAATTCACTGATCCGTCCCATATCATTTCGGGCGAGATCAACGAGCATCACATGCTCCGCCCGCTCTTTCTCGTCCCGCAGCAGTTCATCCCGCAGCAGCGCATCCTCCTCCGCGTCCGCGCCCCTTGGCCGCGTACCGGCGATCGGGCAGGTGAACACGCGGCTGCCCTGCTTTTTGGCGATCATCTCCGGCGAGCTGCCGATCACCTCAAACTCCCCGAAGTTGAAGTAGTACAGGTAAGGTGACGGATTCAGCTCTCTCAGTTCCTTGTACAGCTCGAATCCCTTCTGCTTCGTCTCGATGGTCCACCTCTGGGAGAGCACCGTCTGAAAAATGTGTCCCTCCCGGATGTACTCCTTGATTTTTTCCACCTTCGCGCTGTACTGCTCTAAGGTGTCGGATTTGTCCGTGATCACACCGTCGTGGACAAAATGCTTTTCCGGCGCACGCCCCGCATCCGCAAGGGCCTGCCGGATGAGTTCCTGTGCCTCCTCGATGCTCGCCGCACGCCCCTCGTCACTGTCTTCCCCCAGAACGATCGCGGTCAGTGTCTCTGCCACATGATCCACCAGTATGAATTTCGTCATGAGCATCATCTGGATGGTTTCGATGCCGATCTCGTCCGGATTGTCATCCGGGAGCACCTCCGCGTAGCGGATGAAGTCGTAGCCGAGATTGCCGACCAGACCGCCGGAAAAGGACAGCTCCTCGTTATCCTTTACAATGTCGAACTCGCTGTAATACTCCTTCAGGCGCACGAGCGGATTGCCCTCGCGGACCTCCTCGCTCCCGTCCGCACCTGTGATGACGAGCGCATTTCCGCGGGAGGTGATGATCGCCTCCGGCTCCCGCCCGAAAAAGGTGTAGCGGTCGTAATTCTTATCGTAACTCTCCAGCAGAAAGCCCTTCTTCTCTCCCACCAGGCTCTCATACATGCCCGTGGAAGTCTCACCGACTATGCTGACAGTCTTTTTGTATACCCGCAGTCTTCTCTTCATATAGAATACCTCCTTTATATGAAATGTCCCGTCAGGGATATTTCCTGCGCCAATCGCTCCGCGATAGCGGTTTTTCATGCGATTGGCTCAATCATATGAAATGTCCCTTTTGGGATATTAAAAAACCCTGACAAAGCAATTTCTCGCTCTGTCAGGGACGAATGTCTCGTGGTGCCACCCTGCTTCGCTGCATGCCGCAGATTTTGAAAAGGCAGATACTTCCGCATCGGAAATATCTGCCACCGTGTATGCAACCTCTCTGATACAGGGGTCAAGCCCCGATATCCTTGCCCCTGTAACGTGGGGAAACGGCTCGGCTACTATTGAAACGGCTTTTCATGTGATCGGCTGCTCCGGGTTCACCTCGCATCTAACGAATCCATTCCGAATTGAGGTGTCCGCCTAGAACATCTCCTCAGGCTATCCTGCCAGCTTCCACCAGCCGCTGGCTCTCTGTAAGAAATCACCTGTCGTACTTACCTTCGCTCAATGATTTTAATTCATTAACTTTTAACTGTTAATAGTCTATTCCATTTCTGCTGAAATGTCAATCTCTATTTTAAAAAAATTGGCTCAATCACAAAACTTATGGGAAGTGGTTCTATATAAGAAAACTATAATCCGCTTTCAATTGCAACACTCCCAACAAAAAAACTTTTTCTAACGTATTCTAGATAATTGATGTTGTTCCTGTTGTTGGATAGGAATGTATAGAGATTAATATATCCATTAAGAACTTCTATGTTTAAGTTCATCTAATATCGTCATGCCCGGGAACGGAAGTGCCAGCTTCAAACACAGACTTAAATTCTCCCATCTTGTGTAAAATATCTTTTTTAGCTTATTCGGTGGTTTTTCCTGAAATCTACATTAATCATAATTGAGGTAGCTTTCTATTACCACAATTATACTTTGTCTCTCATGGTTAGTCACCCATAATTTGCATCTACGCCAGTTTTCGAAAAAAAAGTTGACAAAAAAGCAAACAACTCATACAATGTAATACAAGAAAGGGGTGCAGGAGGAAATTTATGGAGGCAAAGATAAAATCAAAAGGATTAAAGGAAATATTGGAGGAGAACCCGTCCCTCTTACTAGAAATTACATACGAGGAGTACGAGAAGAGAAAAAACATCCCACAAAATTCGGATGAGTCTCTTGAAGCTGCCTATGCGAATTATAGGAAAGTGAAATACGGGCAGGAGTGAGGACGGGCAAGTGACTAAAGGTATGTTTGATTATGTTTTCGACAGTGAGATATCGCCCTTTATTGATGAAATTCAGCAAAATAACCATCTGATCAAAAAAAAGAATATTGGGATCTGTAAGAATGAAATTTATAAAGAGTATTGTGCGCTGAGAGAACATTTGAAAGAGATAATCTTTGGGGACAAGGAAACGGATAAGCTGTTGGACAGGCATAAGGTTGCGGCTTGTATCTGTGCGGCTTTTTTGAAAGTATCCGTCTTTAACAAAGACTTAATGCTTCAAAAGATTCAAGAGACGAGAGCTCGAGTTGGATCATATTTTTATTATGTAAATGAGATGGTTGCTTTTATGGCCGGATGTTATTTTTTGTCTTTTTTTATGACATCGGAATGTATTATGCACAAGGATAAGAACAAGGCGGAACGGATTGTCAGAGAATTTCCTGTATTGCCGTGCGTTAAGCAGAGCACATTAGGCTGCTACGACAGTATCCTGTTTAACCTGTCCCAGATTAAAACCGATGAGATCGGCTTAGAGCATTTTGATATTTATAGCTATTCGATGTTCTTTTTCATGCTGGAAAGCTATTATAACGCGCAGGTTGCATAAATGAATGATGGAATCCTCTCGGATCAAGTAGGACGTTAGCCAATTAATGGCCAGCCTCCTACTTGTTTTTTATTTTATTGATTCGCCAGCTCACACAGCTCCGCAAGCATCTTCGGCAGCTCCGTCTCCATGTTCTCATTCGTAAACTGGCAGGTGCCGACCTTCCGGTGTCCGCCTCCGTTGTACTTGAGCATCAGACTTCCCACGTTCACATCGCAGGTCTTGTTCAAAATACTGTAGCCCACGGCAGCTGAGCAGCCCTCGCCGCCTCTTCCGCTCACGATCCACGCGGAGATATTCTGCTCGGGATACATACTGTAGATCAGGAAACGGTTGCCGGTGTAAATCGGGTCCACGCCCCTTAAGTCGGAAATGATCACATTGCCCTCCGTCCGGGTGTACTTGGCGACCATCTCCTTGAACTTCGCAGTCTGTTCGTTGTAGACTTCGATGCGCTCCTGCACATCCGGAAGTTCTAAGATCTCTTCCGTGCTCATCACCCGGCACGCCTCCATCAGCTTTTCCATGAGCTGATAGTTGGAGATGGAGAACTGGCGCCATCTGCCGAGCCCTGTCCGCGGGTCCATGAGAAATCCCACGAGAATCCATCCCTTGGGGTTTAAGATCTCATCCGCTGTGAGGTTGCCGGAGTCCACCTTGTCTACGGCCTCCATCATATCGTCAAACTGCGGAAAACGCTCTTTTCCGCCGTAGTACTCATAAATAATCCGGGCGCAGGAAGGTGTAATACGGCTCTCACCTTTGTATTTGCCCGCCAGCTCCAGCCGCTCATGCTCGCTGGAATGATGATCGAACCACAGTCCGCAGCCCTCCACATACGGCACATTTGCCAGACAGTCATTCTCATTAATCTCCACCAGTCCGTCCTGCAGATCCTTCGGATGTGCAAATTTCCAGCTGTCAATAATTCCGGCCTCCAAAAGCAATGCACCGCAGGCCAGACCGTCAAAATCAGATCGTGTCACAAGTCTCACGATTGTCTCCTCCTTTACTCTCTCATCTTTGCGGAACTGTTCTATTATAAGAAGTGTACCATACTTTCGCCCAACATGCTATACTTCTTTTCAATTTTTTGTGATGCAGGGATGTCATTCATCCGAAACAGGTTCCAAAGAGCTGTTTGCAGCAACAATCGTTTGACAATGGAAGGCAAAACAAATAAAATAAAAGCATCTTAGGAGGGTTCGTTATGAAGAGATATATCCTATATATTCTGTGCGTATTGTTGACCGTCCTGTTTATCACCGGCTGCGAAACCAAGGAGGAACGGGCACAGCGCAAGAAAAATGAGAAGCAGGCAGCAGAACAAGCTGTGCAATTCATGTATGAAAAATATGGAATTACACCGGAGGTTCTGAAGAGTAATTCCGACTATCAGCAGGGCATGTTCGGGGTGGACTACCGTCAGGCTTATCTGATAAAAATGGTATATGAGGAGAAAGAATTTCTGGTCTATATGATGCAGGATGGACAAGTACGGGACAGCTATCAGCATGAGGAAATATACCAGGCACTCCGGACAGAGATCAACGACAGAATCCCCGGTGTCACAGAATTTAGGCTGTACGGCTATCAATTCTTTCGAAGCAATGATTACCGCAGTTTTAAAGATTGCCTTTGCAGCAAATACTATGACGGAACAAATCTGTTTGAGGTGCTGAACGACTGCGAGGGGACATTCTGGGCGTATTATGTACACGGTGATTTTTCTGATGAAAGCCGTTTTACATGGCTTTACAATACAGATTCTGAGACCGAAGAATCGTCAAATGCCTTTGATGGGCATTTTATATCTCTGCGTTCTGAAGATTTATTTGCACCTGTCTCCTTCATTGATGGCGGTGCTCGTGAGGCAATTTATGTTGAAAGCTATCGTAACACGAAAGGACGCTATGTGCAATATAATCTGAAGCAATATGGAGATCTATACTATCTGATCCGTTTGGATGATTACGGGTACGACCAGCCCGATCATGACGTTCTCAGTATCAGTGACGGTGTGCCTCCCTCTCGCCGTGAATTGTCTGAGATATGTTTGGGATTTCATAACTATACCTTATCGGAAGTGTTTGGCTTGAGCATCTATGAAAAAGCCAGCGTGATCGTCTTTTATCCTGTCTCAGAAATAGATGGCTTCCGCACATCGGATACCGAATTTTTAAAAACGTGGATAGACAGTGAAGGCAGACTAGACCACAGTCATGGGGTGGTTTCTAAGGTCGGCGATTATGCAGTATCATCATATTGGTTCCTTCCCGGGGATTACAATATCTTCTTTATTTTCAATCGTGATACGGAAGAGTAGCCGGCAAATCAATATAGGCTTTTTTCGCAAAAGGTATTGACATCTCCTCCCATGTTTTTCACAATAGCTTTAGGAAATGTTAATTTCTGAGGTTATTGTGTAGGGAGGGACTGCAGTGAGAACACTTTATATTGAATGCAAGATGGGGGCCGCCGGAGATATGCTTGCGGCGGCGCTGTATGAACTGCTGGAGGAGCAAAAAAAAGCGGAATTTATCGGACAGATGAACGCGATGTTCGGTCCGGATATCCAGGTTTGCGCCCTGAAGAAGCAAATGGCGGGAGTCTTAGGCACTCACATGCAGGTGCAGATTTTCGGGCATGAGGAGCTCGAACATTCGGGTCACACCCTCCACTCGGATCATGACCACCTTTCGGGTCACGCCACCCACTCGGATCATGACCACCATTCGGATCACGCCACCCACTCGGATCATGACCGTCATTCGCATCACACACACCACAATGATCACGATCACCGCTCCTACGCTGCCATCACAGAGCAGATCAAAACGCTTCCTCTGGCACCGGAGGTTCGGGAGCATGCCTGTGAAATCTACCGCCTGATCGGCGAAGCTGAGGCAAAGGTGCATGGAACTTCCATCGAGCAGATCCACTTCCACGAAGTGGGCTCATTGGACGCGCTGGCGGATGTGACTGCTGTCTGCCTTCTTATGTCTTTCCTGGCGCCGGAGCAGATCATTGTCTCACCGATCCATGTGGGAAACGGTACGGTGCGCTGCGCCCACGGCATCCTTCCGGTTCCGGCGCCCGCCACGGCCGAGCTTCTCGCAGGAATTCCCTTCTACACAGGCAGTGTGGACACGGAGCTCTGCACCCCCACCGGGGCTGCGATTCTTAAGCATTTTGCCACCGGCTTTGGAGCTATGCCGCCAATGACCCTAACGGGCACCGGGTACGGGATGGGAACAAAGGAGCTGCCGATGCTGAATGCGGTGCGGGCCTTCCTCGGAGAAACGGACGGACATACTGCCGAAGATAACGGCCGCGACCGGATTCTGGACATTTCCTGCAATCTGGACGACATGACCGGAGAGGCGCTGGGCTATGCCATGGAGCAGCTTTTGTCCGCGGGGGCGCTGGATGTCTTCTATACACCGATTCAGATGAAAAAGAACCGACCCGGCATTCTGCTCCACTGTTTCTGCGAACCCGACAGGCAGGAGGATTTTATCCGTCTGATTTTAAAACATACAACGACGCGGGGTGTCCGCTATCAGCTTTTCAACAGAAAAAAACTGACCTCCCGCTTTGAGACCGTGGAGAGTGTCTGCGGTCCCATCGCAAGAAAGGTCAGCGAGGGCTATGGAATTACCAAAGCCAAATATGAATATGAGGATCTGAAACGAATTGCCGGGGAGCAGGGGCTCTCTCTGCAGGAGCTGACAGAGCTCCTTACGACTCGCGCCGGGTCACCTCAAGTCTGATCTGCCCGGGATTACTCCGGTACTGCTCCATAATACTCATCCACAGCAGATGCACGTCGTACACTAACAGCTGTCCGGCCTGCACCGCATAGGGCGCCAGCATGTCCAGATTAAAATAGCGGTTGCCGAGCGGGGGAAGGAAAATCAGGTTGTTGGATTTTTGCTTTTCCCCGCAAGTATGGATTTTCTCATAGGTAATCATCAGAAAATCCTGGTTATTGTGCACACAGTGGTAGGACACAAAGCACTCGTCGACGGCCCACGTTTCACCCTCCACTTCTTCCGTCGTTTTTTTGGAAAGGTCGTTGTACTCCGTGGTCTGGCACAGGACATCCCAAACCACCTCCTTTGCCTGCGTCGCCTTGATCAGCTCGTTCAGATTTTTCAATAACTCTTCTTCTTTTTTCATTCCTGCATTCTCTTATCCTTGCTAATTTAAAATTTTCGCAGCGCGTCGCTGCCGTCATCTACAGTGTTCTCGATACGCTTAATCTGTACATAATAGGAAAAATCGTCGTTGACCTTCACTTCACAGCGGTCACCCACCTTATGGCCAAAGATCGCCATTCCCAGCGGAGATTCCCGGCTGATCAGATTCTTCAGGGAATTGCTGCGGACCGTGGTGACAATCTTGTAGGTCTCCGTCTCATCGTCCTCCTCAAAGTACACGTCCACCGTGTTGTTCATCCCCACCTCATCCTCCGGTGAATCCTCCGATATGATTTTGGCCGTTCGCACCATCTTTTCCAGATAGCGGATACGGCTCTCATTCTCGTTCTTAAACTGCTTGGCGGCCTTATACTCGAAGTTCTCGCTCAGGTCTCCATGGGCGCGCGCCACCTTGACATCCTCGAGTGCCTGCTTGCGCACCACCAGCTTGCGATGCTCAATCTCCGCCTCCATCTTCTCAATATCTTTCTGCGTCAGTTCATCATACATTTCTTATCCTCCCGTTATCCGAACCAGCCGAACAGCCCGCATGCCAGCACGAGCACGCCCAGTCCGATCCGGTACCAGCCGAACACCGTAAAATTATGTTTTTTGATGTAATCCATCAGTAATTGAATTACGAAAAGGGACACTCCGAAGGCGACCAGCATTCCGATGATCAGGATCAGACCCTCCTCCACCGTGAAGGAAAAGCCGAATTTGACCAGTTTTAACAGGCTCGCGCCGAACATGACCGGTATTGCCAGAAAGAATGTATACTCCGCGGCAATGGTCCGTGAAACGCCGATAATAAGCGCTCCCACAATCGTCGCTCCCGAACGGGAGGTTCCGGGAAATACGGCAGCGATCAGCTGAAAAATTCCGATCAGTAATGCCGTGTCATAGCCGATCTGCGACAGGCTTGTGATCTTCGCGGATTTTCCCTGATGCCGGTTTTCAACGAATATAAAGGCAAATCCGAACAGGATCAGCATAATTGCCACAGTCTGATAATTGTAAAACAGACGCTCAAACTGCTCGTCGAACAGGATACCGATAACGGCCGCAGGAACACAGGATACCAGTATGTGAAACCAGAGGGAAAAAATGTCCGTTTTCACCCACGCACCAATCCCGCTTTTGGACAAAGGCCGGGCGTTATTCTTTTTCCCGAAGGGCCAGATCAGGTTCCAGAACAGCACGACCACAGCGAGGATCGCCCCGAGCTGGATCACTACTTCAAACATACTGTAAAATTCCTCGCTGACGTTCAGCGTCACAATCTCGTTTAAGAGGATCATATGTCCGGTGCTGCTGATGGGGAGCCACTCGGTGATTCCTTCGACAACTCCAAAAAGGATCGCTTTCAATACTTCAATCAAAAATGGCGGCATTACATGTTCTCCTGTTAATTTCTATATTATTATTTTATTGTATGTCATGCGGACACTGCGCATTCACGGAAAGAAAACCGGCGCCGCATCACGACGCCGGAATCGTACTGGGGGTGATACCTGCGGGTCACTAAGATACAAACTTGCTTTCGTGCAAGCACGAGCAAGTTTGACCTTGTGACCCTGGTATTATCATATGCAAATCCCACCCGGATCAAGGATCAGCGCAATGCTGCCGTCGCCGAGCTGGGTACAACCGGAGAGGCCTTTCACCTTCTTGATGTAAGAGGGAATCGGCTTAACCACGATCTCCTGCTTTTCTCCGAGAGAATCCACAAACAGGCAGATTTGCCGGTTTTCCACCTCGATAATGACCATCATGCCCTCTTCCATCTCCTGCTTGTACTCAGAGAGGTTATACCACTCACCAAGGCGTCTCACGGGGTAACACTCGCCGCGGATCATCAGGCTCTCGATACCGCTCGGATCATGGATAATCATATCATTGGTCACGCGGATGAACTGTTTAACCACGCCAGCCTCAATGACGAAATTCTGCTGGCCGACCTGCAGGACAATGCCGTCAATAATTGCAAGCGTCAGCGGAATCTTTAAGATCATGGTACTGCCCAGTCCTGGAGCACTCTCGATATCAAGCGCACCGCCGATCTCCTGCAGGTTGGACACAACCACGTCCATTCCCACGCCTCGGCCGCTGTACTCGGTTACTTTCTCGTTCGTCGAAAATCCGGGCAGAGTGATGAACTGGTAAACTTCCTTGTCTGAGTAAGCGGAATCCGGTTTCGCCGGATCTAAGATACCGTTCTTTCTCGCCTTGGCCAGAATCTTTTCGCGGTCTAAGCCTCCGCCGTTGTCCGTCACACTGATCCATACCTTGCCGGACTCGGTCTTTGCAGACAATGTAATCCTGCCGCGCTCGCTCTTGCCCGCTGCGATACGATCCTCCTTGCTCTCAATTCCGTGATCGACGGAATTGCGGACCAAATGCATCAGCGGGTCGGAGATATGCTCAATAATATTTTTGTCCACCTCAGTCGTCTCACCGACCATTTCGAAGTCAATGTCCTTGCCCAGCTTTCTGGACACGTCGAAGACGATACGGTTCATCTTTTGGAAGGTGTTGGTCAGCGGCACCATTCGCATGGACATAATAACATTCTGCAGATCCGTGGAGATCTTTGCCATCTCGGCTGCCGCCTTGTTGAAGTTGTCTAACTTCAAACCGGGAACCTTGAGATCCTGATTCTGCAGTACCACCGACTCGGAGATGACAAGCTCGCCGATCAGATCCATCAGCATATCCATTTTAGAGATATCCACGCTGATAAAGGCTGCCTTGTCGCTCTTCTTCGGCTTATCCTTTGCCAGTTTCTTGGACTGTCCGGGAGCCTTGGACTCAATGACGAAATCGCCGGGCGCCGGTGTCTTGGTTTTCGGCGGCTCTGCCGCTTTTTCAGCCTCGCTCTCAGCCTTCTTCTCGATTGTCTCCACACTGGAATCCAAATCAATCTGAACCTCGGGAGCGGCTCCGTCAAATCCGCTATGGAAATCTTCTGCACTGCATTCAAAGATATCTACCTTCTTGATATCGTAGCCGGTGCGGATGATCTCGCGCAGCTGTGCCTCGGTACTCTGTGTCTGCAGCAGGATTTTAAAGCCTTCCTCAATAATTACATCCGAACTCTCCTCGTTCGTGATGATATCGTCCGGAGTGTACATCAAATCCTCTGCCACTTCCTTGAGTGCGTAGACGATCTTATAGGCGTGGACATTCGCCAGCTGGATCTCAGGATAGTACTCCAGATAAATCCGATAGTAATGGCTTCCGGAAGCAACTGTTGCCGGAGCGACATAGTACTGCTGGGTCTCCGATTTTGGCTCCTCTTTTTTCTTCTCGGCCGCTTTGGCGCTGCCGGGTGCCGGGGGCTCCTCCCCTTTGATTTTGTAGAGGAACTTATCCAGCTCCTCCAGAAGCTCCGAGGAATCTCCGTCGGGCTGCTCGCTGGCCTGGATCTTGTCAAGCTCCGCGCTGATAAAGTCAGCTACCTCCAGCACGTGGGTCACCAGCTCCAAATGCGGTACATTGGTAGGATGCGACTCGCGCAGATAAAAGAAAACATCCTCCAGTTTATGTGCGATCTTCGTGATATCATCGAACATCATAATTGCAGACGAACCCTTGATCGTGTGCATCGCGCGAAAAATTTCGTTGATGCTGTCCTCGTCAAAGCAGCTCGCATCCTTCTGATCAAGAACGATCTCCTGCAAATTTTCCAAAAGCTGGCCGTTTTCAAAAAGATACATCCCCAGCATATCGTCGGTGTTGAAATCTTCTGCCATGTCGTTCTCCTTTCCTTTGTAATTTCTATACCAATCCTAATTTCTTGAGCGCCTGCTCAAATTTAACTTGATCGATCGGCTTACCGGAATACACTGTGCATCCCAGATCAAACGCCATCTTTACATTCTTCTCATCATTCAAAGCTGTCGCCATGATGACCTTCGCCTGTTTCTCCTCCGGCACATCGTGAGCCTTCTCCAGATTCCGGATTCCGACCAGGGCCTGATACCCGTCCATCACCGGCATCATGATATCCAGACATACCAGATCATATGGATCGCCGTCCTCAAGTGCCATCATGTAAGCGTCCACCGCCTCCATGCCATCGACGGTCACATCACAGTCACCGTATTTGGACAGGAAATTGGACATGAACTTTCTTGTGACAAAATCATCCTCTGCCAATAAAATTTTCATACAGGTTCCTCCATCTTCTGCATTTTGCTTAACAAACTATAAGTTCTTTTTGCGATATCCGTCAGCTTTTCCTGATACTGAACTGCGCCCAGATCATAGGCAACTTTCGGCATACCGTAAACTACACAGGTGGACGGATCCTGTCCGATTGTCGGCGATCCTGCCCTGCGCATTTTGAGCAGTCCCTTTGCACCATCTCCGCCCATGCCGGTTAAGATAATGCCAAGCGCATATTTTCCCGCGACATCCGCCACAGAGTTGAAGAGCACCTCCACGGAGGGACAGTGGCCGTTCACCTTCGGACCCTCCCTGCACTCGACCTGATACTGATCGCCAACCCTGACCAGACGCATCTGCCGGTCTCCGCCCGGAGCGATCAGGACATGCCCCTGTTTTACGACATCTCCGGTCTCCGCCTCCTTGACACTCACGCGGCACTCTTTGTTCAGGCGATCCGCGTACATTTTCGTAAATCCGGGCGGCATATGCTGCACCACAACCACCCCCGGAATGTCCGGACCGAAATCCTTGAGGACAGTCGCGATCGCCTCCGTCCCTCCGGTCGATGCTCCGATCGCCACAAGCAGCCGTTTGTCGATCACTTTGCCCTTCAGTGTATCAACCGTATCCGGCACCGGCACAAGCTTTCTCCTCACCCCGCTGATCTGCGCGGTCGCCGCAATCCGGACTTTTGCGGGAAGCTCTGTATTCAAAAAGGTCTCCATCTGATAACGGTCTGTCGGCTGCGGCTTTGCAACAAAATCCACGGCCCCGGCGTTCAGAGCGTCGAACACTGAGTCGCTCAAAGCAGAAATCACAACGGTCGGGATCGGATACTGGGGCATCAGCTTGCGCAGAAATTCAATCCCGTTCATGCGGGGCAGCTCCACGTCAAGTGTCATGACATCCGGCTTGTAAGTGAGGATTGCATCTCTTGCCTGATACGGGTCTGCCGCTGTCGCAACAACAGAGATTCCTGCGGCTCCGCTCAGACTCTTTACCAATAATTTTCGAAATACCATCGAATCGTCAACAACAAGAACTTTAATCGGGTTCATAGGATAAATTCCTTCCTGTTTTATCAGTATTTGTGCCGTCTAGTGCAGCTGGCGCGCAATTTTCTTGCAAATATCAAACAGTGTTTCGTTAAACTTTACGCCGACTTCCTCCTGCATGACCAAAAGAGCTTCCTCTTTTGTGTAGGCATCGCGGTATTCTCTGCGCTCGGTCAGTGCACAGAATTCGCTCATCACCGACACAATCTGCGCGGGAAGCGGGATCTCATCACCGGAAATTCCGCAGGGATAGCCGCTTCCGTCCCAGTTCTCATGGTGATAATTTGCAATATCGATCGACATCTGTATAAAATCATTGTAATCGCCCGCCATAATATCTCTTAAAATATCCGCGCCGACCGTGGTGTGTGTCTCCATCAGCATCCGCTCCTGCGGAGTGAATCTGCCTTTCTTGGAGAGAATCTCACCGGGAACCGCCATATTCCCGAGGTCGCACAGCGGAGCCGCGATCGAAATCGTCTCCACAAAACTGTCCGACACCTGACTCTCGTACTTCGGTGAGAGCTGCAGGGCCCGTGAGAAGATCTTGCAGTTGTAACACAGACGCTCCATATGGACTTCTTCATAGTGTGCATTCTGTCTTGCAATGCGGACCAGCGCATAGAGTACGCGCTTTTTCTCCTCCTCCATCTGGGCGAGCTGTTCGTTGACCGAAATCTGCAGACGGCGGTTTGTCTCCGCCAGCTGCTGTACCGTATTGTATAATTTCAGATGCGTTCCCACGCGGGCACGCACCACCTCCTGAATGAAGGGTTTTGTGACATAGTCCTCGCCGCCCAGGTTAAACCCGGTGATAATGTCCTTTGGTTCATCATACGCCGAGATAAATATAATCGGGATATCCCGGTACTCCGGGTCATCCTTTAAGATCCGGCACAGCTCGTAGCCGTCCATCTCCGGCATGGAGACGTCCAGAAGAATGAGCTGCGGCTTGCGCTGACGGACAATATCCAGCGCCTGAACGCCGTTCTCCGCGAGAACCGGCTGCAGATCCATGCTCACGATAATATTTTCCAATATCATTCGGTTGACTTCCACATCGTCTACGATGAGAATGCACGCTGTGTTTCTTTTGTCCATACGAACCTTACCTGCCTAATAATAACTCTGAAAGGGTCTGATGAGCGCTGATCGTTTTCTCATAATCTCCTTTTTGAACGGACATCTTGAGCCTTAACATCGCAGAACGGATCTCCTGCGGCGCGTTGCTGGTCAGCTGCCTCACAGTTTCCATGAAGGTCTCCGCCTTCTCCCAATTGTCCATCTCCACTGCGAGCACCAGCTTCGACATCATATCCTCAAGCTCTGTACGGTTTTCCTTAGCGCCGAACTGATAGAGATTATTTTCCGCCTGCTTCTCGTCCAGATAGCTGACATGGCGCTCGTCAATATGTGAGGAAATCGTCCCCGCTTCATCCTCCGGCACATCGACCCAGACGGAAAAGGTAAAACTCGTTCCCTTGTTCTTCTGGCTCTCTACGTTGATCGTGCCGCCCATCAGCGTCACCAGCTGCCTGCTGATATTTAAGCCGAGCCCTGTTCCTCCGTACTTGCGCGACACCGAGGCATCCACCTGCGAAAAGCTCTTGAACAATTTATCCATATCCGCCTTGTCGATGCCGATGCCGGTATCGTTTACGATGAAGAATAACTCCAGCCGGTTCTGCCGGTGTGCCGTCATGAGCACCTCCAGAGAGATCTTACCGACATGGGTGAACTTGCAGGCATTTGACAGCAGATTATTCAAAATCTGCACGATCCGCAGCTCATCTCCGATGATCCGCTCCGGAATCTCGGGCGAAACCGTCACAAAGAACTGTAAGCCCTTCTCGACAATCTTTGGCGTATGGTTCGCCTTCACGTAATCGACCATGCCGCGGAATTGGAACTCACGATTTTCCAGCGTGAACTTACCTGCCTCCAGCTTGGAAAAATCTAAGATGTTGTTGATGAGGCTGTTCATGTCATTGCAGCCGCGCTCAATCAAATGTAAAAGCTCAAGCGGATGCTTCTCCCTGACCTCCTCCAGCAGAATTCGGGTGTTTCCCAGAATTCCGTTCACCGGTGTGCGCAGCTCGTGCGTCACATTTGCCACGAACTCCGACTTGATCTTTGCAGCCTCCTCCGCTTCCTGCTGAACCTGATTTATTTTGCGCTCCAAAAACAGTTCATTGGACACATCGAAGGCAAAACAGACATACTCATGCATTGGCAGTCCGCTGTGCAGATACCGGAGTTTCACGTAAAAACAAGTCTTATTTTTGCGGTAGATTGACACCGGCTCTTCGATATCACCGAAGGGAAGCTCGGTGTGAAAGCCGTCCGATGTCTGCTCAAACACGCCCGGAAACAGCTCGCTGATGTGCAGTCCCAGAAATCCGTCCGGATACTGCAGCGTCTGCTCCGCAGACGGATTGGCGTGAGTAACCAGGCCATGCGAGTCAAAGGAAATACTCATTTCCCGTGTATACTGTTCAAAAAAGTCAAGTACCTGCGAATCCATCCGGCACCTCTCTCAATAATCCCCAAGAAGGTCATGCCATATTGCGGCATGACCTTACTTGCTTTACCGAAATCCGCTCGAATTTCTAGTATTTACCATATTCTCCGTCAAGGGAAATGATCTGCTCGTTGCGGTTGCCTACCGAAGGACGACGGAGCCCTGCGTCAAAGTCGGATAAAGAATCGTCATTGCCTGCGGCTGACAGCTTAAAGTGAGCAACAAGCGCACGCAGGTTTGCCGCCTGAGTGGACAGCTCTGCACTGGATGCCGCACACTCCTGACTGGTTGCCGAGTTCGTCTGTACCACCTGAGATACCTGAGAGATCGCCTGATCCACCTGAGAGACTGCAGTAGCCTGCTCGTTGGAGGAGGATGTGATCGCACCGATCAGATGCACAATCTCGTCGATGGAACCCACAATCTCATCCAGAGACTTTGCAGTGGACTCTGCGATCTGGGTACCGTTGTTGACCTTGCGGATCGTGTCCTCGATAATCTCTGCGGTCTCGCTTGCAGCAGATGCACTCTTTGCCGCCAGATTGCGAACCTCTTCCGCGACAACTGCGAATCCTTTGCCGTGTACGCCTGCTCTTGCAGCTTCTACCGCCGCGTTCAGCGCGAGGATGTTGGTCTGGAATGCAATGCTGTCAATAGTCTTTAAGATATTGGAAATCGTCTCAGAGGACTCGTTGATATCGTTCATCGCTCCGATCAGCGCTTTCATCTGGGTATTGCCGGTCTCCGCCATGTCTTTGACATTGTTGACACGGTCATTTGCCTCATTCGCCTGGCTTGCATTCTGCTTGGTGCGCTGTGCAATCTCATCCATGGATGCGGTAACCTGCTCGAGCGCACTCGCCTGTTCCGTAGCACCCTGCGCCAGAGCCTGGCTTGCCGCTGCCACTTCGTCGGCTCCTACCGTCACCTGCATAGTGGAATCCTTCACGTTGCTCAGAATGCTGTCGTTGTCTTTTACCATCTGGTTCAGCGCGTTGCCGAGAAGGTCTTCCGCGCTTCTCGCCTTCACCTCAACGGTCAGATTTCCGCCTGCGATCTCAGTTGCAATCTCGGCCTGATTGCGGATAGTCGCCGCCATCTCAAGGAAATCATCCATCAACATACCAAGATCATCGTTGGAAACCTTGTTCAGCACGACATTGACATCGCCCTTTGCAAGCTTCTTGGACGCAGCGGAGAGCTGGGCCACCGGATTGCTGATTGCGCGGATCAATGTGATGCTGTAGAACAATGTAATCACTGCTCCGATCACGCAGATCACGGCAATTGCCAGAATCAAAAGCTTTACCTCACTGCTGATCTCCGCGTTTCTGGTATTGGACATATCCTCCATCTCATTGACAACTGCCATAATTGCGCTGTTTGCGGCATTTGCGGCGGGAGTGCAGTTATTATCCAGCATATTCATCGCCTCGGTCATTTTGCCTTCGCAAATCAGATCGTAAAGCTGCTTGGAGTACTGCTGGAACTCTTTCATCGACTTGTTGGCAAGCTCGTAATTGCTGTTGATATTTCCTTTCTTAATATGCGCTAACACATCATCGAAGTCATCCAGATACGCAAAAGCCTCCTCAAAGGCTCTGGTGACTTCCTTGTAGCATTCATCCTGCTTGGAGCGCTCATTCTCGAACACATACACAATGTTGCGGATCTGCACGCGGACCTCGTTGAGGGAATTCATGGCATGCACGATGTCAATCTGCCCCTGTCCGTAGACGGTATACAGCTGTTTGCGCGAATTGTTTACACGCGCCGATATCTGTACGCCCATTCCTGAGACCAGAATCAAAACAATCTCAAGAATGACGGCAAACATAGTGAGTTTCCCCTTCACTGTCATAGAATGTTTTTCTTTTTTCATTGTACTTTGTCCTCCTACTCTTCTTTCACACTTTGTGATGTCTCAGCCAGATCAAAAGTTTCGTCCGAAACCAGCTTCCACGGATCAAGCAGCAGCTTTACTCCGTACTCTTCTGTTCTGGCTATACCGTAAACGTACTTATTCTGCTCACTGTCCATCTTGTCCATGGACGGCGGTGCCATCACCTTTTCCTCATCGATGATAATGGTCTCCTCAATCCGTTCCACTATCAGACCAACCATCATATCCTTCAGGTTGAGAAGAATAATACAGGTTCTGTCCGTGTAATCCGCCGGTTCCATGCGGAAACGCGTTCGGACGTCAATCACCGGAATGATTTTGCCGCGGACATTGACGAGCCCCTTGATATAGTCATCGACTTCAGGGACAGGAGTAATTGGCGGTATGACAATAATCTCATTCACATAGTCAATACTGATTCCGAAACTCTGTCTGCCTGTCTGAAACGTCATGAACATCCCCTTTTGGGAGCTGTTATCTATGAGATCAACACTCTGTTCTTCGTTCTCCATGCGTTATACCTCCTTTCCTCCTCATTCTTTCTTTCTGTAAATGGATGGCTGCACATACTGGAACTGTATTTTATCTTTCTCTAAGGATTCTGTCGTGCCGATGAAGAGGTATCCCCCCGGCTCCATCTGGTCATAAATCCGGCTGACCAGGCGGTATTTGACATCATCCTGAAAATAAATCATCACGTTCCGCAGAAAAACGACGTGAAGCTTCTTGCGGAACGGCAGCGGGTCCATCAGATTCAATCTGCGAAAGATCAGCTCGTTTTTGAGCTCATCGGTAACCATGTACTCGTCCGCGCTGACCGGGCGGAAAAAGTGCTGTTTCCACTTGGCCGGAAGCGGATCGACAGCCTCCTTCAGATACACTCCGCGCACCGCGTGCTCCAGCACACGTGTGGAGATATCCGTCGCGAGCACTCTGGTATCCCACGCAGATCTCTGTAACCCGAAATAATCCAGAAGTATCATCCCGATTGTGTACGGTTCCTCCCCGGTGGAGGAAGCGCCGCACCAAATCCTTAAATCCTTCGATTTATCAAGCTTTTTCTGCAAATACGGCAGGACAACCTTTGTCATATACTCGAAATGAATCGGTTCCCGCCAGAAATAGGTGTGGTTCGTGGTCAGAACATTGATCAGTTTCTCCGCCTCATCGCCCTGAAAGTTCTGCTCCACCTTATTCATGAACTCATCAAAACTGCCAAAACCGCTGCGGAGAATATAGGGCTCGAGCCTGCCTTTAACCAGTGTTCTCTTATTCTTTAAATCTATGCCGTAATGCTGCTTAACATAGGTCACGATCCTGTTAAACTCGCTATCTGTCAGCACTCACGCACCCTCTCCTTTTCTTATGTTATTAAAAAAGTATAAACCTACACATCTTGTAGATCTAATTCACATCTAATACTATATGATGTGTCGGGCTTTGTCAACACAATATTTATAACTTTTTTACATTTTTTTAATTTCTGTGAGCCCGCCGAGCAGGATTCCGAGGTTATCGGAATAGATTTTGGGAAATTGTTCCATTGGCAGCGGATTTGTGCCAAGCCCAGCCTCTACTGTGTAGCCGGGGCGGTCGTATTCTTTGATGAACCAGTCTTTATAGCCCGCATAGCCGGACGCCGCGGGGGTCTCCTCCACCAGATATCCGCTCACCTGCGAGAAATAGCGGGCAATTTTGTATGAATTTTCGGGTTCATAATTTAAATATTTCCAGTAGATCACCTCACCCTGCGTGTGGTAGGCGAGGATCAGCTGAAAATCGTGATTCTTGGTAAAATCATACATCGCACGGCTCTCGGGCGCGATGAGCGGTGCCAGCCCCACGTAATCTCTCGGCGCCGGGCGGTTGTAGCCCTGCGCAAATTTGATCTCTTTCGCCAGATTCCAGCCCGCCGGAAACTGAAGGTTTAAATCCACTCCCTCAATGTTCGCCTTCCAGCCGTCGGGGAAAGGGATGTCGGGATACTGCGCGGCAATTCTTTTCGCATACTGGTAGGACTCCCCCTCCGTCAGCGCTCCGTTGACCAGATCGACCCCGTCCGGGTTCACCATCGGCACCAGATACAGGGAGCACTCCTCAAAGAGCTGCCTCGGCTCGACGCCCTGCACGTCCGAGCCGTCGGCATATGCCCGCATCATCTGCTCGGCAAATTTTAACAAAACCGGCGTGGTGATGCTCTCATTCGCGTGAAACGAGGCGTTGTAGCACACCTGCGTCTGCCCGTTTCCCAGCCGCAGATACAGGATATCCTTTCCCATCTCGCTCTTGCCGATCGTCCCCACCTCCAGATAAGGAAATGTCTCCAGCAGCTTCCTTATTACATTCGCCATGATTTTGTAGGTGTATTTCACGTCTGTGGGCACGATTGCCTCTCTATGCACGCCATAATCCGCCATATTAATTCCGTCTCCCTGAAATCATTCTATTTTAGTTATATGACGTAAAAAAATAAAAATGATAAAAAAACTTGCCAAACACTCCCGGTTGTGTTAATATAATAGACGGTTCGTTGGTCAAGCGGTTAAGACGCCGCCCTCTCACGGCGGAAACACGGGTTCGATTCCCGTACGGACTGCGAAAAGGCTCCCCGAGATCGGGAGCCTTATACTTTCTTTATATTTTTCATCTATACAAAAGCTTATATAAGATCAACAAATTCTGAAATTACAAGCGATTCTAAACAAAAATAATCTGCATACGCTTTAAGAACGCTGTCTGAATAGTCTATCTTACCTGCTTCACAAAATTTTTCAATGTAATCATTACTGACATTTATACTGAAATGGTGTGATAAAGCCCCTGTCAACAGACATTTTTTAATTTCATATTCTGCAGTATCTGCACACATTTTGAAAAACTCATCTTCATTGAGAGACAGCACATTTGTGTAATAGTCGTCAATATTGATGCCCAGCGACTCTGCTGAATGCATATGCTCTTCAAAAACTTTTGTTGAATAGTTTTTTAAGTCATCATATGAAATTGTAAATGTGCATTTTTCTATGGCATACGAAATAAATTCATTTTTTATCGCAGTATTCTTTTCAAAATCATGCTCATCGACTTTCAAATTAAAAAGATATATATATAAATCTTTTAAACCCGAAAAGTTATTCTCATTAAGGAAAGTTTGCGTGTCGCTGCCCAATATATTATACTGATATATTTCTATCGGCTTTATGATCAATTTTTCCGCATCCGAAATGTTATAAAATTCTTTCACTTTGTCACCCGCATTAAAAACATACGTTTCATTTACTGGTTTCCCTGTTAACTCTTTTTCCACTGATTCATCAAACATGCCTGTTCCAATCATCAGCTTTGCTCTTTCATCTGTAAAAACAGAGGTTTCATCTTTTTTCAATAATACCAACTCAAACATCAAAAAATCCCCTTGATTTATTATATCATCTTCAGAGAATTCGATAGAATAAAATGATTCTAAGACTTCATCAATATTTTTTGAAATGTATGTTAAATTCCTTGTGGGAGGAGTATTTTTATAAGAAGATATTTCTTCATACTTAACAGTATCAATATGGCTGTTTTTCACATTACATTGAGATAAATAATCCATAGCTATTGAATTTTCCGACATTGTTTCTTTACTTGCAGAGCAGCCGGTAAGAGCTAACATAACTATTATAATAAAAAATGTCTTTTTCATATATGATCCCTATAGTCAGACGGCACACTGTGCCGCCTGACTCCCATCTAATTTATTTTAATATGCGACTGCACCGAAATCAGATTGAATATTACTTGCCTTAGTAAAGACCGTTCTTCCATCACCTGAAGCTCCTTTCAGTACACCAACCGCCGTTCCGTAGATTGTGTTTCTGTCTATAATATAAGTAACAGCACCGCTATCGCCTTCATCAGCCATATTTCTATCTGCCTGCATTAAATCATAAAAATAGATGCCATTCCAATAATCGGAACAAGAATTACTTGATACATACCCAGAGGTTAAATATGTTTTGGCACCTGATTTATATATGCAGGCATTTAGTGCCGCGGTGGTTTGAGTGCCATCAAGTATTCTTCCTGGGGTTGTTTCTCCTGCCTGAGAACCGGTATAATAAATCGCATTACCATTGGTATAATTCTCATTCGTCATTCTAATAAACGAAACATCAATTCTGCCACCATATGATCTGTTAAGAATGATTCCCAATTTATTTACCGAAGATACATTATTAGATATATAAACAGAATTTCCAACACTTGTACCATGAGCACAAGTTACAAAGCCATAATATGTTGTACCATTTTGAGTATATTTAGCTCGGTATCCCGTACTAAGTCCAGAGCCCTTACCTGCGGAAGGATTATTGTAAACAAGAATATAACGCCCCGGACGCCATGATTCCGTTTGGTCTTTTACCGGTTGATAGTCCGAACAAACGGTATAAGATATCTCATCTGGACAATTCACATTTTCCTTGAATGTAGCAATCAGATCATGATACTGTTTAAGGGCCTCTAACTCTGAATCAGAGAGCTTCATGGGTGCTTTTTCCGTGTCGGCATGATTGGTTAAATTTTCGGATTTTATAACTGTTTTTTCAACATCTTCGCTTACATTAAAAATAATGGAAGTTGTATTGTTCTCCGTATTATAACTCGTGCGTGGCAAAGATTGCATCAGAGACTGAACCTCTGCTGAAACAGCCTTGTCACTTTTAACTCTTTTCGATAATAACGCAATTTGTTTATTAATTGCATCTAAATTTTTTTGCCCATAATAATAAGATCCGATTCCCTCCTCAAACAAGACCTCTGAGCAGCTTAAATTATCCTCAATTTCTTTTTTACAGTTTCCAGTGTCACAACAAAGCGCTACCACCAAATAGCCGTCATCATTGATATATGAACCGGAATAATGAGAACGCAGCTCACTGTCATTGGATTCTATAGACTCGAGAATCCTGTTAAAAGTTATATTTGCTTCATAACTGTTAGCGTGATATTCTTGATTAATTTCTATGTCATATTTGTTAATTGCCTCGTGATACTCCTTTTTTAATTCCTCTGCACAGGCGATAGTATCATCAGATGCCAAATCCCCTGCATGAGCAGGAATAACACAAACAGAAAACAACATTGCGAAAGCGACGAAAAGTGCTGACAGTTTACATAGTTTTTTACTCATAACATCCTCCTAACCTAATTACCTACTATTATATTATTATTAATCATAAAAAAGCTTACAAGTTTATTATACTATAATTTTAGCAAAATGCAATGTTTTTTTATGATATTTAAAAAATTTCGCTCGGTACACGGCGATTCAATCAATTTATTAAACTACCCTCTGATGGGCTCATCAATACATCTGCGCCTGCAGCTGATAAAACTCATGAAATTTCCCTTCCTTATCCAAAAGTTCCTGACAGCTTCCCTGTTCGGCAATATGCCCATTTTCAAAATACAATATCCGGCTGCTGAATCGGACGCCGGCCAGCCGATGAGTGATAAACACACAGGACTTCTCTCCTGCCAGCCCGTTAATCTGCCTGTAAAGCTCCATTTCGGCAATGGGGTCCAGCGCTGCCGTGGGCTCATCCAGCACCACACAGACGCTGCCCTTCAGCAATGCCCTTGCAATGGCAAGCTTCTGACTCTCACCTCCTGAAAAATCCACCCCGCTTTTCTCATAGCCTTTTCCCACATACTGCTCTACTCCATCTGGCAGGCTGCCTATTTTTTTATCCAGACCCAGCTCTGCCAGAAGCACTTCCGCCTCCGCCTTGTGATACTCCCCGTCAAACACAAGGTTCTCCCTTATGGTATAGGCAAACAACTGATAATCCTGAAACACAGGTGCAAAAATCTTCCTGTACGCTTCATCCGAATACCTGTCTATATTTACGCCGTTTAACAGAATTTCACCCTTTGTCGGTCTGTACAGCCCCAGCAGCAGTTTTACAAACGTTGTCTTGCCGGAACCGTTTTCCCCGACGATAGTCATAATTTCACCCTTGTTAAGGGTCACATTCACAGCCTCCAGCGAATACTTTTCTGCTCCGGGATAACGGAACCAGACATCCCGGAACTCTACATACAACATTTCTCCCGCCAGCTCGTTCTCTCCGTCAAACCGTTCGGGCAGGCTGCGGAAGCGATCCAGATAGTCCAGAAAAACAACATTCTTTATGATCTGATTCCAGGCTGCAGAAATATTTTTTACCGCTCCCATAAAAATTCCAATAGATGAAACTGCCAGCGAAAAGTAGCCTATCTCTATTCCGCCCTGCAGAAAGCGATAAATCAACACTACATACAATGCGAAAGTCTGCAGCATCTGCAGGACTGCCTGCAGCGACAGCACCCGTCCACAGTAATACTCCTGGGACTTTTCTTTATCGATTTTTTGTTTCTGGTACAAGTCAAGCCTGTTCAGGAAAAAGGACCTGGGATAATACAGACGGATATCCTTTGCACAGGCTACATCCCC